>DATEEM010000023.1:0-69020 GCA_035281125.1 Sphingomicrobium sp. | reverse complement strand
GTGAAGCCGAACCGCCTTGGTCGTGATCCGGTCGAAGACCCGTCTCCCGGTCACGACCCAGGGCGCCAATTCGAGCAGCGCCACCGATTACGAGCAGCTGAGTTACGCCACCTGCTCCGAATGGCCGTAGATGCGGATGGTCATGAACGCCGGCATCGGCTTTGCCCATTCCCCGCCGGCGCTCGCTTCGAACCGTTCCGCGGCCGCTTCCTCGCAACCATAGGCGAGGCCGAGGTCGCCGTCGGCCGCGACGATTTCGCAGTCGCTGACCTTGCCCGCGGCGTCGATCGCCAGCGCCATCACCTGGCGGCCGAGGAGCTTGTCGCCCGGCTGGAGCTCGCCGTCCGCGGGCTCGGCCGGGCCCGGGCTGAACTGGCGTTCGAAGGTGATCTTCGAGACCTCGCTTCTGAGCCCGCCGGTCTTCACCGCGCTGACCGGCCCGCCGACCACCTCGCAGTCGGGCGAGCTGCCGGCGCTCCGGTTGGTCTCATATTTGCACGATTGCGCCTTGCCTTCGCCGTTCATCGTGACGGTGATCTTCTCCCACCAGCCGGCGATGGGCAGCGTCGGCGTGGTCGGGCTCGGGGCAGCGGCGGCGGGAACGGCGGCGAACAGCAAGGCAGGGAAAAGGACGCGCACGTCTTTACTCCTTCGCGCCCGCCGCTCCGGCGGCCCGATTGCCGCCGCCACCTGCCCGCCCTAACGCGCGAGGGCGGATTTGGCTCAGCGGCGGGCAATCAGGCGCGCCACCGCCTCGTGATGGGTTGCTTCGTCGCCGGCCAGTTCCTCGAGCGTGCGCTGAAGTTCGCGCAGCTCGCCCTCGGTCAAATGCTCGATGCCGATGAACTGGTTGCGGGCGTGGCCGACGGCGCGGATCAGCTCGTCGAGCTTGCACTGGATCGCCGACGCGTCGCGGTTCTGCGCGTTCTGGATCAGGAAGACCATCAGGAAGGTGACGATCGTGGTCCCGGTGTTGATCACCAATTGCCAGGTGTCGGACCAGCCGAAGACCGGGCCCGTCGCCGCCCAGAATATGACGATGCCGAGGGCGAGCGCGAACGCGCCGGCTCGCCCCGCCCACATTGCGATCTGTTCCGCCATCCGGTTGAAAATGTAATTCATGTCTGACCCTCCGCTCGGGTCAGCATATCAGCGCCGCGGCCGCGGTGACATGAGCCCTTCGGCCCGCCGCGCGGCGGCGGCAATCGGCTTCAGCAGAGCCCTCGTCGCAAGAAATGAAGGCTTCGCGCAGAGGCGAGCAGGACGCCTTTTGCCCAAAAGAAATGGGGGCCGGCATTGCTGCCAGCCCCCACTGCGCCGAGCGAAGGATCTGCCGGTGTTCGTAACCTGATCCCCAAACCCGAAAGTCCGAAGGACCCGCTCTCGATCCTGGCTCACCAGCTCAGGCGTCGCTTCCCATCTGACCGCTCCCTCTTGCGAGGAGCCTGACCGATCTACCGACGTGCAACCCGGAGGATCGCTCGTCCTTCAATCCGCCGGCCTGACCGGAGTCAAAACCGTCCGACGTTCCGCGGCCCTTCTTGGGTCGATCACTCTTGCGTCCCGCTTTACTCTCGGCGATCCTAAGACCGCTTCGAGCCGCGTCGCGCTCGAGGAAGACCGACTCTTCCGGCGCCTCTTCCCGGCTGGCCCCGCTTCCGCTCCGAAGAGCTTCGGCATTGCCGGCCGGCGGAGATCGGACCTTTGGTCACCTGCCGCACCCTCATGCCGTTTCCGGCTTTTGGGGAGGCCGGGACCGCCGTCCCGATCACCAAGTCACCATGCACATCTCTTCCGAGTCGCAAAAGCGAAAAATCGGGCGACAAGCCTGTGGATAACGGGGATATCGGGCACAACGGTCGGAACTTTTGCCAGGGCTCTATTTCGGCATCCGCGCGCCTTTTTGCCGCGGTTGCCGTTCCGTTCTCCCCGGCGTACCTCGGCCCAGGTGTCGAAAAATCTGCCTGAATCGCCTGCACGAACTCCCGAACCTGCGTACCTGCGGGGCCTCAATGCGCCGCAACGCGAAGCGGTTTTGACGACGGAAGGGCCGGTGCTGGTCCTCGCCGGCGCCGGCACCGGCAAGACCGCCGCCCTGACGGCCCGTCTCGCCCATCTGATCGCGACGCGAATGGCCTGGCCGAGCCAGATCCTGGCGGTGACCTTCACCAACAAGGCCGCGCGCGAGATGAAGGAACGCGTAGCAACCCTATCGGGAGGCGCGCTCGAGGGATTACCGTGGCTCGGCACGTTCCATTCGGTTGCCGCGCGGATGCTCCGCAGCCACGCCGAGCTCGTCGGTCTCCACTCCAATTTCACGATTCTCGACACCGACGACCAGCTGCGCGTCCTCAAGCAGCTGATCAGCGCCGCAAACCTCGACGAGAAACGCTGGCCCGCCCGACAGCTCGCCGCTCTCATCGACCGCTGGAAGAACCGGGGCTGGACGCCGGAGCAGATCGCGCCCGGCGAGGCCGAGTCTTTCGCTGCCGGTCGCGGGGCGGATCTCTACGCGCAATATCAGGCGCGCCTCCGCACCCTGAACGTCTGCGATTTCGGCGACCTGCTCCTGCATATGCTGGTCATCTTCCGCCGTCACCCCGACGTACTCGGCATCTACCGCGAGCGGTTCCGTTACATTCTGGTCGACGAATATCAGGATACCAACCAGGCCCAGTATGAGTGGCTGAAGCTCCTCGCCGAGCCGCGCCGCAACCTCTGCTGCGTCGGCGACGACGACCAGTCGATCTATTCCTGGCGCGGCGCCGAAGTGGCGAACATCCTCCGCTTCGAAGCGGACTTCCCCGGCGCGAAGGTCATCCGGCTCGAGCAGAACTACCGCTCGACCAGCCACATCTTGGCAGCCGCCGATGG
Source organism: Sphingomicrobium sp. (assembly GCA_035281125.1). Lineage (GTDB taxonomy): Bacteria > Pseudomonadota > Alphaproteobacteria > Sphingomonadales > Sphingomonadaceae > Sphingomicrobium. Next base: position 66,146 of record DATEEM010000023.1, on the reverse strand, counting down.
ACTGATCGCGCACAATGCCGGCCGCCTCGGCAAGACATTGTGGACCGACGCCGGTGATGGCGAAAAGGTGCGCGTGATTGGCGTCTGGGACGGTCCGGAGGAAGCGCGCCGCATCGGCGAGGAGGTCGAACGCCACCAGGTCCGAGGCGGCTCGCTCGATGACATTGCGATCCTCGTTCGCGCGCAATTTCAGACCCGCGAGTTCGAAGAGCGATTCATCGCGATCGGCCTCAATTATCAGATCATCGGCGGTTTCCGATTTTACGAGCGCGCCGAGATCCGCGACGCCATCGCTTATCTGCGGCTGATCCAGCAGCCCGCGGACGACCTGGCGTTCGACCGCATCGTCAACCAGCCCAAGCGCGGCCTCGGCGACAAGGCGGTCGCCGCGATTCATCGTCACGCGCGAGCAAGCCAGCAGCCGCTGCTGACAGCCGCGGCCTCGATCCTCGGCACGGACGAGCTCACGCCGCAGGCCCGCCGCAGCCTCGGCAACTTCGTCGCCGACATCGCCCGCTGGCGGCAGATGTCGAGCGAGCTGCCGCACCCCGAGCTCGCCCGGATCCTTCTCGACGAATCCGGCTATACGGCGATGCTTCAGGCCGACCGCTCGGCCGAAAGCGCCGGCCGGCTCGAAAACCTCGCCGAGCTTGCGCGCGCGATGGAAGAATATGAATCGCTACTGGCCTTCCTCGAGCATGTCAGCCTGGTGATGGACAATGATGAAGCGCGGCAGGGCGATCGCGTCACCATCATGACCATCCACGCGGCTAAGGGCCTGGAATTCGATCGCATCTATCTTCCCGGCTGGGAGGAAAGCGTCTTTCCGTCGCAGCGCGCACTCGACGAAGGCGGTCTCGCGGCGCTCGAGGAGGAGCGGCGCCTCGCCTATGTCGCGCTGACGCGGGCGCGTCGGAATGCGACCATCGTTCACGCGGCAAACCGCCGGATCTACGGACAATGGACGAGCTCGATCCCGTCGCGCTTCCTTGCCGAATTGCCCAAGGCGCATATCGAGGAAGAGACCACTATGACCGGAGGTGAGAGCCTGTGGCGGGCGCAATGGTCGGAGCGCTCCGATCCGTTCGCGCATGTCGCTCGCCCCTCGCGGGGCCCGGGCTGGCAGCGCGCCAGCCGCGCCGGCTACAATCCGGAACCGCAACGGGTGATCGAGGCGCGCGGGTCCGCCATCAGCCTCGGCAACCAGGGCCGCGACGACCTTTCGCTTGGCCAGCGCGTGTTCCACGGCAAGTTCGGCTACGGCACCATCGCGGCCATCGAGGGCAACAAGCTCGAAATCGACTTCGAGCATTCGGGACGAAAGAAAGTGCTCGATTCCTTCGTCAGCGCGGAATGATGGCTAGTCTGCCGCTTTCCGGATCGTGGTCTTGACCCACGGGACGATCGACGTCCAGCTAAGCTCTTCGAACACCTCGATCCCAGCCACGCGGCCTCGCTTCCAGACCACTTCCCCTGGCGGGATGTTCAAACCCTCGACAAAGACCGACACATAAGTCCCCACGTCGGGCAGATCGTCGCCCTCGATCTGCAAGCCACGAGCCGAGATGTTGCGCATTGTCGCGGCTCGCAGGTTTTCCGCAAATTTCAAATAAACCCCGGAGCGGATCTCGACCCGCGGCATCGTCCGGCGCTCGACAGGTTGGCTGACCAGCTTGCGGTTGAGCAGGGCGACCATGTCGATCGGCTCGTCGAAGCAAATTCCGATCTCACCGCGCTCGACCCAGGCGACTGTTCCCGCGCGCTGCCCTGTTTCGAGTTCAATCGCAATTTCCTCGCCGGGCGCTTTCTCTGGCGCGCCGACGAGCGTCACGCCCCGTGCTGAGATTTTTCTGATCGTGCATTCTCGACGAGAGCCGCCGTCGCAAATCACTCCCGGATCGAGCGGACCCGTGTCGGGCGAAGCCGCCGTTTCGTCCGGCCAGGGCAGCCGATCTCCCACGACGAAGGTGGTGGCCGATGGCGATGCGGTCATGGGCATTTCCGGTTCGGGGGCAAAAAGCTTCGCTCCACGACCGCTAACAAGTCGCTAACGCCGGGCAACGCGGTCCCGCCGCGTTTCCGCGCGCGACAATCAGGATGTCAGGACCGGATCAGGCGGCCGTTACCGCGTAAGTGATCGCTCCGCCGACGATAACGATGGTCAGCAGCAGCGCGACGAGTTGCCACGACCGGTTGGTCTCCATTTCATATTCCATGGGATTCCCTCCAAACCCGATTACCTGATTATAGCACTTCCGCTGCCAGCGTGTTGGTGAGTAATTCGCTGTAAAATAGGGCGGAATTTGCTTGACCTTGGCGCCATCGCTTCCCGGAGGAGATGAACATGACTGGACCAGATTATGACGTCCGCGACAATTCGGCGCTCCATCGGTTCGAGATCGACCTCGGCGATGGATCCCTGGCCATCGCCCAATACACTCTGCCGGAAGGCAAGATCATGTTTACGCACACCGAGGTGCCCCCCGCGCACGAGGGAAAAGGCGTGGGCTCAGCCCTCATCCGCTTCGCGCTCCGCTCGGCGCGGGAACGTGGTCTCAAAGTCATCCCCATCTGCCCCTTTTTCGCGGCTTACATGAAGAAGCACGCTGAGGAGCAGGATTTGCTGGATGCCCCCTACCGCCGGACGCTTGGTCTCGATTGATCGCCCGCGTTCGGGTCCGGGGTTTCTCGCGCTAGGAAATCGCTCGCCACTGCTCGCAGTCCCTAGCGCGGCCTGTTGAACTGCCGATCAGGGCAACTGACGACGGGAGATTCACGTCCCAGCGGCGATCGCGGCCGCCCTTCAAACCAACAAAGGGACAATCTGCAAGGAACTCGACTCGGGTGCCGTGCATTTTCGCAGCAAAAGTCAACAGAAAAATTCAGGTGTGTAAAATGAAGAAGCTAGCCCTTGCGCTGGCGCTGACGGGATCGTGCGTTCTAACGACCTCGCTATCCTCGACGCCAGCCTTCGCGTTGGAAACCTACGAAGCCAAGCTGGAAGCGAGCGACGCGGCCTCGCAGGCGCGGGTCGACATGCTCGATGTCTTCGGGCCGAAGGTCCCGAAGCCCGGGCAATATCTTTGGCGCAACGTGCCGGAGAGCGCGGGATCCGAACGGGTCGTGATCAGCATCTCCGACCAACTCGCCTATCTGTACCGCGGCGATTCGCTGATGGCCGTAGCCTCAATTTCGACCGGTGAGCCCGGACGCGACACGCCGACCGGGATTTTCTCCGTCCTCGGCAAGAAGGTGATGCACCGGTCGAAGAAATACGACGACGCGCCGATGCCGTTCGCGCAGTTCATCGACCAATATGGTGTCGCCCTGCACGCCGGACACAATCCGGGCCGCCCGGCTTCGCACGGCTGCATCCGTCTGCCCGCGACCTTCGCCAAGAAGCTCTTTTCGACGACCGCCGTTGGCACGCCGGTCTACATCGGGGCTTGATCGGTGCCCGGCCTGACAGTCCCGGCGCGGGACGATCGTTTACCAACGCTGGTCACCCATTCTGAACCGTGCGGCGGCAATACTCTTCGCTGCCGCGAGACACGGATTTCCAAAGGATTTTGCGTGGTTAGAGGCCTGATCGCAAGCGCCGCATGCGTCGCACTTATGTCCGCTGCCGGGCCCGCTCTCGCGCAGGCGCCACTCGGCGCTGCGGCTTCGTTACGCATGTTCGACATGCCGACCGACCCGGGCGTCAACGCCTTTTATGCGTCGCGCAACGGACAGCCGTTGTGGCTCGCGGACGGCCCGAACAGCTCGGCGGCCCGGACGTTGGTCACGATTCTGAAGCGCGCGTCGCTCGAAGGCTTTGCCGACGGTCCGGCGATCGCGTCTCAAGCCGAGGCGTGGCTGGCGCGCGCTTCAACCGGTGACAGCGCCGCGCTGATCGAAGCCGACCGCCAGCTTTCCGCGGGCTGGGTCCGCTATGTCCAGATGCTGCGCCAGACGCCGACCGAAATGACCTATGCCGAGCAGTGGATCGCGCCGCGCAAGCAAACCGCCAGCGAAATCCTCAAGCTAGCCGCGGCGTCGCGCTCGCTCGACGCCCACCTTCGGTCCGTCGCGGCGGTCAACCCCTTCTATGCGTCGCTCCGCGATGCCGCATGGCAGCAGGTCCAGGCCGGCGGATTTCCGGACTCGCGGATCGTCGCCAATCTCGAGCGCCTGCGGCCGCTGCCCGCGAAGGGACGATATGTCGTCGTCGATGCTGCGAGCGCGCAGCTGTGGATGGTCGAGGACGGCCGGATCGCCGACACGATGAAGGTCATCGTCGGCAAGCCCTCCAGCCAGACTCCGATGGTGGCGAGCGTCATTCACTATGCGACGCTCAATCCGTACTGGAACGTGCCGCCCGACCTGGCTCAGCGGATCATCGCACGCAACGTGCTCGATCAGGGTCATGGCTACCTCAAGGCGCGCGGCTATCAGGTCCTGTCCGGCCCGGGCGAAGACGCCGAAGTCATCGATCCGTCCGAGGTCGACTGGAAAGCTGTCGCCGAGGCCCGCGCAACCGTCCGCGTCCGGCAGCTTCCGGGGCCCGGCAACTCGATGGGCGATGTCAAGTTTGCGTTTGCAAACTCCAGCGACGTCTATCTCCACGACACGCCGAACAAGGACTTGTTTGCCCAGGCCGAACGCGACGTCAGCAACGGCTGCATCCGCCTCGAGGACGCGGAACGCTTCGGCCGATGGCTGGCCGGTGGACAGCTCCAAGCTTCGTCCGGGGTGCCGGAACAGCATGTCCTGCTCCCGCGGCCGGTGCCGATTTACGTGACCTACCTCACCGCGCGGGCCGACGGCGGGCAACTGACCTGGACGGACGACCCCTACGGGCGCGACACCCGCCGCATGTCGGAGATGGCGGCGCTCCGCTAGTCGACGGTCAGCGGGATTCGCAAATAGCGGGATCCGTCGGGCTCGGGCGGAGGCAGCCGCCCGCCGCGGATGTTCACCTGGAGTGCCGGATAGAGCAATCGCGGCGCGCACAGCGTCGCATCGCGCGCCCGGCGCATGGTCACATAGGCCTCCTCGCTTACCGCGCCGCCGACATGGACGTTGCGGTCAGCCTCCTCCCCGACCGTCGTCTCCCACGCATAATCGTCCCGCCCCGGCGCCTTGTAATCGTGGCACAGAAAAATCCGGGTCGCGCGGGGCAGCGCGAGGATCCGCTGGATCGAGCGGTAAAGCTGCGCCGCGTCGCCGCCGGGGAAGTCGGCCCGCGCGGTCCCATAGTCGGGCATGAACAAGGTATCGCCGACGAAGACCGCGTCGCCGATCCGGTAGCTGACGCAAGCCGGCGTATGGCCCGGCGTCGCCATCACGTCCACATTGAGGCCGCCGAGCGCGATCGTGTCGCCGTCCTCCAGAAGCCGATCGAAGTCCCTCTCGTCGAAATCGCTCACCCCGAACCGCGGGCCGAAGACGCGGCGGATCTCGGCGACGCCCGCGCCGATCGCCACCCGGGCCCCGGTTCGCTCCTTGATCGCGGCCGCCGCCGACAGATGATCGGCGTGGACATGGGTCTCGAGCACCCATTCGACCCGCCATCCGCGCTCGTCCGCCGCGGCGAGGATGCGCTCGGCCGACGCGGTTCCGACGGTCCCGCTCGCCAGGTCGAAGTCGAGCACGGGATCGATGATCGCGGCGACCGCGGCCTCGGGGTCGGCGACGAGGTAGCTGACGCTGTTCGTCGCCTCGTCGAAAAAGGCCTCGATGTCCGGCGCGGCGCTCATCGGCCGCCAGTCTAGCTGTCGCGCGGCCGCTTGTCGCGGGGTCAGACGGCCACCTCGTCCATCGTGGTCAGCTTGGGCCCGGGCAGGCCGGTGGCCGCGTAGGTCTCGAGCAATTGCTGCTTGCGCGCCGCGATCTGCTCGCCCAGCGCGTCCATGTCGAGGCCGGCCTTGCGGGCCTGGCTGAACAATCCCTCGACCCTCTTCTCCTCTTCCTCGACGTGATGCTCGATCTGCTCCTGCAGCACCTTCACCTTGGAATCGAAAAAGTCGTCGGCCGCGCCGTCCGCCGCCTCGATCTCGGCGATCAGCAGCTTCGCCGCGTCATGCTCGACGAAGCTCTCCTTGAGCAGCTCCTCTTCGACCTTGCCCTCGCAGGCGGGATAGAAAATCTCTTCTTCGAGGACGGTGTGGACCGTCAGTTCGAGGCAGATCTCGCGAGCGAGCTTCTGCTTGCGTCCGTCGCCGCTCGCCTTCTCGAACTGGGCGAACAGCTCCTCGACCTTGCGGTGATCTTCCTTCAACAGCGCGATTGCGTCGCGCGACGTCGACTCGGCCATGGGTACGCTCCTCCAATTTGCCGAGGGAAACCAACTGGCTGGCCAGGATGTTCCTGGGCCGGCCTGAATGTCCGGCGCGAACCGAAAGTTGCCGAAGTTGGCTCCCCTAACGCGCGGGCGAGAAGGGGATGGGGGGTGTGTCAACTTCGTCAACTTCGTCGAGCGCGAGGCGCGGATTCAAGGTTTCGACGATGCCGTCGCAACCCGCATTGCTTGCTCCCTTCGCGAAAGGAGCGGGTCACCTATCGCATCGGGACGGCTGTGGGACAGGCTTTTTCCCGGAGTCATTCTCGATTGCGACTGCCTCGGAGACAGGCAGAATCTTATCGGTTGCTCAGTTGATTCCTAGCCGATGCCTATTGTTGGACATTTTGTTGGACATTCGGCGTGGAGGAACTGCCTCGTGGCCGAGCCCTCGTATCAGACGATCGGCTCGTCCATCCCGGCATAGACGTAACGCGGCTGAAACGCCGCCGGTCAGCTCCGCCGGCGCTTTTGCTTGCGCGCCGCGGCCGTATCCCCGCTGCCCATTTCCGCCTCGCTTTCGATCGCGGTCGGGCCGTGCGACTTGTCCAGCTCGAGCCAGTCACGAAACGGCAGGTGATAGACCATGTCCATCACCTCGAACTCGATCCCGCCCGGCTGGCTGGTGTTGCTGTTCCACAGCGCGACCACGCCGCTCTTCTTCTCGGGGTCGAACAGGATCAGCGAGCGATAGCCGTTGATGCCGCCGCGATGGCCGACGATCCGGTGCCCGGCATAATCGTAGCTGCGCCAGCCGTAGCCGTACCAGGCGGTGCCGAGCCGCTCCAGGAACTTGCGCAGGCGCCCGCGCTCGCCCGGGGTGACGACGTAGGGCGCGTGGATCGTGTCGAGCAGCTGCTGGTCGAGCAAGTCGGGCATCTCCCCCATCTGGGCCAGCATCCACAACGCCATGTCCTTGATGTTGCTGTTGACCCCGCCCGCCGCCGGCACCTTGTAATAAGTGTCGACCATCGGCAGCGGCTTGCGCGCCGTGCTGTGCGGCCGGGCCCAGCTGCGATTCGATTCCAGCCCAGCCAGCGATACGCTTCCGCTGGTCATCCCGATCGGATTGAACAGATAGCGCTTGACCGCCTGCTCGTAGGGCAGGCCGGTGATCCGCGAGACCATCTCGCTCGACGCGTCATAGGCGACGTTCTGGTAGGACCAGCAGGTCCCCGGCGGGCAGATCAGGTTGAGCTGGGCCAGGGTCTGGCGAAGGACGCTCGGGTCCTGTCCTTCCTCGAGCTTGTTGTCGTAGGCGTTGCGATAAAGGCCGAGGCGGTGCGACAGGACGTCGCCGACCGTCGCGCGATATTCGGCCCGCGCCGGCAGCCGGAGGTCCGGCGCATAATTCGCCACCGGCGACCCGAGATCGATCTTCCCCTGTTGGGCGAGCTTGGCGACCATCGTCGCGGCGACGCCCTTCGACACCGATGCCCAGCGGAACACGGTTTCCGGACTCACGGGGTCGCCGGACCCGGCGAGGGTCTCGCCGTAGCCGCGCAGGAAGGTGATGCGGCCGTTCTCGACGATCCCGACGGCCATGCCGACCATTGCCGGCTTCGCCATGAGCAGGCGAAGGCGCTGGTCGAGCAAAGCATAGTCGACGTCCCGGCGCGCTTCGGTCGACAGGCTGGCGAGCTTCAAATGGGTCGCGGCGGGCGCCGCCTCGCGCGGCGCGGCGTGCGGGCGCATCGCAAGCAAGGACGCGCCCATCAACAGCGCGACGACGCCCATCCCGATCTTGACCGAACGTTCCAAAAGCTTCCTCTCCCCGCCCGCTCCGGGGTTTGACGCACGGATTCGCGGCCCTCAACGGGCATCGAACAGGCTTGCGACAGAGCGATTCAGCCGTGCGACGAACGGGCTTCTGGTCTTAACAGTTCCGCTCGCTTAAGAGCGGCGCCCGAGAGAGCGACAAGCGATGCAATTCCTCAAGACCGTTTTCTGGGTGCTCGTGGCGGTGCTCGTCGTCCTGTTCGCCACGCGCAACTGGGCGCCGGTGACGGTCAGCCTGTGGGCCGACCTCCAGGCCGACATCAAGCTTCCGGTCCTGCTCGCCATCGCCTTCCTGATCGGCTGGCTTCCGACCTGGCTGATCATGCGCGCGCGGATCTGGACGTTCCGCCGCAGGGTCGAGGCGCTCGAACGGCAGAACCTCCCGCATGAGCCGGCGACCCCCGCTCCGGCGGAAGAGGAGCTGCCGGCCACATGAAACCCGTTTTCGTGGCGCTCGACACGCCGGATGGGGATCGGGCGAGGAATATTGCGCAGGCCGTCCGCGATCATGCCGGCGGGCTGAAGCTCGGGCTCGAATTCTTCAGCGCGCATGGGCCCGAGGGCGTGCGGCAAATCGGCCAGCTTGGCCTGCCGCTGTTCCTCGACCTCAAGCTCCACGACATTCCGAACACCGTCGAAAAGGCGGTGCGCGCGCTCGCGCCGCTGCGCCCCGCGGTGCTGACCGTCCACGCGGCGGGCGGGCGGGTAATGCTCGAGGCGGCGAAGGCCGCCGCCCCGGGCGAAACGAAGGTGGTCGCGGTCACCGTCCTCACCAGCCTCGACCAGGAGGACCTCGCGGCTGCCGGGATGATCGGCTCGCCGGCCGACCAGGTGCGGCGGCTTGCCGCGCTGGCCCGCCAATCCGGCGTCGACGGCATCGTCTGCTCGGGCGGCGAAGTCGCCGCGGCGCGAGCGGACTGGCCGGACGGCTTTTTCGTTGTGCCGGGCGTGCGGCCCGCGGATGCCGAGGCGGCCGATCAGAAGCGCGTCGTGACGCCGCGCCGGGCGATAGACGACGGCGCCTCGATCCTGGTCATCGGCCGGCCAATCACCGCGGCCCCCGACCCTGCGGCGGCGATCCGCGACATCAATGCGACCCTGACGAGCGAGGTTGTTCCATGAGCTGGCTGAGCCGAGTCCGCAGCGGAATTCCGTTCCTTCCCAAGCGCCAGACCGCCGAGAACCTTTGGCACAAATGTTCGAAGTGCGGGACCATGGTGTTCCTCAAGGAATGGGAGGAAAATTACCGCGTCTGCCCGCGCTGCGACTTCCACGACCGGATCGGGCCCAAGGCCCGCTTCGAACAATTGTTCGACGCCGCTAAATACGAGATCCTCTCCTCGCCCGAAGTCCGCGAGGACCCGCTGCGGTTCAAGGACAGCAAGCGCTACACCGACCGGCTGAAGGCGGCGCGATCGGCGACCGCGGAACGCGACGCGCTGATCAACGCGCGCGGCCGGATCGACGGCCAGAAGGCGGTCGTCGGCGTGCAGGATTTCGCGTTCATGGCGGGATCGATGGGGATCGGCGTCGGCGCCGCCTTCCTCGCCGGCGCGCGGGCCGCCATTGCCGATCGGTGCCCCTACATCATCTTCACCGCGTCGGGCGGGGCGCGGATGCAGGAAGCCGTGCTGTCGCTGATGCAACTGCCGCGGACCACCGTGGCGCTGGCCGAGCTACGCGAGGCCGGCCTGCCGTACATCGTCGTCCTCACCGATCCGACGACGGGCGGCGTCACCGCATCCTACGCGATGCTCGGCGACGTGCAGCTGGCCGAGCCCGGCGCGTTGATCGGCTTCGCCGGCCAGCGGGTGATCGAACAGACCATCCGCGAGAAGCTGCCCGAAGGATTCCAGCGCGCCGAATATCTGCTCGAGCACGGCATGATCGACATGGTCGTGCCGCGGTCCGAGCTGAAGGAGAAGCTGGCACTGCTGATCTCCTATCTGTGCCCCGAGGCGAAGCAGGCCGCGTGACCTTCAACTCCTTCCTATCGCGCAGCGATGGGGACGGGGACCATGCGGCGGAGACTGCATGGTGGAGGGGTTGGGGCCAACCCCCTCCACCACTCGACTTCGTCGAGCGGTCCCCCTCCCCAGCCTTCGGCCAGGGAGGAGCGAATGGCTGACTTCGCCACCTCCACCCACCCCGCCGTCCAGGCCCAGCTCGACCGGCTGTCGATGCTTTCGCCGGCCGGCGACCGGCTGGGGCTGGAGCGCATTGCCGCGCTGCTCGACCGGCTGGGGCGGCCGCAGGACCGGCTGCCACCGGTGTTCCATGTCGCCGGGACCAACGGCAAGGGCTCGACCTGCGCCTTCCTTCGCGCCGCGCTGGAAGCCGCGGATTGTCGCGTCCACGCCTTCACCAGTCCGCACCTGGTTCGCTTCAACGAGCGGATCCGGACCGCCGGGAGGCTGATCGAGGACGAGCCGCTCGCCGCGCTCCTTGCCGAAGTCCTCGATTCGAGCGGCGGGATCGAACCGAGCTTCTTCGAGGTCGCGACCGCGGCCGCCCTGCTCGCCTTCGCGCGAACACCCGCCGACGCCTGCATCCTCGAGGTCGGCCTCGGCGGCCGGCTCGATGCGACCAACGTCGTCGAGCGCCCCGCGGCGACCGGCATCGCCAGCCTCGCGCTCGACCATCAGCAGTTCCTCGGGCGCACCATCGCCGACATCGCCGCGGAGAAAGCAGGCATCGCCAAGCCCGGCGTGCCCCTCCTCACCCAGCTCTATCCGCCGCAGGTCGGCAGCCGCATCCGCACGGCCGCGCTGGACGCCGGCGCCGTGTGGCTGCCGCGCGGCAGCGGGTGGGACGCGGCGGTGCGCGGCGGCCGCATCCGCTATCGCGACCGCGGCGGGTCGCTGGACCTTCCGCTCCCGCGCCTGCCCGGCAGGCATCAGGCGATGAACGCGGCGCTCGCGGTCGCCATGCTGCGGCACCAGTCGGCGCTGGATGTGCCGGACGCGGCACTAGCCGCCGCCGTGGCCCGGATCGACTGGCCGGGGCGAATGCAGCGCTTGTTTGAGGGGCCGCTCGCGCGGCTGCTGCCGACGGGGAGCGAGCTGTGGCTCGACGGCGGGCACAATCCCTCGGCCGCGCGCGCGATCGCCGAGTTCGTGCAATTGCGCTTCGCCGATGATCTCCCGCTGGTGCTGCTGTTCGCGAGCCTCGGCTCCAAGAACGCCCGCGGCGTGCTGGCACCGTTCCGGGGGCTTGCCGCCGAGGTGCTGACCGTGCCCATTGCCGGGCATGAGCATCGCGACCCCAAGGAACTGGCGCAGTTGGCGCGCTCGCTCGGCTTTCGCGCCGAGGCGTTCGAGGCGGTCGCGGACGCGCTCTCTGCGATCCGCCGGCCGGCCCGCGTGCTGATCTTCGGGTCCCTGTACCTTGCCGGACAGGTGCTGGCGGCGAACGGTCAGCTTCCGGACTAAGGCGTGTCCGGCCGCGCCCCGCGTGCAGAGCGCCGCTCCACCCACGCCGTGCGGATCCATTCGAGAATGACGAAGACCACCGCGATGATGCCAATCGCGGCGGTGAGCAGGAACACCGGTGCATAGCCGATCTGTTCGATCCGTTCGCCGATCGCGGCTCGGCCGAGGGACCCGACAAGGAAGGTCAGCGAGGAGAGCAGCGCATATTGAACCGCGCTGAACTCCCGCGAGGTAATCGACGACAGATAGGCGACGAAAGCTGCACCGGCGAGACCCCCGGCCATGTTCTCACCGGAGATGGCGATCAGCAGGCGGACCATCCGCAGGTCATGCCCGAAGGCGTCGAGACCGAAGGTGCGGGCGAAGGCGTCGATGTACGGAGCGCCAGCGGCGAGGTCGGCGTAGAGCAGGTTGCTGGCCGCCGCGACGATGGCCCCGACCAGCAAGGTTGGCATTCGTCCGATCACGGCGAAGAGCACACCCCCGATGGCGATCCCCGCCATCGTCATGAACACGCCGAAAATCTTCGACGCGAACGCGACTTCGTCGCCGGTGTACTTGAGCTCCTGGAGGTAGAAGGGAAATGCGTACGAGCCCCAGATGAGATCGGTGATCCGATAGCTGAGGATCAGCCCGAGCACGATGATTGCACCCCATCCGATTCGCCGAACCAACTCGCCGAGCGGCAGGATCAGCGCCGAATAGGCATGGTCGGCGGCGCGCCCGCCCGCAGCCGGGCTTGGATCGTCAGCGGTCAGCACGTAGCCGCGCCGGTCGCTGAGCCAATTGAAAATGGCGGCGACGACCGCCGGCACCAGCACGGTCGCGGCTACGATCAGCGGCCCCATCGACCGAGTGAACTCCCCGACGTTGGGCGATTCCGCCCCGGGGGCCGTGGTGACGACACGGATCATGAATGTGGCAACGGTCCAAATGGCCCAGGCCCAGCCGAGTCCGACAATGGCCAGGCCGATCGCACGCAGCCTCGGCTCGATCGCGCCGGCGCGCCGCAGGGCGCTGCGCTCCCGCTCGACCGCCTCGCGCGGCGTGTCAGGCGCCAGCAACGTGGCCAGGATGGTGAGGGCCATGAATGCGCCCATGACCGCGTAGACGGTGGGCCAGGACATCCGCTCCGACAGCACCAATGCGAGCGCGCCGCCGATCAGCGCCGCTATGCGGTAGCCGAACTGATAGATGGTCGAGAGGATCTCCACGGGCGCCTTCTCATCGGCGACGTCAATGCGCCAAGCGTCGATGACGACATCCTGCGTGGCCGAGGAAAATGCCCCGATCACGGCGACGAGCGCAAACCAGCCCAGCGCCAGCCGGGGATCGGACATGGCGAGGCCGAAGAAAGTGAAGGTCAGCAGCACCTGGCAAAGCAGCAACCAGCTGCGGCGCCTCCCGAGCCTCTCAAGAACTGGAAGGCGTACCCGGTCAACCAGCGGTGACCACAGGAACTTGAACGCATAAGCGAGGCCGATCCACGACAGGACGCCGATCGTCGCGAGGTCGATCTCCCACTCGCCGAGCCACGCGTTGAGCGTGCCGATCAGCAAGGTGTAGGGCAGTCCTGCGGCGAACCCGAACACCAGCATGATTGCGGTCTTGCGGCTCTTCAGCGCCGTCCCGAGCAATCGCAGGCCCTTGGGATGCTCACCGATCGCCGCAGTTGCCATAGATCCTCCGCCCGTCTCGCCGGATCGCGATCCTAGCAGCCGATGAGCCCGTGGCTAGTGGCGGCTCACTCCGTTTCGTCGACGGCAGTGAACAGTTCAAGGCCTTTGGGAGCCTTGACCTTCTCGCCCTGAAGATGGCGGTCGACGCATTCAATCGCCTTGAGCAGCTGGCGCTCGGTATAGGGCTTGGTCAGGCAACCGACCGCGATGCTCCCGGCGCGCGGATAGACGTGCCCGGTCGCGAACAGGGTCGGAACGCCCCGCCCCCTGGCATGGCGGGCGAGGTCGACCCCAGTGCGCTGGCTCCGCAGGCGCACGTCGCTCAGCACGAGATGCACCTCCTCGCGTTCGAGGATGCCGAGCGCTTCGTCGAAATCGTCGACCGTCGCGACAATATCGTACCCCGCATCGCCGAGCATATTCTCATTGTCGAATGCGGTCAGGGGCTCGTCCTCGACAATGAGGATCCGCTTGACCAACTGATTGCGCTTACCGAACAGCAATCCACACTCCGATGACTTTGCCCCCGCAACGAACGAAGCCAGCACGAGTGCCGCGGTCCGGCAAGCCGCGGCGCATTGTATCCGCGCCGCCACACCAAGGCGAGAGCCAGCCGCAGCGAATTGCGAAATTGCTCGCGCGGGCCGGCATCGCTTCGCGTCGCGAAATCGAGCGGATGATCGGCGAAGGCCGCATCGCGCTCAACGGCGAGAAAGTCATCACCCCGGCGACCCTGCTTACCGACGTCGAAGGACTGACGGTCGACGGCCGGCCGGTTCGACCCGCCAAGGCGAGCCGCCTCTACCGTTTCTACAAGCCGCCGGCGACGCTCACGGCCGCGCATGACCCCAAAGGCCGCGCCACCATCTACGACCGCATGCCCAAGGGCCTGCCGCGGTTGATGCCGGTCGGCCGGCTGGACTTCATGACCGAAGGCTTGCTCCTCCTCTCCAACGACGGGGAGTTGAAGCGCCAGTTGGAGCTGCCGCGAACCGGCGTAGTGCGGACCTATCGCGCGCGCGCCTTCGGCAGCGTGACCCAGGCGCAGCTCGAAGGCTTGGCCGAAGGGGTGACGATCGACGGCGTGCGCTACGGTTCGATCAACGCCAACTTGGAGCGGCGCACCGGTCGCAATTGCTGGATCGAGCTCAGCCTGACCGAAGGGAAGAACCGGGAAGTGCGGCGGGTGCTCGCGCACCTTGGTTTGCAGGTGTCGCGCCTGATCCGCACCGCCTACGGGCCGTTCACCCTTGCCGGCCTGGAAGCCGGCGGGGTCGAGGAGGTCGAGGCGAGCGAGCTCGCCGCCTTCCGCACGAGCCTGAAATGAGGATCATCGCCGGCGAATGGCGCGGCCGGGCGATCGAGGCCCCGCCGGGAGCCGATACGCGGCCGACCGCCGATCGCGTGCGCGAGACGCTTTTCTCGATGCTCGCAAGCCGTCTCGGCACCTTCGACGACCTGCGGGTGGCCGACCTGTTCGCCGGTAGCGGCGCGCTCGGCTTCGAAGCGCTGTCGCGCGGAGCGGCTTCGGTGACCTTTATCGAAAGCAGTGCGGCGGCGGCGGCGGCGGTCCGCCGCAATGCCGAAAAGCTCCACGCGGCGAACCGGATCCATATTTTCGGCCGATCCGCGCTCGCTTTGCCCCGCTCCGACCCGTTCGACCTGATCTTCGCCGACCCGCCATACGGGCCCGGCGCCGGGTCGGCCGTCGTCGCAGCCGTCGTTGACGCCGGCTGGCTCGCGACGGGCGGATGGATGGCGGTCGAGACGTCGCGCGGCGAGGCAGTCGACCCTCACGGCCTAATGATCGATGCGACGCGCGTCGTCGGTCGCGCTCAATTGACTATTTTGCGCCGGCCTTAGCCGATTTCGCAGCTTTGCGGATCTCGTCAAGTTCGCTCGCAAGCCTCCGCCCGACCGCCTCCGCCGCGGCTTTTCCGGCCCGCTTCACCGCTTTGCCCGCGCGCTTGCCGCCGTCGGACGAGGAGGAGCGTCCGAAGCCTTCCTCGGCGAGCGCAGCGAGGGCCGCGGTCGCCGCGACCGCGACAAGATCGGCAACCAGCGGGCTTTGCAGCAGTGCGATAAACGCGTCTCCCGCGTTCGGCTGGCTCTTCGTGCGCCTGGATCCGCCAGACTGCCTCGATTTTGAACGACTACCGGCAGCTTTCGCCTTCGCCCCATTCCCGCGCTTCGTTGCCACTGCCTTTTTGGCCATGTCGCTCTCCTTTATGTGGACGCGTAACTCCCGGCAGCCGTGCCGTATCCCAGGGGTCGCATCACGGTTTACGACGCAAGGCCCAAACCAGCGTGGCAAGACTGCCGATCAGGGTGGAAATGGCAAGGATGAGAGGCGGATCGAGAACAAGCATACCGGCGACTCCAAGCAAAGTGCAGGAGCCATGTTCCCTATCTGTTCCCTACTTGCAATAGGAAATTTCCTACTCCAACCCCTATCGCGCGATGGCGTAGGTTACTCCGACGCTGGCGCTGGTCGTAATCGGCTCCGGGGTCACGCTTACGACCACCGGCTTGGCGAATGCCTGCGGGAGTGAGTTTACCAGATCTTCGCTGCGCGTCGTCCCGCGCAGCCGGATGTCCTGCGAAGAAAGCACGGTTACGGGCCGGTCGCCCATCGCAATCGTCAAAATTGGCCCGAGACCGACACGGCTGCCGGCTGCGAGGGCAGCAGCCTTCGACTGCGCATCGGCCAATGCCGCGGCGATCGCCTGCTGCTTGGCGGGCCGCGGATCGCTCAGCGCAAAGCCCTGGATGCGGGCATCGTAGGCGCCGCCCCGGCCGGCGAGGCCAACCATGGTTCCGGCGTCCGCGATGCCCGTGGTACGCACAGTGACGGATTGCGTCGCAATATGGCCGACGACGGCGCAAGCGCCTTTCGACAGCTGATCGTTGGAATCATAGTCGCGATCGCGGCAGCCGCTGCCTTTGACCGGGGCCACCCGGACATCATCGGTCTTCGGCTGGATCTCCGGTTCGACCGTTCGCAGCATCGCCTGGATTTTGTTACCCATGGCGACCATGGCGCGCACTGCCTCATCGCTGGTCGCGCCCTCGCCGCGCAGCGTGTAGGCGATTGTCGCCACGTCCGGCATGGTCCGCACTTCGCCATAGCCGTCCACGACGATCTTCGGCTGGTCCGGGAGCGTTTGGGCCGAGGCCGGGCCCGGCTGCCAAGCGACGAACAACGCCAAAGCGATCAGCAACCTGCGCATCTCTGTCCCCCATGTTTTCCAACGACCTTATCAGTCGTCCGGGGAACGGCAATGCGCCTTGCCCTTATCTTCTCTGTAAGCTAAGTCGCGCCCCGTCCGGCGGAGGCTCCATGCAGCATCCGCGGCAGCCCGTCCTTTGGCGAGCGCGTACGGTTCAGCGCCGTGAAGGCCCCGAACCGGGACGCGCTCTTTGCCATGCGGACTGTGACGGATGCTGCCTCGGGATGAGCCCGGGCGGCAGTACATTTGACCAGGTCCGCATGTTGGAGCCCGCCATGGTGGCGCGGCGCGGCAGGCCGATTTGAAAGAAGAAAGACCCAGACGCACATGGCGACCACGACATTTCCGACCCGCGACGATTTCGCGGAGCTCCTCAACAAGAGCCTCGGCGGCGAGAACGAAGCCTTCGAAGGCAAGGTGGTGAAGGGCACCGTGACCGCCATCGAAAACGACATGGCCGTCATCGACGTCGGGTTGAAGTCGGAAGGCCGGGTCCCGCTGCGCGAATTCGCGGCGCCGGGGCAGAAGGCCGAGATCGCCGTCGGCGACGAGGTCGAGGTCTATGTAGACCGCGTCGAGAATTCGGCCGGCGAAGCGATGTTGTCGCGCGACCGCGCGCGCCGCGAAGCCGCGTGGGACAAGCTGGAGAAGGAATTCGAGGCCGGCAACCGCGTCGAAGGCGTGATCTTCGGGCGCGTCAAGGGTGGCTTCACCGTCGACCTCGGCGGGGCTGTTGCGTTCCTGCCCGGGTCGCAGGTCGACATCCGTCCGGTCCGCGACGTCCAGCCGCTGATGGACCTGCCGCAGCCGTTCCAGATCCTCAAGATGGACCGCCGCCGCGGCAACATCGTGGTCTCCCGCCGCGCGATCCTCGAGGAAACCCGCGCCGAGCAGCGCAGCGGCCTGATCCAGTCCCTGACCGAAGGCCAGGTCATCGAAGGCGTAGTCAAGAACATCACCGACTATGGCGCGTTCGTCGACCTGGGCGGCATCGACGGCCTGCTTCACGTCACCGACATTTCCTACAAGCGCGTCAACCACCCCTCCGAGGTGCTCAACATCGGCGACACGGTGAAGGTGCAGATCATTCGCATCAACCGCGAGACGCAGCGCATCAGCCTCGGGATGAAGCAGCTCGAGAGCGATCCTTGGGAGGGCGCATCGGCCAAATATCCGATCGGCGGCATATTCCGCGGCCGCGTGACCAACATTACCGAATATGGCGCGTTCGTCGAGCTCGAGCCGGGGATCGAGGGACTGGTCCACGTTTCCGAGATGAGTTGGACCAAGAAGAACGTCCATCCGGGCAAGATCGTCTCCACGTCGCAAGAGGTCGACGTGAAGGTGCTCGAGGTCGACGAGGAGAAGCGGCGCATTTCGCTGGGCCTCAAGCAGGCGCAGGAAAATCCGTGGACCGCGTTCGCCGAGAAGCATCCGGTCGGCTCGGTCGTCGAGGGCGAAGTCAAGAACGCGACCGAGTTCGGGCTGTTCGTCGGCCTCGAGGGCGACGTCGACGGGATGGTTCACATGTCGGACATCGCCTGGGGCGTCTCGGGCGAGGAAGCGCTTCAGCTTCACCGCAAGGGTGAAATGGTCAAGGCGCAGGTGCTCGACGTCGACGTGGAGAAAGAGCGCATCTCGCTCGGCATGAAGCAGCTCGAAGGCGGCGGCGCCGGAACCGGCGCGGCGGCCGCGGTCGGCGGCGTCAAGAAGGGCGAAACCGTGACCGTCACGGTCCGCGCGGTCCAGGACGCCGGACTCGACGTCCAGGTTGGCGACGACGGCACGACCGGCTTCATCAAACGCGGCGATCTCGGCCGCGACCGCGACGAGCAGCGGCCCGAGCGCTTCCAGGTGGGGCAGAAGTTCGACGCCATCGTCAGCGGTTTCGACCGCTCGAAGAAGCCCAATTTCTCGGTCAAGGCGCTTCAGATCGCCGAGGAGAAGCAGGCGGTCGCGCAATATGGCTCGTCCGATTCCGGCGCGTCGCTCGGCGACATCCTCGGCGCCGCGCTCAAGGAGGCTCAAACCGCGAAATCGGCGAAGCCCGAAAAGGCTGAAAAGCCCGAGAAGGCCGACAAGGCCGAGAAGGCCGACGACGCCGAGAAGCCGGCCAAAGCGGAGAAGAAATCCAAGAAGAAGTAAGGCTTAGCGCGGCGCCCGGCATCGGGCGCCGCTCCGAATCGGGCTTGCACCGCCGCGACTTTCCTGACAGCGTAAGTCCGAACCGGCCCTCCGGTTCGGGGGAGATTGAGGGCCGGCACTCCTTTAGCGGGGATGCTATGATTCGTTCGGAACTGGTCCAAAAGCTGTGCGGCGATTTCCCTGACCTCACCCAGCGCGAGGTCGAAAGCGTGGTCGGCGCGATCTTCGACTCCATCACCGATCAGCTCGCCAAGGGCGGGCGGGTCGAGCTTCGCGGCTTCGGCGCCTTTTCGACCCGGCAACGCGACGCTCGCGTCGGGCGCAACCCGCGCACCGGCGAGGCGGTCTCGGTCAACGCCAAGCGCGTGCCTTACTTCAAGCCTGGCAAGGAAATGCGCGAGCGGCTCAATCTGCAGGATGCCGCCGGCGGATTATGATCGTTCCGCAAGAAATGCGGACGTGGCGGAACCGGTAGACGCTGGAGACTTAAAATCTTCTGCCCGCTAGGGCGTGCGGGTTCGAGTCCCGCCGTCCGCACCATCGCAGCGTCGGACTGATCCGGCCGCGGCACGCCGGGCGAGTTCGATCGCAACGACCGAGCCGGGTACGGACGCGCCGAAACACCCAAATTCTCTCCATTTCGGTAGGAGAATTTATTAATTGTTCGCGGGTTAACCCTTGTTTCGTGTTTGGCGGCGTGGAACAGGCGAACCAGGATGCGAAGCCGCGGTCGCGGCTCCTCAACGCGCGCCGCGAAGCCGTCGTTCTCGCCATCCTAATCGCCGCGGTCATGCTCCTGGTCTGGAACGGCAGCACCTTTTTCGGCAATTTGCGCATCGCCGGGCCGGAGTTCAGCAACAACGTTCGGATTGCGAGCACGGCGCTGACCCTCAACGTCGCGCTGATCCTGTTCGGGTGGCGCCGATACGTCGATCTTCAGCACGAAGCCGAGCTTCGAGCTGACGGCGAGCGGCGTGCGGCGGTCCTTGCCAGCACCGATGCCGCGACCGGCCTCTATAATCGAAAGGGGTTCGCCGACCACGCCGGTGCGCTCTGCGCCGCCGCCGGTTCTCGCGGCGACCGGCTGGTTATCGTCTCGATCCAGATCCATCGCTTCAAGGCCGTCAACGACCAGCACGGCTACGATACCGGCGACCGGCTGCTGAAGGAGATCGCAGCTTCGCTTGGGGAAGCGCTCGGCGCCGACGCCGTCATTGCGCGCCTCAGCGGCGACGAATTCGCGGTAGCTTTCACGCTCGCGCCGAACGATCTGCCGCGCGCCGACCTCGTCGCCGAAGCCGCGCTCCGGGCGATCACGCGGCCGTTTCTTCTCGACGAGCGCATGATCCAGGTCGGAGCCTTTGCCGGAATCGCCGCCACGCCGGCGAGCGAAGCGCAGATCCCGAACCTGTTGCGCCGTGCCGATATCGCCATGGATCATGCCAAGAGCGGCCGCGTCGGACGCCCGGTCTGGTTCGACTCCGGCATGGAGCGCGCGCTGGTTGCGCAAGGCGAGATCGAGCAGGGCATCCGCTTCGGTCTGGAGCACGGTCATTTCGTTCCTTATTTCGAACCTCAGGTCGACCTAGCGACGGGCGAAATCGTCGGCTTCGAGGTACTCGCTCGCTGGACCCATCCGCTCTCCGGAATCGTCGGCCCCGACGTCTTCATCCCGGTCGCCGAAGAGATCGGCGTCATCGGACGCCTGTCGGAACAGGTGATCGGTGAGGCGTTGCGCCAGGCGGCGGAGTGGGATCCGGCGATCAAGATCTCCGTGAACATCTCGCCGACCCAGTTCACCGACGGCTGGCTCGCGCAACGTATCGTGCGGTTGCTGACGGAGACGGCATTCCCGGCCGAGCGGCTGGTTGTCGAGGTCACCGAGAGTTCGCTGTTCGCCGACATCGACCTTGCCCGATCGATCGTCACCAGCCTCAAGAACCAGGGCGTAAGGCTCGCACTCGACGACTTCGGGACCGGATTTTCTTCGCTGTCGCACCTCCGTTCGCTCCCGTTCGACGTCATCAAGATCGACCGCAGCTTCGTCACCAACATTCATCGCAACCGCGAAAGCATGGCGATCATCCGCGCGGTGACCACGCTTGCCAGCGCGCTTTCCGTCCCGGTGTGCGTCGAGGGCATCGAAAACGAGGCCGCCTACGACGCGGTCGTGATGCTCGGGTGCCAGGTCGGCCAGGGCTGGTATTTCGGCAAGCCTATGACCGCGGAAGAGGCGGGCGATCTGCTTTCGCTGCGCAGCCATTCGGACGAGCAGCGGCCGCCGCGCAGCGCGGCCGGCTGACAAGCCCTCCTCTCCGCTGCCCCCCCGTCCCGATGCGGGACGGATGGAGCCTCATGCCCATCAACGAGGTTGAGCACATGGTAAAAAGCTCGTTAAGGTTTTCACCATGTACAGCGTTCGTCCAGCAATCGGGCTCAACTCAAGACGGTTCGGGAAGCGCCTCCGGTCCGTCCAGGCCGCGCCATCGCGCGCCAATTCGCTGGCGGAGGACATTCGCTTGTTCGCGATGACCTTTGCCGCGGGGTTCCTGTTCATTTCCCTGCTCATCGCCTGAAGCGTATAACGGCCGTGCAACCAGCGGGAGCGAGTCCATGGCCGCATTCAACGCCGTCAGGTTCAAGGTGAAGCCGGGACGCGACGACGAATTCCTTAATGCCCACCGCAGCGTCGATCGCGACTGGCCCGGGCTAAGGCACGTCAACATGATCAAGACCGGTGAGAGCAGCTACTGCATTATCGGCGAGTGGGACGACATGGGCAGCATGGCCGCGGCGCGGCCGAACATGATCGCGACGCTCGACACGTTTCGCGACTGTCTTGAGGATCTCGGCGACGGTAACGTGACCGACCCGGTTTCCGGCCCTGTAGTGCTCGAGATCAAATAGCGCCGGTCAGTCGCAGGCAAGGTGCAGCTTCCACCCGAGCCAGGCCGCGACGATGCTCGCGACTGCTACCAGGAACAGTGTCTCGGCTACGGAGACGCCGAGTACCAGCAGCCCGATGTACAGGAAATAGCCAGCGACCATCGCCCCGGCATTGACGATGTTGTTGGCGGCGACCGTCCGCGCGGTCTCGGACTTGGGCACGGTCGTCGTCAGGAACGCGTAGAGGGGGACGACGAACATGCCGCCGGCGACGGCGACAAAGAACAGGTCGATGACGACCAGCACGCCCGCCGTGTGCGAAAGGAATTCGCCGACCGGCACGAGCTCCGCGGAATCGGGCCAGTTGCGGCACAGAAGATAGAGGATGAGCACGAACAGGCCCATGGCCAGGGCCGCGGCGGGCGCGAAACGGGCTGCAACCTTGCCGCTCAGCAGCCGGTTGATCGCGACCGAGCCGACGGCGACCCCGACCGAAAAGATGGCGAGGAATAGCGTGGCGACGCCGGTCGTGCCGTGAAAGACATTCTTGACCAGGGGGGTGAACTGGGCGGCGAGCACCGCGCCCATCGCCCAGAAGAAGCTGATCGCCATGATGGCGAGGAACAGCCGCGGGATGTGCATCGTGCCGCGCACCAGGGTGATCGAGGCGCGGATGATGTGCCAGTCCATGCCGCGCTTGGGATAGCCGGGGATCTCCGGATCGTCGGCCGGGGGAGCCGGAGGGACAAAGCCGCCGGCGACGCGGCCAATGAGCGAGACTATCAGGACCCCGGCGGCAGCCAGTTCGGCGTGATAGCTCCCATCGGGCCGCTGCAGGACAAGCAGGCCACCTAAAATCGTCCCGCCGAGAATTGCGATATAGGTGCCGGCTTCGACAAGGCCGGTCCCGCCGAGCACCTCGTCCTTCTCCAGGTGCTGGGGAAGGATCGCATATTTGATTGGGCCGAAGAAGGTCGAGTGGATGCCCATCGCGCCGAGCGCGACCAGCATCAGCGGCACGTTGTGCAACAGCAGCCCGGCGGCGCCGGCAATCATGATGAGGATTTCCGCGGTCTTCACGATCCGAATGATCTTGGCCTTATCATTGGCATCGGCCAGCTGGCCGGAAAGCGCCGACAGCAGAAAGAAGGGAAGGATGAAGACCGCGCTCGCCACGCCGCTGAAGACGGCCTCCTGCTCCTCGTTGCGGTAGATGCCGTAAATCGCCAGCAACACCATCGACGTGCGGAACAGGTTATCGTTAAACGCCCCGAGGAATTGGGTGACAAACAAGGGCAGGAACCGCCGCGCGCGGAGCAGGTGGGTGACGTTCTGGATCAAGGCTGAAGCGCGCCGGCTGTCATGGAAAGGGTCGCGGACGAATAGCCAGCTTTGCGGGCGACGCCAAACCCTATAACGGCTCGTGTCCAGGAACGATGCTGTCGCTGCCCAACCTGTTGACGCTCTCGCGCATTCTCGCGGTGCCGATCCTCGTCTTTCTTCTGTGGCGCCCGGCCCCGCTCGATTACGCGATCACATTCGTTCTCTACTGCACCGTCGGAATCACCGATTATTTCGATGGCTATCTGGCCCGCGCCCAGGGGCAGATCTCGAAGCTTGGACAATTCCTCGACCCGATCGCGGACAAGATCATGGTCGCTGCCGTCATCATCATGCTGATGGCCAGCCGAAGGGCCGACGGCGACGCGCCGATCATCCAGGACTTCAACGTCATCCCGGCGCTGATCATCATGCTGCGTGAGATCATCGTCTCCGGGCTTCGCGAATTCCTCGCCGAGCTCCGCGTCTCGATGCCCGTGAGCTGGCTTGCAAAATGGAAAACGACCTTCCAGCTCGTATCGCTCGGAGCGCTGATCCTCGGCGGCGCCCTGCCCGGTCAGTCTTGGATCCATCTCGTTGGAATCACGAGCCTTTGGCTGGCAGCCGCGCTCACGCTTATCACCGGCTACGACTATCTCCGGACCGGTCTCCGCCACATGGATTGAGATCGGCCCGCGGCACTTATCGATTTTCCGACTTTCACTGACGAACTTTCCTCGTTTCCACCGCTTCACGGCAAGGCCTAGGGCATGTCGTGATCAAGGAAGGAGTGGCGAGGACATGGACGCAAAGACCGGCGATTCGATGGGCTGCCCGGTGGACCGCCCAACGACCGTTCGCGCACTGCTCGGCCGCACGAACCGCGACTGGTGGCCGGAAGCGCTTCCGGTGGATATTCTTCACCAAGGGGGAGTTTCGCCCGATCCGATGGGCCCCGACTTCGACTATGAAAAGGCCTTCAACGCGCTCGACTATCCAGGGCTGAAGCGCGACCTGACCGCGCTCATGACCGACAGTCAGCCGTGGTGGCCGGCCGATTACGGGCATTACGGGCCGTTCTTCATCCGCATGGCATGGCACGCCGCGGGCACCTACCGCACTGCCGACGGACGCGGCGGCGCCAATAGCGGCAACCAGCGGTTTGCTCCACTCAACAGCTGGCCGGACAACGGCAATCTCGACAAAGCGCGCAGGCTGCTGTGGCCGATCAAGAAGAAGTACGGCAAGCATATCAGCTGGGCCGACCTGTTCATCCTGGCCGGGAACGTCGCCATCGAATCGATGGGCGGGCCGATCTTCGGCTTCGGCGGCGGCCGCCGCGACATCTATGAGCCTGAGCGGGACGTCTATTGGGGCGCGGAGGAGAAATGGGTCAACGAGGGCTCCGAAACCCGCATCCAGCCAGACCGGGAAATGGAGCTCGAGCATCCGCTGGCGGCGATCCAGATGGGCCTGATCTACGTCAATCCCGAAGGTCCGGGCGGCAATCCCGACCCGCTGCAGTCCGCAAGGGACATCAAGGTCACGTTCGAACGGATGGCGATGAGCCATGAGGAAACCGTCGCGCTCACCGCCGGCGGCCACACGTTCGGCAAGGCGCACGGCGCCGGCGACCCGAGCCTGGTCGACGTCGCCCCGGAGGCGGCCGACATCACGCTTCAGGGCCTCGGCTGGGCGAGCGCGCACGAAAGCGGGTTCGGCGAGCACACCATTACCAGCGGCATCGAAGGTTCCTGGGTAAACACCCCGACCCAATGGTCGGAGAACTTTTTCCGGCTGCTCCTCGACTATGAGTACGAGCTGGTCCGCTCGCCCGCAGGCGCGAAGCAGTGGCAGCCGATCAACCAGAAGCCGGAGGACATGGCGCCGGCCGCACACGATCCCAACAAGCGCGTGCCGACGATGATGACCACCGCCGACATGGCGCTGAAGATGGACCCCGAGTTCCGGGCCATCTCGGAGAAGTTCCGCAACGACCATGAGGCGTTCAAGGACGCATTCGCCCGCGCCTGGTTCAAGCTCACCCACCGCGACATGGGCCCCAAGGTCCGCTACCTCGGCCCGGAAGTCCCGCCGGAAGACCTGATCTGGCAGGATCCGGTGCCCGCCGGGACCATGCCGTCGGATGCCGACGTCGCCGCGTTCAAGGACAGGATCCTCGGCGCCGGCTTCACCATCGGCCAGCTCGTCAAGACAGCCTGGGCGTCGGCCTCGACCTATCGCAAGTCCGACCATCGCGGCGGCGCCAACGGCGCTCGCATCCGGCTCGAGCCGCAGCGCAACTGGGCGGTCAACGAACCCGAGGAGCTCGGCCGCGTCCTAGCCAAGATCGAGGAGTCGCGCGGCCCGCTGTCGATGGCCGACGCGATCGTGCTTGCCGGCACGGCGGCGGTCGAGAAGGCTGCCCGCGAAGCCGGGTTCGACATCGAGGTGCCCTTCACCGGGGGCCGCGGCGACGCGACGCAGGAATGGACCGACGTCGAGAGCTTCGCGTGGCTCGAGCCGGCGGCCGACGGCTTCCGCAACTACCTCAAGTCCAAGCACAGCGTGCGGACGGAGGAGTTGCTGATCGACCGCGCTTCGCTGCTCGGCCTGTCGGCTCCGGAAATGACCGTCCTGCTCGGCGGACTGCGCGTGCTGGGCGCGAACTACCAGGACCAGCCCCACGGCGTGTTCACCGACCGCAAGGGTCAGCTGACCAACGACTTCTTCGTCAACCTGCTCGACAACGACACCTTCTGGGAGGTGGTCGACGAAAGCGGCGACGAGGAGTTCATCGGTTACGACCGCGGCGGCCGGCAGGAGCGCTGGCGAGCGACCCGGACGGACCTCATTTTCGGGTCGAACAGCCAGCTCCGTGCAACCGCAGAAGTCTATGCCGAACGCGGCAACGAAGAGAAATTCGTCCGCGATTTCGTTAAGGCCTGGACCAAGGTCATGAACGCCGACCGCTTCGACCTCGCGGCGAACACCGCGCAGGACGTGGCGTCCGAGCGACAGCTCGAACCGGCCCAGTAGCCGGCACCGGCCGCCGCGGCGCCCGCCCTCCCACTCCCCTTGGGCGCCGCGGCGAAGCCGCCCGTGGATCAGGCTGGTTCGAGCGATTCGGCGGCGAAATCGGGGATGAGCTCGGCGATGATCCGCCGCAGCGCCGTTGCGAGCAGCTGGAATTCACGTTCGCGCGGGCTCGACCGGCGCCAGATCAACGCAATTCGGCGGTAGCCGAGCTCGGATCGCAGCCGCCGAGCGTCAACCCGAGTCCCGTCGAGAATGCCCGCCTCGATCGCCATCGACGGGATGAAGGTCAGGCCGAGGCCGTTGTCGACCATTTGGACGAGCGTGTGCAGCGAGGTCCCCATCATCGCCGCGCGAGCGCGAAGCTCCGGCCGGTTGCACGCCGAGAGCGCGTGGTCCTTGAGGCAATGGCCGTCCTCGAGAAGCAGCAGCCGGTTCTCGTCGATCGCATCGACGTCCACCGTCGCGCCGCCAGGCGCTTCGCCGCGCGGGAAGGCGACGAACAGCGGGTCGTCGAACAAAGTCGCTGCCTCGACGTCCCCGCAGGCATAGGGAAGCGCCAGCAGCACGCAGTCGAGCTGACCTCGCTGCAGCGCCTCGCAGGCCGCGGGACTGGTTTCCTCGCGAAGATAGAGCTTGAGCGCCGGCCACTGCTCGCGCAGCCGCGGCAGCATCGCCGGAAGCAGGAACGGCGCGATGGTCGGGATGACACCCATGCGGAGCTCGCCGTGGAGCGGCTGGCCATCGGCCCGCGCCATTTCCGCGAGCTCCTCGGCCTCGCGCAGAACGCGAAGCGCCTTGTCGGCGATGCGCTCGCCGAGCGCGGTGAAGCGGACGACGCGGCGCGTCCGCTCGACGAGGGTGATGCCGAGCGATGTTTCGAGCTCGCGCAGTCCCGCCGACAAGGTCGATTGGGTGACGAAGCAGGCCTCGGCGGCGCGGCCGAAATGCCCGTGCTCGCGCAGCGCCACCAGATATTGCAGCTGCTTGATGGTCGGAAGGTGGACGATCATTGTAATCGTTCAGACAAATAATTTTCTTTGATGTAATCAATTTGTTCGATTAAGACCAGAGGCCGATCAGCCGATTAGAGCGCGATACAATCCGTACCCGCTGACCAGCATGACCAGCGCACCGACGAAGGTCAGGAGCGTGTCCGGCTTCACCCTTTTCGCGATCCACGCCCCGAACGGCGCGGCGCATACC
Organism: Sphingomicrobium sp.; assembly: GCA_035281125.1. GTDB lineage: Bacteria > Pseudomonadota > Alphaproteobacteria > Sphingomonadales > Sphingomonadaceae > Sphingomicrobium. The sequence continues at coordinate 39,112 of DATEEM010000023.1, read as the reverse complement.
CCGCCGATCAGCAGTCCGACGATCGCCTTCAGAAGCAATGCCTGTTCGTCGAGCGTCCCGGCGAGCGTGAAGGTCGCGAAGAAGGTGCCCGAGATCGAGACGGTCAGAAAGAATTCGGCGGTGTTGACGGTTCCGATCGTCTTTCGCGGGTTGCTCCCCTGGACGAGCAAATTGGAGGTAACGATTGCGCCCCACCCTCCGCCGCCCGCAGCGTCAAGAAAGCCGCCGACGAAGCCCAGCGGCTCGACGATCCGTGGCCGCCGCTCGGTATGCCGGTGCATGATCCCGCGGTAGAAGAGGTACAGGCCAAGCGCGGTCAAATAGACAAGCACGAACGGCTTCGCCTGCTCAGCCGGAATCTGGGTCAGGACATAGGCTCCCAGGATGCCCGCCAGAATACCGGGGATGACGATCCGGAAGAACAGCCGCCAGTCGACGTTGCGATGGGCAACATGGCTGATCCCCGAGACGGCTGTCGTGAAGGTTTCGGCCGTGTGCACTCCCGCCGAGGCGGCGGCCGGCGGAACACCGATGCTGATCAGGATCGTGGTCGAAATCTGGCCGTAGGCCATGCCCAGCGCGCCATCCACCAGCTGCGCGGCGAAGCCGATCAGGATGAAGGGGACAAGTGCCGACGGATCGGTCAGGATCGATTCGACTATGCCGCTCTCCCTGTTCGAACGCGCGACGGCCGATAGCGTCGCGGCTCGTTCACCGCGAACCTAGCATTTGCAGCGCTCCGCACCTAGATTACGCGCAAGCAACGGCAAGAGGTCTTGAGCTTGCAGTCTGGGCTGATCGCCTATCTCGATTCCGTCAAATCCCGCGACCCGGCGGCGCGTTCCCGCTGGGACGTGCTGTTCTATCCGGGCGTCCTGGCGCTCGGCCTGCACCGCGTCGCCCATTGGCTCTGGGAAGGACAGCTCTTCTTCATCGCGCGCCTAGTCAATCACTTCGCGCGCTTCCTGACCGGCATCGACATCCATCCTGGCGCGAAGATCGGCGAGCGATTCTTCCTCGATCACGGCTTCAGCGTGATTGGCGAAAGTGCCGAGATCGGCGACGACGTGACCATCTACCAGCACGTCACGCTGGGCGGAACCAATCCCACCACCGGGACCGGCGGCAAACGCCATCCGACGATCCGGTCCGGCGTGGTCATCGGATCGGGCGCGCAGGTGCTCGGCCCGATCGAGATCGGCGAAGGCGCCAAGATCGGAGCCAATTCGGTCGTCACGAAGGATGTCGCCCCCGGCTCGACCGTGGTCGGGATCCCGGCCAAGCCGGTTCCCGTCGAGGCCGTCCACTACAGCCCCGGCTTCATGCCCTACGGGACGCCGTGCGGGGAGGATTGCGACCCGATGCGCGTTCGCCTCAACGAGCTCGAGGGTGAAATCGAGCAGCTCCGCGCCGAGCTCAAGGTGCTCAAGGCGGCGCGTCAGCCGCAGCCGAAAGCCAAAAGCGCTTGAGCGTCATCGCGCCGTTCCCGAGTGCCTGGGACCGGCGCCCAATTGCCAGCTTCGATCGCAGGGAATTGACCCGGATTCTCGACCTATACGGCCGCATGGTGGCCGCCGGACACTGGCGCGATTACGCGCTCAGGATCGATCCGGACGTGGCCATCTTCGCGGCCTACCGCCGGCATTCGGAACGCCCCGAGGTCCAAATCGAGAAACGCCCCTCGCTTCGGCTGAAGCAAGGGGCGTTCGCGCTCGTCGCGGAACATGGCCAGGTGCTCAAGCGGGGCGCGGACCTGAACGGAGTCCTGGCCCCGCTCGAGCGTCGGCTCATGCGGCTTGTTGGATAGGCGCCGGCCGGTCGACGATCGGAAGCCGTGCGCGCAGCCCCTCGGGCAGCGGCCGCACGATTGTCGCCCGCGCCTGGTGCCAGAAGGCCGACAGCATCAGCAGGGCCGATCCGATCACCAGCGCGGTCAGCGCCACGTTGAGCTCGACGGCACCGAACTGCTTGAACAGCTCCGCGAGCGCCCACAGCACATAGGCCAGCGCCGACACGAGCAATGCCCGTCGGTCGATCGCGAGCGCGGTCAGCCCGAGCGCGACATAAAGCAGGATCACGACAAAACCCTCGCCGATGGTCGCATTGCCATCGTTCAGGCCGAGCAAGGTGAAGACGGGGTGCACGATCATCGGCGCGGCGAGCAGGTGCAGCCAGAAGGCGACGTCGGACCGGCGGGTGACCCGAGCGCGGTCCGACCCATCCCACCACATGGCGAACAGGAAGGTTCCGATGCCGAGCATCAGGACGAAGCCGAGGATGATGTTCTCGGCCTGCTCGACCCCTTCCCCGAGCGCCGCGATCAGCAGCCCAACGGCAATGGCCGCCACGGCCGCCGCACCGGTAGCGACGGTGATGGGAACGCGGAACCGACGCCAGTGCAGCCAGGCGGCGAGCGCCGCAATGGCGCCCGATGCGGAGGCGACTATGCCGACGTAAAGCGCTTCCTGGTCCGCCGGCGGTTCACCGATGGCCTGGACGGAGGCGAAGCCGACCGTCGCGAAAACCCCGCCGACGAACGCGAGCAGCAGGAGGATCGAAGGCAACGCCATCCGCCGCTTCCCGGTGAAGAAGAGCGCCAGGGCCCAGGACGTGGCCGCGACGAACAGCGGCGCGAGGAACGACGGCCCGTCACCCTCGATCGCAAGTCCCCTGCTCTGGCCGATCGACTGGCCGATCCAGCCAACGGCGAACAACAGGATCGCCGCCGCGACCGACACGAAAATGTCGTTGAAGCCGGTGATGAGGCGGAACTGCTCCTCGTCCTGGATGGCGATCGAGCGCTGTTGCTCGATGTGCGCGCGCAGCGCGTCGGCCGCGGCGGCGCTGATCACGCCCGCGGCAACGGCTTCGTCGAGCTCGTGCTGACTGTACATCTGGCCAATTCTCCCACTGTTGCGCGACAGGATAAACGAGGTGTGTTATCGTGTCAACACACTAAGTCGCGTCTGGATCGGGTAGTTGCCCATAAGCCTCACTCGTCGCCCTCAAAGCGTCGGGCCCTTGCGACGGAATCCCGCATTTGTCAGTGTCATAGGCGTAATGAAACGGATGCTCCCCGCGGCCGCGCTCGCACTGGCGGTTGCCGTACCGGCATCCGGCGGAGCGCGTTCAAGCTCGCCTCCGCCGCTCTACGACCCGACTTTCCTCAACATCGGATTCGTGTGCCGGTGGGAAGCGCGGTGCATGGACCGTCAAAGCGACGCGATGAAACGCGCGCTCAAATATGTCCGCAAGCGCAATCCGCCGGCCTGGCGGATCCAATTGTGCAACCGGAACGCCGGCCGGAAAGGCCAGCGGGTCGACTGGGTCGGATACGACCATTGCATCCGCAACAAGGCGCTGCGCCCGCCCGCGTCGCGTAGGTGAGCCCACAAGGCGACCCGTCGCCGCCGACTGTGGCGCCCTAGTAACACAGCTAGGAATAACCCGGTCAATGACTCGACATTACTGGACGAATACCAACTGCGTTCCTAGATGAGCGACCCGTGCCGACCTCTCCAGGCGCGGCACAGTTGAAAAAAAAGGAAGAAATCCAAGTGAATCGCATGACCATTCTCGCGGCGTCCGCCGCCGCGCTCGCTTTCGCTTCGCCTGCCATGGCGCAGGACGCCGCCGCCGCTCCGGCCGGGCCGCGCATCGAGGCGCTGGTCGGTTATGACCGCCCGGGCACCGACGGCTTCCATTCGAGCGGCGTGCTGTTCGGCGTTGGCGCCGGCTACGACGTCGCGGTCGGCAACGCCGTTTCGCTCGGCGTCGATCTCGAGGCGTCCGACTCCACCGCGGAAAAGAGCGACGTCAAGACCGGTCGCGACCTTTACGCGGGCGGCCGCGTCAACTTCGCTGTCGCACCCAAGGCCAATGTCTATCTGAAGGGCGGCTACACCAATGCCCGCTTCAAGGAAGAGGGCTTCGGCGGCGCGAACTTCGACGGCTTCCGGGTCGGCGCCGGCGGCCAGTACACGCTCGGCGGCAAGGCCTATGTCGGGGCGGAATACCGCTACTCGAACTATGAGCTCGGCATCGACCGCCACCAGGTCGCGCTAACGCTCGGCACCCGCTTCTAAGCGGCGGTTCGAGCGCAAAAGCCAAGGGGCGGCTCGTTCGGGCCGCCCCTTTTTTTTGCGCCGGCGCGCTACATCCTTGCCGCGCGTAGGGCCGAGGAACTGCGTCTATTCAAGGATTTGGTGGAGCCGAGGGGGATCGAACCCCTGACCTTCGCAATGCCATTGCGACGCTCTCCCAGCTGAGCTACGGCCCCACGTCCGACGCGCCTTAGGCGATGTTCTCCCGGCGGGAAACGGGAAAATAGGCGCGCTTTATCGGATGTCTAGCTTTCGTCGTCCTCGCCCGCGGTTTCGACGCCAAGGTCTTCGTCGCCGGTATCGAGATCGACTTCCTCGTCGGCGCTGACCTCCTCATCCTCGTCGACCGCAAGCTCCTCGGCGGCGAGGTCTTCGTCCTCCGCCGGTTCTTTGGGGGCCGGGGCCGCGGCCTCGAACGCAAGCGGCTGCTTCGATTTCAGCACCGGCTCGGGCAGCCACTCGGTCCCGCAGCTGATGCAGTGGACCGGCTCCTCGTTGCCGAGGTCGTAAAAGCGGGTCGAGCACTTGGGGCAAGTGCGCTTGGTGCCCCATTCGGGCTTCACCATTTCGGGTCGTCTCCAGTCTCGAATTCGGCGAGCCGCTCCGGGTGGCGGGCGGCGTTCGGGCGCGCGCCTTGCCATAGGGATATGGCGCTGTCAAAGCGCCCGGGCCGCTATGAGCATGGACCAGGGCGCGCGCCGCGCAATCGTCATCGCCGTCGATGGCCCCGCCGCCAGCGGGAAGGGCACGATCGCCCGCGCCCTCGCCCGGCATTACGGCCTGCCGCACATGGACACCGGCTTGCTTTACCGCGCGGTGGCGCTCAACCTGTGGCGCTGGGGCGGCGACCCGGGCAACGAGTTCGAGGCGCTGCGCGCGTGCGACGGGATCAGCCTCGACGGCTCCGACCCCGAGCTGCGCAGCGAGCCGGTGTCGAAGATCGCCTCGGCGATCTCGGCCTATCCGTCGGTTCGCGCCGCGCTGCTCGAGCGTCAGCAGGCGTTCGCGCGCCAGGACGGCGGCGCGGTGCTCGACGGCCGCGACATCGGCACGGTGATCGCCCCGGACGCCGAGGTGAAACTGTTCGTCACCGCGACCGCGGAAGTGCGCGCGCAGCGCCGGATGCGCGAGCTGCTCGAACGCGGCATGCCCGCCCATTACGAGGACATCCTGCTCGACATCCGCGCACGCGACGAGCGCGACAGCAGCCGGGAGGCGGCTCCCCTGCGGCAGGCCGATGACGCCTTGCTGCTCGATACCAGCGGGCTGACCATCGACGAGGCCGTCGCCGCCGCGATCCGCCTCGCCGGCGAGCGGATCGGCGCCGCCTAAGCGGGCGCGTTAACGAGGAAGACGACGTAACCACGAAACTTGGGCTCGGCGCGTAGCCCGGCCGGCTCGATCCAGCGGCCATGCTCGACCAGCCCGACCTTGAACGGGATCGGGAAGCCCTTCATCCGCTCAAAATAGCGCTCATAGCCCCAGATGGTGTCGCGGCTCTGGTAGGTCTGGATGACGACCTCGTCGACCACGCCCTGGAGCCTGGCCAGCACCGCCGGGTCGCCATTGGCGCTCCAGTCCATCAGGCCGGTGATGGACAATTTATAGCGCGGCGGAAGGCTCGCCCGCACCCGCTCGAGGAAGGCGGCATAGCCGCCGAGGCGCTTCGTCCCGGCATCGAAGTCGATCTGGATTCCGGCGACGCGATTGCCGGCGGCCGCCCACCGGTCCGCGCGGCCCGCGAGGCCGTCGAACGCGCCCGCCGGCCAGTCGATCGTATCGGTCCGGACCGTCAGCCAGATTTCGGGCCCGTTGGTCCGCGGCACGGCCGCCCGCAGGGGAACGAAGCGCCGGTCCGCGGAACGGATTTCGCCATCCAGCACATAGACCGTCCGCGCGGTGTCGAGGATCTCGGGCGGACGGACTCCGGCCCACAGCCAGAAGCTGTCATAGTCTTTGGCCCGGACCCGGTCCGGGTCGCCGCCGCCACAGCTCGCCAGGCTGAATGCGGCGAGCAGGGCGACAAGCGCGCGGCTACCAATAATATTTGAGCTCCCTGGCCCAGGCGGTCTTGCCGTACTGGTTCTTCAGACGCCGGAACCACGCCTTACGCACGGCCACTTCGACCTCTTCGCCGCCGCAACTGCTCGTCCCCGACGGCTGGTAGCAACGGATCGCCCGGTTCAGCGCGAAGGCCTTGTCGTCGGCGCTGGCTGCGGGCGAGCCGAGCACCGCCAGGTAGATGTCCATTCGCTCGACTGGTTTGCCCGAGAAGCCAGGGCGCGGACGCGGCACCCATCGCGTCTGTTCCTCGTCAAACTCGCGGTTCCAGTCGTCGAAGCCCTTGCGACGGATGAATTCCGCAAGGCACAGCCGCGGGCGGATTCCGGCCGGGTTGGCGGCGAGACTGGTCGCCGTGGAGCGGATGTCCGGACAGGCGCGAAGATCGTCCGATCCGCCGGCGGCGAAAACGTAAAGCGGCGGCGGCGAGAGCTCGGCCTGATAATCGGGCTCGTACGTGTCGACGCTCCACCCCCAGTAACGATAATCATCGCCGTCCTTGGGCTGCGGACGGTCGCCGACGAGCTGCTGGTCGGCAAGAAAGTCCCGGTACAGCCCGTGATGAAGTTCGGCGGCGAGCAGCTGGTAGAGCGCGACCTCGCGCTGCTGCCTGGTTGCTCCCTTCGTGGCCTGCTCGCGCAGCAGCCCGGGGCCGGCATCGTCCTCGATCGCTTTCTGGCGGATCAGCGGATGAAGGACCGGGCTTCCGGTCTCGAGCAGCCGGCCGATCATCCCGGCCTTGCGGTCATGCTCGTAGATCGCGAGCTCGATTGCCTCGCGCTGATAGGGCTGGACCGCGCCGGGAAGCAGGCTCAGCCAGAAGGCCCGGGCATTGCCGTCGCCGAGCGCATTCAGCGCCAATCCGCGAAGCATTTGGCGGCTGAACTGCACGTAGCTGAAGCGCTTTTGATGCGCCGCGTCCGGGATCAATTCGAGCACCTCGCGCCATTGCTTGCGCTGGTAGAAGGCTTCGGCAGCGAGCAAGTAAGTGAACAGGTCGGGCTGGGATTGGAAATAAGGCCGCTGCTGATTGAGCTCGGCGCGGGTCAGCCGGGGGCCCTCATAATCGACCTCGTATCCCTCGGTCTTCGGGCGCAGGCGCATGAGGTCGATGACGGCGAGCAGAGTCGGATCGGTGACGCCGGGGCCGTCGCCGGGCGGAAGAAGCTTGTTGTCGATCTCCTGGATCACGGCGAGATCGGGATCTCGTCCGTCGGGCTTTCGCGAAATGACCGCGGAGTAGATCGCCCCGAGCGCCGCCCGGTCGCCGCGGAGCCAAATGACCCGTCGCCGGAGGTCGCGCGCCGAGTCGGCGTAAAGACCGTTCGGATAGACCTGCAGATATCGGACTCGCAGTGCTTCGGCCCGGTCGATCGCGGCGCCGTCACGTTTGTCGGCGTCTGCGATTTCTCCCCATTTGTCGACGCTCCGGCTTACCGCATCGGCGAGTGCCGTGCGAAAGCGCATGTAGGCCGCGGCTTCCGTCAGCCAGGGAGAAGAGGTCGGGCGAATCGCCTCGAACTCCATTTGGGCGGAGACCGTATCTTCCGCGTAGAACAGGCGCGCGCCCTCGACATAGCGCGCGTAGGCGCGCCCGGCCGGGCTGGCCACGTCGCCGAGCGCAAGCCGCGTCTCCCCCGCCTTGTCGCAGGCTTTTGCAAGGAGAGCGCGCGCGTCGCGCAACGCGGGCTTCTCGGCTGCCGGAACTGCGGGATCGGCGTTCAGCGCTGCCGTGAATTGCTCGGCGCCACTCCGGTTGGAGTGGCACAGCTCGCTATAATCATAGCTGCCCTGGGGGACTCCATATTGCGCGCGGCGCTCTTCCTCGGCTTTCTGATAGGCCTGGTAACGGGCGTCCGGGTCGGACTCGCCAACCGGCGCAGACAGGCGATCAACCATCACTCCGTAGGGAAAATCAAAGGGGACGATGGCTTCGTTCATCTGCGCCGGATCGGCGACCTTGGTGCCGTAACGGTCGGCCATCAGCAGGATGAGGTTGGAGCGGGTGTCGTTCGCGGGGCTGAGGATCGCCGCGCTGGATTGGGCATCCCACACGGTCTCGTAGCCGCCGTCGGCGCAGGCCCAGGCGACCGCCGCACACGTCGCGCCGAACAGTCCGGCGAAAACAATCCATGCGTTGCGCTTCACGCTCACCACTCCCCCAAGGTCGATCAACAGTTCCGCATCGGCGGCCTCTTGTCGAGCAGCGGAAATTGCAAAGTTTCGCATGCCGGCGGCGAATTTCGGCGGAATGTTGACGCAAAGGGCAGAGCGGCGAACCCGCCGGATCGAACATAACGTAGGATAATATTCACTTCTTTCTGGCACATCCGCGCCGTGGTGAAGCTGGAAAAGTGGACCAATCGCGTGCGGCGGGCAAAGAGTAAGGCTGTCACTCTCGCGGGCAGCCATCTGATCACGACTTGCGCGACGATTGCGGCGCTCTTCCTGTTCGTCGGTCTCGGCAGCCGGATCCTGCCCTCTGCCCTCGGCGGCGCGCCGCTGCCGGACGCGGCCAGCAGCCTCAAGGTCGCATTCCTGCTCAACGTCGCAATCATCCTGTTCGGCTGGCGCCGTTCCAAGGACCTGCGCCTCGCGCTCGACGCCTACGAAGAGGCCGAGCGGACCGCGCAGCGCAATGCCAACACCGATCCGGCGACGGGACTTGCCAACCGCCGAGAGCTGATGCGCGCGCTCGAGGAAGCGCTCGCGGCCAATGCGTCAGGCGTCCTCGTCCTGCTCGATCTCGACCATTTCAAACGCGTCAACGACTTGCACGGTCACCTCGCCGGCGACGAGGTGCTTCGCCATGTTGCCGCTGCGCTGACGAGGACCGGTGCCGCGGCATCGTGCTGCGCGCGGATCGGCGGCGACGAATTCGCGATGCTGCTCGAGGGCGCGACCGCGACGGTCGGCGAAACCACGGCCAAGGCAATTCTCGAGGAGGTGAACAAGCCGGTCCACACGGGCGGGACACAGATCCAAATCACGGCTTCGGTCGGGCTGTCGATGCTCGCAAAGTCCAAAGGCGAGGAACATTTGCTGCGACAGAGCGACGTCGCCCTGTACGCGGCGAAGAACGCAGGGCGAAACGACTTCGCATGGTTCGACGAACAGCTCGAGGTGGAACTCTCCGAGCGCCTGAAGCTCGAGGAAGACATTCGCAAGGGCATCAAGGCCGGCGAGTTCGTGCCTTTCTTCCAGCCGCTGATCGACCTCGCGTCACGCGAGCTCGTGGGTTTCGAGGCGCTCGCCCGATGGCGTTCCCCGACCCGCGGGTTCATCGAGGCGGAAGGCTTCATCGAAGCGGCCGAACGCACCAGCCTGATCGGGCCGATCACGATGACCGTCATGGAGCAGGCGCTGAACGAGGCGCGCGGCTGGCCGCAGCATCTCAAGATCGCGGTCAATATCTCGCCGGTTCAGTTCCGCGACCGGACGCTCGCCGAACAGGTGATGCAGGTCCTCGCCAAGACCGGCTTCCCGGCACATCGGCTGGAAGTGGAAATCACCGAAGGCTCGCTGCTCGAGGATCGCGACCAGGTGCTGACCATCGTCCAGAGCCTGAAAAACGTTGGCGTGAGCATCTCGCTCGACGACTTCGGCACCGGCTATGCCAGCCTGGCGCAGGTCAACAACCTGCCGATCGACCGGATCAAGATCGACAAGAGCTTCATCTCGACGATGGTCAAGAGCGAGCAGACGGCGGCCATCGTCAACACCATTGCGAATCTCGGCCATACGCTCAGCGTCCCGATCACCGCGGAAGGCGTCGAATCCGAGCAGATCCGCAATGAGCTCAAGCGGTTCGGCTGCTCCGAAGCGCAGGGCTGGCTGTTCGGACGCGCGGTGTCGGCCGAGACCGTGAAGACCTTCCTCGAAATGAAGGAAAAGGACGACAAACCCGAGGCATCGCCGCCGGCGGCTACGGATGATGCGGCGCGGTTCACGCCGCGCATTTCACGCCGCTGGTAGTCGGTACTTGAAGTCCTGTCAGCGGCCCGCGGGCGAGCCGGCCTGCGCGACCTGGACGGGGGCTGGCGCGAACACCAACTTGCCGTCCACATTGCCCTTCGGCGAGTAGCGACAAATCAGATAATCCCAGTCAGCGGCAAAGATCGCGCAGCCGACACGAGTCGTCGTCGGCCACACCATCTGCGTATAGTGCCCGACATCTTCCCACCGGCCCGTATTGCTGACCGCCGGGAAGCGAAGGCAACCGAACGGCCGCGGGCAGTCCGGTCCTGATCTGCCCGGCTGGAGCAGATGCTTCTCGCGCGACCAAAGGTCGACCAACTGCTCCGGCAAGAGCGTGCCGTGCCAGGCGCGCGCCAGATTCTCGCTCTGACCGGCCCGGATTTCGCGCGGCGAATGGACCAGCCGGCCCAAGCTTGCGAGGACGGGTCCGTAAGCCGCTGCGGCGGCGGCCAGGTCCGGGTCCCAGCGAAGCGGCGCATGGCCAACGAGCGCGCGCTCGCGATTGTGCGCGGCGAGAAGGCGCAGCGAGAGCTCGCCTGTCGCGCCCGGAAGCCGCGGGTCGAGCGATTGTGCGCCGGTTTGGGGCGCGCCGACACCTGCTGCGCGCTCGCCCGCACCGGCGGGGCCCGCGAGCGCGAGCGCAAGCACCGCAGCGGCGAGACGCATGCTGGTCATGCGCCGCTTATCGCGGCGGCATCGCTAAAGCCGTCTCACCGCGCGTGGTTAATGCGAGCGGGTCGTCTTACTTCGTCCCGATCGTGTCCGGATTACCGTCCGGATCGCCGTCGACCGTTCCGCCAGACGCCGGCGTCGATCGCGTCAGGAGGATGCCGGCCAGGTGTGGCGCCGCCATCGACGTCCCCGAAGCCGTGGCATAGCCCCCGTTCTTGTAGGTCGACGGAATCGATGAGCCCGGCTCGCCGAAGTCCACGGGCGGATTGCCGAAGTTGGAAAAGCTCGACCAAGGGTCGACGGTATCGGTCGCACTCGCGCCTTGGGCGAAGGACGATACGGTATAGACGTTCGGCCCGTTGGCGCGCGCGGGCGAATGATTGTTCGCGTCGTCCGACTCATTGCCCGCGGCCAAGGTGAACTTCACGCCGGTCGCGGCAGCGGCAATCACCGCTGAATCGAGGGCCTGCGAAACGCCCCCGCCGAGGCTCATGTTCGCGACATCGCCGTTCTGGCCGACGTCCGCGACATAGTCGACGCCGGCGATCACGTCGGAATTGGCCCCGCGCCCGTTGCGGTTGAGCACGCGCACGGCGACGACGACTGCGTCCGGAGTGACTCCGACCACGCCAACGCTGTTGTTCTTGGCCGCGATCGTTCCGGCAACGTGGGTCCCGTGGCCGTTGAGATCCTCTGGCGAGGTTTCCCGCGAGACGAAATTGCGGTGAAGCGAGCTGTTCGTGTTCAGGTCGGGATGGTCGAGATCGATCCCGGTATCAATGACGAACGCAACTCCGCTCGGGCTGCCGGTTCCGGCCCCGCCGCCGACCCTGGTGACGCCCCAGGGCACAGACTGCGCCGGCTGCGACGGCGCGGGCTTGCCCACCACCCGGAAATCGAACGGCCCCGACTGGTCGATGCCCATCTCCTGGTCCTGCTCGCAATAAGCGATGTTCGGGTTGCGGCTCTGGAGCGCCGCGGCCGAGGCCGCGTTGGCGGAAAAGCCGCGGATGCTGTTCGAATAGACGTGTTTGACTCCGTTGCCCGCCGCTCGCCCGGCTTCGGCCCGAACGTTCGATTTGGCGACCGCTCCGGCCTTGAACACGCAAATGTAGCTGCCCGCGATCTTGTCGCCCGGCTTCGCCGACGCCGTTCCAGCCGCCGCCAGCGCGAAAGCGGCCACGCCGCCACAAACGAACAAAGTCTTCATATCTGCCCCCGAGTCGCGGTTTGCGAAGTCGGGCAACTTAAGCGCTTCCGATTAAACTGCAAATTGCCCGGAAAACGGGGCGTCCGGACAAAGAAAACGGCGACGCGTTTCCGCGCCGCCGCTTCCTTTGCTTCGGGTCGTCTTAGAGGACGGCCGAAACGTTGTTGAAGGTCGTGCCGAGCTTGTTGCCGATGCTCTGCATGGCGGCAATGGCGGCAACGGCGATCAGGGCCGCGATCAGACCATATTCGATGGCGGTCGCGCCCTTCTCGTTCTTCAGCAGCTTAAGAAACGTAGCCATCTCTGGTCTCCTTAAGAGCTCAATCGAGGGAGCATTTCCCCACCTGCGCAGACCACTTCCCGCCCAGGTCGCTGCCGAAATTAGGTTTGGCTGGTTGAGAAAGGCTTAAAATCGCGGGTTTGCGGATATTAACCTTTGCCACCCCGGCAGGCCGTCACAGCCCCTCGATCAGCTCGCCGATGAGGTTGCCGAGTTCGCGCATTTCTTTGGTGCTCTCGCTCCAGTCCGCCGGGAGCGGGCTCTTCTTCGCCGGCGCGGTCCTCCGCTCGGGGATGCGGAACTCGGGCGGGAGCGGCGGTCCGCGCCGCTTGTCGATGCTGATCGCGCTGGCCATGAAATTCCGCCAGATCTGCGCCGGCACGGTGCCGCCGCTGACCTTGCCCAGGCTCTTGTTGTCGTCGCGCCCCACCCACACGCCGACGACGAGGTCGCCGGCAAAGCCAATGAACAAAGCATCGCGATTGTCTTGCGTCGTACCGGTCTTGCCGAAGGTCGGGACGCGCAGCGCGGCGCGGCGGCCCGTGCCGCCGTTGGCGGCGGCATAAAGCAGATCCAGCATCGGCGCCTGATCGCGGCGGCGGTCGAGCGACCCGCCGGAGCGGAAGAAGGCGGCGATACCCTCTTCCTCTTGCGGCTGGTCGGGGAGACCGCGAAGGACGACCGGGTAGCGGCCGTTCATCACCGCGGCATAGGCCCCGGTGAGCTCGAGGAGGCTGACGTCGCCGCTGCCGAGGGCAAGGCTCGGCTTGTCGGGCAGCGGCGCGGTGATTCCGAGGTCGCGCGCCGCGCGGATGACGTTGCCGCGGCCGACCGACTCGCTGAGGCGCACCGTTGCCGCATTGCTCGACCGGGCGAAGGCCTCGCGCAACGTGATCCTGCCGCGATAGACGCCGTCATTGTTGACGGGTGTCCAGCCGCCGATGGTGATCGGCTTGTCGTCGATCATGCTGTCGGGCGTCCAGCCGGCGCGCAGCGCGGCGAGATAGACGAACAGTTTGAACGCCGAACCGGGCTGGCGCCGCGCTTGGGTCGCGCGGTTGAACGGCGATTCCTTGTAATTTCGACCGCCGATCATGGCGACGACGGTGCCGTCCGGGCGCATTGCCACCAGCGCCGCCTGAGCGTCGCCCAATGGCGCACGGTTGATCGCGCGCACGGCGAGGCGCTGCAGGTCCCAGTCCAATGTCGTGCGCACGCGGACCTCGCCGAAATCCGCGTCGAATGCCCGATAGGCCGCAGGCGCGACCCAGTCGGCGAAATAGGTGCCGGCGGGAAGCCGCGATTGCCGTCCGGTCGGGCGCGCCGGCGTCGCCGACCGGGCCCGCGCCCGGGTGATCACGCCAGTGTCGGCCATCGCCTTCAGCACGAGCTTGGCGCGATCCTGAGCGCCCTTGAGGTTACGGGTGGGGGCGAGCCGCGACGGCGCTTGTACCAGTCCGGCGAGCATCGCCGATTGCGCGAGCGTCAAATTCTCTGGCTCGCGGTTGAAATAATGGTGCGCGGCGGCGCGAAGCCCATAGACGCCGTCGCCGAAATAAACGCTCGAGAGATAGCGCGACAGGATCTCTTTCTTGGTCAGCCAGCCTTCCAGCCAGAAAGCGATGATCACCTCCTGCGCCTTGCGCCGGATCGTCCGGTCCCCGGACAGGAAATTGGTCTTGGCGAGCTGCTGCGTGATCGTGCTGCCGCCCTGGCGAACGCCGCCGCCGCGCATGTTGGCCATCATCGCCCGGCCGATCCCGCGCGGATCGATGCCCCAATGCCGATAGAAGCGGCGGTCCTCGATCGCGATGAATGCGGCCGGCGTCAGCGGATCGAGCTTATCGACGTCAACCGGCGCTTCCTTGAGCGCGCCCCGCCGCGCGATCGCGTGGCCGTCGTCGCTCAGCAGCAGCAATGCTGGGTCTTCCAACGGCTCGAGCGCGCGCGACAAGGGCGCGGTGACGATCAGCCAGGCCAGGGTGACGAGGAACAGGCCCGAAATCGCGTAGAACCACAGCCGCCAGCGACGCCGCTTCGGCTTGGGTCCCGGCGGTTGATCCGGCGGAAAATCCTCGAACGCTGGCTCAATCGGCGCGAACGGATCGGGCAATTCCTCGATGGGCGCTCCGCCGCGGCTCCAGATTCCGTCCCTCTCGGCCACCCTCATCTTCCGCGGACTCGCTCGACTGCCTTACTCTAGTAAAACAGCGCGCGCGATTTATCCAGACGCTTGCTGAATGGGGGCTTGCGGTTAAACGGCGGTCAATGGCCATCGGGCGCGCTCTGGCACTGTCCCTTCTGGTTGCGTTCGCGCTGGGTTCCGGCGCGTGCCGCGAAGACAATCAGGGCGCCCCCCGGGTGGTCGTGATTGGCGGCGACCCGAGGATCGTTGATCCCGCGCAGGATTCGCTGTCAGGGCCCGACTCGGTCCTGCTCGCGAACGTCGCGCAGGGGCTCGTCCGGTTCGACGCGAACGGCAACATCGTCGGCGGCATCGCCGAGCGGTGGGCGGTCACCGATGACAGCCTGAGCTACATTTTCCGGCTTGGGGACATGTACTGGTCGAACGGCCGCAAGGTCACGGCCCAGCAGGTCGCGCGAAGCCTCAAGCGGTCGATCCTGTCCAACGCGAATCCCTTAAAGGACCCCCTCGGCGCGGTCGATGACGTGGTTGCGATGACCGACCGCGTGATCGAAATCCGGCTCAGCGCGCCCCGGCCGAACCTGCTCGCGCTGCTTGCCCAACCCGAGCTTGCCGTAATCCGCAATGCAATGGGCACCGGGCCCTTCCGGATCGATGGCCAGCCAGACCGAACGGGAGTGCTCCGCCTCAGTCGCGAAGTCGTGTCGGACGATCAGGAGACGACTCGCCGCGACCGCCTGACGCTCGCCGGCCGCAACGTCGCCCAGGCGATCGGCGATTTCGAGCGCGGATCGGTCGACCTGGTCCTTGGCGGAACGTTCAACGACCTCCCGCTGGTGCGGACGGCGAAGCTGCCGCGCAACAGCCTCCAATTCGACCCGGCGTCGGGGTTGTTCGGGCTGGTCCCGGTCCGCTCCAACGGCGTCGTCGGCGATGTCGCAGTCCGCCGCCTGCTCAGCCAGGCGATCGATCGCACTGCGCTGATCGACGCGCTGCGCGTGCCCGGCCTGACGCCGCGCGTCACGATCCTCGAGCCGGGTCTCGAGGGCGTTCCCGATCCGGCCGTGCCGCCGTGGACAGCGTCGCCGCTTGCCGACCGGCGGCCGGCGCTGGCCGGCGAATCCGCCCGGCTGTTCGGCGACGACGCGCCGGTCGTCCGAATCTTCATCCCGACCGGCCGCGGCGGAGACCTGCTCTTCGAACGGCTCGCCGCCGATTGGAGCGCGATCGGCCTCGGCGTCGAGCGCGCCGCCAATCCGGCGTCGGCGGACCTCAAGCTGGTCGATGCCGTCGCCCCGTCGGCTTCCCCCGCCTGGTTCCTGCGGCAGTTCCGCTGCGGCGTGGTCCCGATTTGCGACCCCGATGCCGACGCCTTCCTCGAAAGCGCGCGCGATACGTTGATCCCGGCCCAGCGCGCCGCGTTCCTCGGCCTGGCGGCAACGCAGATCGACGATTCGCAATTGTTCATCCCGCTTGCCGCGCCGGTCCGCTGGTCGCTGGTGTCCGGGCGCATCCAAGGCTTCGCCGGGAACCGCTACGCCCGCCATACGCTGGTTGATCTCGAGCAGAAGCTGAACCCCGGAGGGCCATGATGGCCGAGTTTCGCCGTGCGCACTTTTCCGTTCCGGGAGTGGGAACGGACCCCGCCTCGGTCCGGCAGCGGGTCGAGGCGATGGAGAAATTGCTAGAACGGATTTTCGTCATTCCGGGCCTCAATCGCCCCGTCGGCCTCGACGCGGTCATCGGGCTGGTGCCGGTGGTCGGCGACGTCGCTGCCGCGGCGATGGGCGCCTATATCCTGTGGGAAGCCAGGAACCTCGGCATGCCGAAGTGGAAGATGGCCCGGCTCGCCGGAAACGTCGGGTTGGACTGGCTGATCGGCCTCATTCCGATCGTCGGCGACGCTTCGGACGTCTTCTTCCGCTCCAACAGCCGCAACCTACGAATCATCAAGCGTCATCTCGACAAGCATTACGCCGGAACCGCGACGATCGAGGCGCGGCCGATCCCGCCGAGGCGCTAGCCGTCCTCATATTTGCTCTCGCGCCGGCGGCCGACCATCAGGCCGGCCTCGAGCCGGGCGCAGAGCGCCGCATAATAGTCCGACAGGAAGGCCCAATCGTCGCCGTCGTCCGGCAGGCCGGCCTTGTGGCGGATCGTCGCGGCGACGGTCGCGATCGCGTCGGCCTGGTCGTTGCGCAGCACCTCTTCCAGCGTCTGCAACTCGTAGATGCCGTATAGCTTTAGGGCGGATTCCGGGAAGGTCCGCCGCTGGCGCAAGGCGCTCCCGACGAGATCGTCGGACAGCTTGGACTTGCCGGTGCGCACCACCCAAGTCCCGGCAACGAGATCGCCCACCCGCAGCCGGTCGCGGTTGAAGAGGGGGAAGAACAAGAAGATCCCGCTCCAGGTCAGAGAGAACAGGACGAGGAACGTGTCCGCGGTTCCGGCCGCCGTCTGCTGCACGAGAAAGGAGAGCGGGAGGAAGACTTCGATCTCTCGCATTGCGTTGCGGGCAATCACCGCCGCGCCGGTCAGCCTGGCGCCGTCGCGGGCAACCACCCTGAGGCCCGTCAGCCGCTTGCCCGGAGTCGCGCCGCGGCTGCCCATCTCGAACAGCGAAAACCAGCCGTTCCGCAGCAGAAAATAGCCGATGAACCACAGCGCCATGAAGAAAGGCGCGGTCTCGATCCGGGCGACGAACACGAACAGCAGCGTGACCGCGACAAGGATCAAGGTGATAATCGCCCAGTCGATCAGGAAGGCGCCCGCGCGGCTTCCCGCCGAACCGAGCTCGAGGCGCAGGTCGACGCCTTCCGGCGTGATGAAGGTCCGCTTGAGCGTCCGCCGCGGCGCAATGGCGCTAGTGGCCATATTCGGCCTTCTTCGATCGCCACGCGTAGAAATACACGAGCCAACCGGCGAGGGCGGAACCGCCGATCAGCGCACGCATCCCGTCATCCAGGATCGTCTGCCGTCCCACGCCTTCGAGGAGACCGGCGACGGCGAGCATGATCACCGTCCCGGCCATGGCCGTCGCAGACATGCGGCCGGCGCGAACGGCGGAATCCATCCGCGTCAGCTTGCCCGGAAAAGCGATCGCCATCCCGATCCGGATCCCCGCGGCGCCGGAGATGCAGATGGCGAAGATTTCGGTCGTGCCGTGGATCATCAGCCATGCGGCGAGGTTGAGGCCCAGACCCTTGGCCGCGAACACGGCGAAAAACGCGCCGACCATCAGCCCGTTGTAGAGAATCAGGAGCACCGTCGGCAGCGCGAACGCGAAGCCTAGCGCGAAGGAGAAGATCGCGATTTGCGCATTGTGGGTGAAGAGGAAGGCCGCGAATGTCCCGAGCCAGTTCTTACCGCTGTCGTCGTAGAGCGTCTTGCGCAATGACTCGGCCGAGGCGGAGGGGTCGCGTCCCGACGCAAGCCCTTCGGGGATGATGCTGTAGAACCAACTCGGGTCGCTGCGGATCAGCAAAAAAGCGGCGATCGCCGCGCCTGCCGTCATCACGACGCAGAACAGCGTCTCGCGCCAGAGCGCCCGAACGGCTGCAGGCCAGCTACTGGCGAAAAAGCGCGCGATCTGCCGGTGCGCCGGAGTCTGTACGCCGTAGATCTGGAAATAAGCGCGCGTGCACAATTGCTCGAGGTAAGTAACCAACGCGCGATCGAGCGACGTGTCGCGGGCGACGGACAGCGACGACAGCGTCGTGCGATAAAGCGCCGGCAGCGCGAGCAAATCCTCGTCGCTGAGCGCGCGGATCGAACGTTTTTCCATGCGGGTGACGAGCGCGTCGAGACGCTCCCAGTCTGCCGCATGGGCGGCGCGGAAACGCGTTGCGTTGACCAGCGGCGCGTCGGCCGCGGCGACCAGCGGCGCGGTCACAACAGATTCCTCCGCTTGAGGTCGAGATAGCCCTGGACCAGCCGTTCGCCAACGCGGTCATATTCGCTTTCGATCACGTGCACGCCAAGGTGCTGCAGTCCCGTGATCACGACCCGTCGCTCCTTGAGCAGCCCGGCGGCCGTGACCGCGCGGGTGACGTCGTCAGGCGTTTCCGGCTCCCGGCCGGCAATGTCTTCGAGCTCCTCGTCGCGGAGCACGACCACGAGCATCAGATGCGTCTGGACCAGGCGGCGGGCGGCGCGAATCAGGAAATCGGCCGAGATCGCGTCAGTGAACTCGGTGAACAGGATGATCATCGACCGCCGGCTGAGCTTCGCCGCCAGCGTGGTGAGCGCGAACGTGTAGTTGGTCTCCTCACCCGAATAGTCGATCTCCGCGGCGATCCGCTCGAGCTCGGCAAATGCTCCGCCACCCGACACCAGCCCGCTCGCGAGGCGCGGCCGCGAATCGAAGGCGTGGATCGCGACGCGGTCGCCAAGCTTCAGCGCGACCCAGGCGGTCAGCAGCATCGCCGAGACGCAGCGGTCGACGCGTGGAAGTCCCGCGACGGGGTCGGACATCTGCCGGCCGCTATCGATGGCAAACACGATCTGGTTGTTGCGCTCGGTCCGATACTGCTTGGCGAGCAGCTTCGTATGCCGCGCCGATTGCTTCCAATCGATCGAGCGCCGGTCCATACCGGAGCGGAATTCGACGAGCACATCGAAATCGGATCCCTCCCCGCGAACCAGCTGCGCGATCAGCCCCTCGAAGGCATTGCGCTGAAAGATCGCCGCACCCCGTTCGTGCACCGGGCGTATGTCGGGAAGGACCGGAAAGGAGGCATCGACCGGAATGCTCCCTTGGCGCCACATCAGCCCAAGCGGACCGGTCCAGCGCAGCCACAGCCGCTCGAAGCGGGCGAGGCCACGGCGAAGCATTTCGAGCGGAACGAGCACCGCGCCGCGACCGTCGCGTAGCGGGACGCGAACCTGGCCGTCGTCCTCGATCGCGACCAGCGGCGAAGTCTGAAGGGCGACCTGGGCGCTCCTCGGCCGGCTTCCCACCGACACGGTGACGGTGCAGTCGCGGGTCTCGCCGACATAGGCGTGGCCGGGAAAGTCGACCCTGGCCGTCGCCCTGCCGATCGTCCGCAGACCGTCGAGGATGCACAGCACGAGAAGCGCAAGCGGCCACGCCAGCGCGACGAACCAGCGGCCCGGTGCGACGGCCGCGACCGCGAGCGCCACCGGAGCTCCTGCGGCTGCGGCGATCACGGCGGCGCGCGTCGGATAGATCAACGCGGGGCCTCGATCGCTTCGATGATCCCCGTGACGATGTCCTCGACCTTGCGCCCGTTGATTTCGGCCGCGGGCGACAGGATCACGCGGTGGCGCAGAAGCGCCGGGGAGAGCTGCTTCACGTCGTCGGGAATCACGAAGTCGCGTCCGTCGATCGCGGCGCGCGCCCGGGCCGCACCGGCGAGCATCGAACCGGCGCGCGGGCTCGCGCCCGATTCCAGCTCGGCATTCTCGCGCGTACCGCGGACCAGCGCCGCGATATAGTCGATCACCTCATCGACCAGCCGCACATCGTTCACGGCGTTCATCGCCGCGACGATGGTCGCCGCGTCCGCTTGGGCCGCGACGCCCCACGCCGCCGGCTCCATCGCCTCCTTCTTGGCGCCATGGGTGGCGATGATCTTCCGCTCTTCCTCGACCGATGGATAATCGACTGCCTGCTTGAACAGGAAGCGGTCGAGCTGTGCCTCGGGCAGCGGATAGACACCCTGCTGCTCGATCGGATTCTGGGTCGCGACGACCATGAACCGGTCGCCCAGCGGATGGCTCTGCCCGTCGATCGTGACCTGGCGTTCCTGCATCGCCTCGAGCAGGGCCGCCTGCGTCTTGGGGGGCGTGCGGTTGATCTCGTCGGCGAGCAGCAGCTCGGTGAAGATCGGACCGCGGGTCAGCGTGAAGCTCGACGTCTGGAAGTTGAACAGGTTCGCGCCGATGATGTCCGCCGGCATCAGGTCGGGAGTAAACTGGATGCGGCCGAAATCCAGCCCGATCGCCCGCGCGAAGCTGTGCGCGAGCAGCGTCTTGGCCGTTCCCGGCGGGCCTTCGAGAAGGATGTGACCGCCCGCGAAAAGGGCGACGAGCATCAGCTCGACGGTCGTGTCCTGGCCGACGACGGCCTTGCCGATCTCTCCCCGGATCGCCTGCCCGAGCTTTTGGACTTCGTCGACTTTCACTCCTGAACCTCCTTGACCCAATGATGCAGCGACCGTGCGACGCCGAGCAGTTCGTCGCGGCTTCTCGCCTGGCTGGCGGCGTTTGCGAGTTCGGCGAAGCTTCGCCGCGGATTCAATGCCTCCATGCGCATGTCGACGGCCTCGCGATCAAGCGTCGGCGCAAGGCGGAAAAGCACCGCGGCGCGTTCCCGAATCACATCGACATAGCGCGCACCGAGCCGGGCCTCGCGGCCGGCCTTGCGGATCAGCGCGGCGCTGTTGTCGACCAGCGCCGACTTGCCGAAGGCGATGGCCCGCTCCGGCCGGCGGGGCGACCCGAAGCGGACCAGCGCCTGGAATCCGGCTAGCAGCATCGCCACGAAAATCGTCAGCGTGACCGCGAGAAACGGCGGATCGAACGCGAGCTTCAGCGGGCTTCGGGACCGGCCAAGGCCGTTTGCCGTCACGTCGAACAGGACGGCGTTCGAACCGCCGCTGTTGAGGTAGTCAAGCAGGGCCAGGGCCGCCCTCGCCTGGCGCTGGTCGCCCATGCCGTGATTGTTGATCAAGTCGGGATCGGCGAGGATGAAGAGGCGGGAGTCGCCGAGCTGTCCCAGGACGATGCGCCCCGAAGCGTCGGTGATGACCGGTCGCAGGTCCTCGCCGCTGGCCGTCTGCGTGATCTTGGGAGCGAAAAAGCGAAGTGCGGCCGGGGCTGCTGAATCGACCGTGGTCAACGGCTCCCCGCCCGTCCTGCTGCGGCGGATGGACAGCGGCGCGTCGGGCGCGAGGGTCGCTTCCGGATCCTCCCGCGGAATGAGCGCCGGCACGCGGACCCAGCCCGAGCGGGCTCGGTCAGGCATCGTCATCCACTTTGGCAGCACGAGCAGGGTCGTTCGCCCGCCGCGGCGGCCTAGCACGTCGCTGATGTCCGTGTAGCCGTGATCCGGCGAGACGATCGTCGGCGAGTCGCGCTCGAGCTCCGCTTCGGAACGGACGATCTCCGGGTTCCGACCGGTCGCTTCCGCGAGACGGACGAGGCCCGAAAAGCCAACCGCCGCGTTGGACAAGGCATGAGTGCCGCCATTGCGACCGGAACGGAGATCGGGCGCGTAGGCGCCGAGCACGAGCATGGCGACGAAAGCGAGCACGCCGACAGCGGTGACCCACAGCATCGTCCGCCGGTTGAACGGACTTTCGCTCGGCCGGACCGCGCCGATCGCGATATCGCTCATCCTCGCCAGGACCCCGCAAGGGCGAAGTCGGAATAGGCCTCGCGCGCCGTCAGCCAATCCTTCTCGCCCAAGGGCCGACCGCCGAACAAGCTGCGTTCGACCAGCCGGGCGATGGCCGCGAACAGCTCGCGCGCCCTTCCGGGAATGCCGTGCGACGCGCCGATCTCGCGGCTAGTGAGCGCCGGCCGGATGAGATTGGGGCGGCGACTGGCAATATCCTCGATCGAGCGGAACAGCAGGTGATGGATCGCCTCGGCGTAGCGCCCGTCCCGAGCAAGAGCATCCGCCTCCTCCAGCCACGAGCGGGCGCCTTGCTGCTCCGGCGCCCATTCGTGCTCCACCGCAATGTCGGTCACGGGCGCGGCGCGGGGCAGCCGCAGGGTCCACTCGCCGTGACGCAAGCGGTTGTAGACCGCCCAGAGCAGCGTCGCCGCGGCGAGGGCGAGGACGGTCCACAAGATGATCCGCGCATAAGCCGCGTCGGGCATGAAGCTGCCGATCCAGCTGAAAAATTTTCCGACCGGCTCGAGCACATCTCCGAGCCACTTGAAGAAGGATTCGAGCCAGGCAGGAGGCTTGGGCGGAGGCTCTGTGGGGGACAGGTTGAATTGCACCGACGGATCCGCGCGAAGCGCCTTGTAAGCGGATTCGAACTGGTCGGCGTTGGCCGCCGCGGCTGCGCCCTCCCCCCTGATCGACCCCTCCATACCCCGTCCACGGATTAACGGGCGGCGGGCTCAGCGCAAGGCGCGAAATCGCTGGACAGCGAAAATTCCGTCCCGCAGCAAAGCGCGGGGAACAGGGGAGGATTCCGTGGCTGCAGTCGCAATGGGAAGGGATGACCGGCGGATGTCGGTGGGACGGGTGTTCGAGCGGGCCTTTTCGGCGATCCGCTACAATCCGCTCGTCATCGTCGGGCTGTCGGTCCTGTTCGGAGCGGTTCCGGCAATGGCCGTCCAATATGTCATCACCCAGATCCCGAGCTATGCCTTCGTGATCACCGTCGGAAGCCTCGTTCTTCCCGGTTTCGTCGCGCTTTTCCTCGTCCAGTGGTTCTTCAGCCTTGCGATCGGCGTGCTCGTCCTTGGCGCCCTCACCCGCCCGGTCCTTGCCGCGCACGAGGGCCGCAGGGCGCGCATCGGCGAGGCGTTGGCGGCGCTGGGCGCGACCCTGTTCCCGCTCATCGTCCTCGGCATGCTCACCGGAATCGCGACCGTGATCGCCTCGACTCTGCTGATCGTCCCGGGGATCATCGTCTATTTGCTGTGGGCGGTTGCCGCGCCCGCGCTGGCCGACGAGCGCGACGGCGTGTTCCTTGCGCTCAGCCGCAGCCAGGAACTGACCGAGGGCGCCCGGTGGAAGACCCTGGCAGTCGTCCTCATCCTCGTTGCCATCTCGATGGTCCTGACGCTCCTGACCGGGCTGCTCGCGGTCCTCGTCCGAAGCCTGCTGTTCGGTCCGAACTTCGAAATCTGGCGGCTCGGCCTGCTCGGATTGCTCAGCACGGTCGTCAACGTGATCTGGGGGACGGTCCAGGCCTCGCTGTTCGTCGAGCTGCGCCAGTGGAAGGAAGGCGGTCCGAATCTCGGCGAAGTGTTTGCATAACGCTTCATCCCGTTCATCGGAAAAACAGCTTTGCTAACCTATGTATTGCTGCTCTAAGCCCCGGCCGAATCGTTTTCAGGAGCAACCGATGTTCAAGTCCGTGGTCGCGCTGGCCGTGATCGGTGCGATGAGTGTCCCCGCTGTGGCCCAGACCACGCCGACCAACACCACCGCCCCGGCCGGAAAGCCGCAGATGGTGAAGAAGCGCGTTTGCGAGAGGCTCGACGAAGACCCCTATTCGCGCCTCGGCAACCGTAAGATCTGCAAGACGATCGAGGTTCCAGCATCAACGAGTGAAGCCGAGACGAACCAGCAAGCTCCGTCGCAGCCCCAAAACCAGGGCAAATAACCCGGGGCGCCGAAGCGCCGCGGCGTGACCCCCTCCGACGCCCGTGCTAGGGCTTGTCTGGGGGCTTTCGATGACACGAGACCAAAAGACCGTCGCGGTCGGAGCACTCAGCGGCGTCGCGGCCATGATCCTGCTCGTCTGGATTCTTTCAACGATGATTCCGGCCCCGCCCATCGTCGACAATCCCGGCGACCGGGTTGCTTATGCCGTCCGCTGGGCAGTCGTCGCTGCTTTGCCTTTCTTCTTCATGGTCGCCGCGGTCGGCAATGCCCGCTTCAAGAGCGAGGCGATCGATCCCACGCTGGGCAAGGAAAGTCCGCGCATGGTCGTCGACGGGCGGGTCGCCGACAACACGCTGCAGCAGCTCGTGCTGTTCCTCGTCGGACTGTTTGGGCTCGCCGTGACCCTGCCGATCGAGCGAATGAGCTTCGTCGCCGCGGTTTCGATTGCCTTCGTCGTTGCCCGCGTGGTCTTCTGGTTCGGTTATCGGATCAAGCCGGTTTATCGCGCGCCCGGCTTCTCCTCGACCGCTTATCTGAACCTCGGGATGCTGCTCGCCGCGCTTTGGCTGTGGCTCCGCTAGCCGCGGGTTAGCTAGTCTCCGCTGATCCGGGGGTCGATTTTAGCCGGATCGTCGATGATCGGCGTTCCGACGTCGCCCTGGCCGACCGTCCTCCCGGCCATCTCCAGCATCCGCTCGAGCGGCACGCGCGCGCCTTCCATGATGTCCGGCGACAGCTCGATCCGCGGCTCGAGATCGCGAAGCGCGACGTAGAGTTTCTCCAGCGTGTTCAGGGCCATGTACGGGCACATGTTGCAATTGCAGTTGCCGTCGCCGCCGGGGACGCCGATGAAGGTCTTTCCGGGCGCGGCCTTTTCCATCTGGTGAATGATGTGCGGCTCGGTCGCGACCAGGATCGTCTGGGCCGGCGACGACAAAGCGAAATCGAGGATCGACTTGGTCGAGCCGACATGGTCGGCATGATCGATGATATGCGGCGGGCATTCGGGGTGCGCGGCGACGGGCGCGTCGGGATGCTCGGCCTTGAGCTTCAGCAGCTCGGTCTCGCTGAACGCCTGATGGACGATGCAGATGCCAGGCCACAGCAGCATGTCGCGCCCGGTCTTGCGCGCGAGATAGCCGCCGAGGTGGCGGTCGGGGCCGAAGATTATCTTCTGCTCAGCCGGGATCTGGTCGAGGATCACCTTGGCGCTCGACGAGGTGACTATGATGTCCGAAAGGGCTTTCACCGCCGCCGAGCAATTGATGTAGGTCAGCGCGATATGGTCCGGGTGGGCCTCGCGGAACGCCTTGAACTGGTCGGGCGGGCAACTGTCCTCGAGCGAGCAGCCGGCATCCATGTCGGGCAGGACGACAATCTTCTCCGGCGACAGGATTTTCGCCGTTTCCGCCATGAAGCGGACGCCGCAAAAGGCGATGACGTCGGCGTCAGTCGCCGCCGCCTTGCGCGACAGGTCGAGGCTGTCGCCGACGAAATCGGCGAGGTCCTGGATCTCCGGCTTCTGGTAATAATGGGCGAGGATGATCGCGTTGCGCTCGCGCTTCAGGCGCTCGATCTCCGCGAGCAGGTCGAGCCCTTTGAGGCTGCTGGGTTGAACCGTCATCTTTGCCTTCGCGCCGCCTTGCGGCCGTCTGCTTCCTTGATCGCCTCCTCATATGGGGTCGAAAGGTCCAGATAGGAAGCGTCGTCCGCCCCTTCGGTGGGGAAGCGCGCGACCACCTTGGCGTCGCGAAAGCCGGCGGCGATCAGCGGCATGGCGAAGCTGCGCTCGATGGCCTGCCGGGCCGCCTGCCGGGCGAGGCGCATGGGGACTGGGGCGGAAGCCTGTTTGCGCAGGTCGGCAACGGCGTTCGCGCGGTTCGCCTGGTCGAGCGCGTCGTCGGCATTGGTCAGCGCCGACAGCACGCCGCCCGCGCCATACTCCTGGGCGGCGTTGAGGTCGACGTCGGGTCCGGCGATCTCGAGCTCGGGCATCCGGACCCGCAGCGTGCGGCTCGAACTGTCCCAGGTCACGTCCCCGGGCTGAAGTTTGGACAGGTCGAGCTCGTAACGCACGTCGCCCGGCAGGATCAGCGTCCGCTTGGCCGAAAGCCCGAACCGCGTCGTCGTCGACGTCGTCACCGACACATAGCGCGCGACGAATGCCGTCAGGCGGTTCTGCGCGCGCATCGATTCAAGGCTGGCGCTGGCGATGGTCTTCGGATTGGGACCGCCGAACACGCGATCGACGAGCCCCGTGGTCAACCCGACGACGACGCCGAGGACGAGCGCGACCACGATCGCGGCGATCCCGATCAGCTTGCTGAAGCGATTGTCCATGTTTCTCCCTCGCGGACAACGAGGCCGCGGCGCTCGAGGTCCAGCAGATGGGCGAGGACCGAGCCGCCGGCGGCGGCCCTGAGCCTCGGATCGAGCCCCGGATAAGCATTGGCGACGATGTCCGGAATGTCGCGCGGCATCTCGCTAACCAGCCGCCGGATCTGGGCCTCGCGCTGCATCCGGTGACCGATCAGGTGGCGGACATATTGCCGCGGATTTTCGACCGGCGGCCCGTGCGCCGGATAATAGACGCGGTCCTCCCGCGTCCGCAGCTTGTCG
The DNA here is from genome assembly GCA_035281125.1 of Sphingomicrobium sp. Taxonomy (GTDB): domain Bacteria; phylum Pseudomonadota; class Alphaproteobacteria; order Sphingomonadales; family Sphingomonadaceae; genus Sphingomicrobium. The sequence continues at coordinate 12,727 of DATEEM010000023.1, read as the reverse complement.
AGGCTGGCCATGTACACCGCCATGTCGCCATCGGGCGGAACGACGACCGTCGTCGACCAGCCCATCACATGATCGCCGCTGAACAAAGCGCCCCGGTAGGCGAAGCAAAGGTGGTTGGACGTATGCCCGGGGGTCGCCACCGCGATGATCGCGTCGTCGTCGATTTCCAGTTTCTCGCCGTCGTCAAGAACGCGGTCGGGCGCATAATCGGGATCGAAGCCGGCCTCGAGGCTGGTTCCTTCGATCGCCAAAGGCGCACAGCCGACGACCGGCGCACCGGTGCGCTTGGCGAGCGGCCGCGCCGCCGGGCTGTGGTCACGATGAGTATGCGTACACATGATCGCGGTCAGGTGCCGGTCACCAATGGCCTGCTCCAGTGCATCGATATGCTCCGGAATGTCCGGCCCGGGATCGATCACCGCGAGCGTGTCCGTCCCGACGAGGTACGTCTGTGTCCCGAAATAGGTGAAGGCGGAGGGATTATGCGCGAGCAGCCGGGCGATTCCGGGCTCGAGCCGTTCAACCTTTCCATATGGGGCGTCCACGCTCTGCCTGTGCCACGCGGCCGCTGCGCTTGCTAGCAGCGCAGGTCGAACGGTCCGAAACTGTCTACGACTTGGGGCTGCGCGCCGGCGCGTGCTGGACGCCGGACGATTTCGATCTGAATGCGGCTGCCGGCAACTCCCCGGCAAACCTCCGGAGGCAGGAGCATGCGTTTGCTCCGGCCGTTCTTCAGCCCAGCGAGTTCGACTTCGGCGCGCGGATCGCCGCGCCGGACGAATCGCAGGCTGGTGCCCATTGGAATGTCTTCGCCCGCCCGGATCGTCAGCCGGGTGTCGCGGTCGAACTGATCGCAGGGACCTTCATCGGCGATGGAAGCCGGGTTGAGGCAGGTCATTTTCAGATTGAGCCTCGGTAGCGCGGGCACCGCCGCGGCAACGACGGACGTGGATGCACTCGGGCTTGCCAGCGGCGGCGGCGGGAACGGCGGCAGGGAGGAATATTCGGCGGGTGGACTGACTACCGTCCTGGCCGGCAGCGCTGGTGATTGCGCAAGGCTCGGGGCAATCGGCCCCGGCTGATCGACAACGGCCGGCCCGGTCGGCACGGCAGTGACGGGCGACGGGAGCTTGGCAATTTCGATGTTGAGCGCCGTCACGATCTGATTCCGAACCGCAGCGGGCATTTTCGGGTCGGCACTGACCTTCTGCAAAGCGTCGCGAAGGGTTCGCGACCAGTCGGCATCAGTCTGGCCGACTTCGCCGCAGAGCGTCACCTTCGATGAGTGTGGCATGCCGTTGCGGGTGGTCTGAACGACGGTCTCGAACTTGCGGGCGTTGCAATTGGCGATCACCGCGTCGGTTGTCGGGCCGGTGGGGACCAGGCCGGCGGGATCCACCGCAAGTGCTAGCGCAAACAGGAGAATCATGCAGATAAACGCCCTCTCAAAGTCCGGGATAGCGAAGTTGGATGCTGGCTGTGAACCCGTCTTGAACGTCAGGCGCGGACGAGCGGAGCCGCGGCGGCGGCTGCCGGTCGCGCCAACTCGCGCGCGCGCCGGGTGAAGGCGGTCGGATATACGTCTCCGAACAGCGCCTCCATGCTTCGCTCCCAGCTGAACTGCAGCGCGTGGGCCCGTGCGCGATCGGAAAGCCGCGCGCGGTCTCCGGTCCACACGTCAAGGATATTTCGGGCCATCGCGGCGGAATCCCCGACCGGTCCGAGACGCCCCATCGCATCGGTTACCCGGTCAATCATCGCTCCCGCCGCGACGCCGACCACGGGGAGGCCCGACGCCTGGGCCTCAACAATCGAAATCCCAAACGTCTCGTCGGCCATTGCCGACACGTAGATGTCGGCGCTGGCGAGCCAGCGCGCAAGCTCGGTCCGGTTGCGCACGTAGCCGGGCATGACGATCCGCGGGTCGCCCAAAGCCGCGATCTCGTCACGAAGCGGGCCTTCACCGAGCAGAGCAAGCTTGGCGCCAAGCGATTGCGGGAGACTGCGGAAGGCCTCCACTACCACATCGGGCCTCTTCTCGCCGTCGAGGCGGCCGACATAGATTAGCAGCGGCTGTTGATCGGCGAGGCCGAGCCGACGGCGAAGCTCGGCGCTGCGCTTTGAGGGCGCAAATTCGCCCACTTCCACGCCAAGGGGGACGAGATCGATGTCAGCGACGCCATAGCTCCGCAACTTGGCCGCGCCGCCGTTCTCGCTGAGCGCGAAGACGGCATCGAACCGGCGGTACAGCGAGCCGCAGTAGGAATAGCAGATGCGCCCACACAGGCTCGCGAGCGGCTTTCCGACGATCTTCGAGAAGGGCCGCTCGCAATAGACCGTGGGAAAATCCGTCATATAGGCCGCGACGAGCGCCGTTTCGGGACGGCGCTTGCGAAAAGCGATCGCGGCCCACGGAAGGTTATAGGCGTCCTGGCATTCGATCAGGTCCGGCTGGAAGCGGCGGAGCGCGGCCGCCACCGCGCCGCTGCGCAGCATCAACCGATAATGGGGGCTTCCCGGAACGCGGGGCGAAGCAATGGTGACCGTCACAGCCCGCTCCTCCTCGATGACCTCGTCCCGATCGCCGGGGATGACCATCAGATGGCTGTGCGGAGTCGAATCGAGGATATGCCGGCGCTTGTGCAGCAAATAGGTCCGCACGCCGCCGCCCACCTCCGACCAGCTTTGGGTCAGGTCACAGAAGAGTTTCAGACCGACGACGCGGCGCGAATCGGGATCCTCACGACTCATACGGAAGCCCAACCCGGCAACGCCTCCAAAGTGCCATCGACAGTAGTTTTCACGACGGCCGCGTAACGAGACACCATCACCGCGTCAAAGAAGATACGTGCCCCGGTCCTCACCAGAAGAAACTGCGGCGTCAGGCTATTGTCGGGATTTCTTACGATCGCGGGGATTGGTCCAAGCGTCTGAAAGGCAAAATTATTAGAAATCAGCCGTTTTTAAGAATTGGCACGGCCATTGCTATATTTACCGGGTCCACTTGGTTCCACGCCAAACCAAAGGGGCGGCTCAAGCGGTTCTCTGGTCCCGCCGACAGCCGCCCCTTTTTTCTTACGCGGCCGCCGCCAGCAAATCCTTCAGCTCGCCGCTCTCATACATTTCCATCATGATGTCGGACCCTCCCACGAACTCGCCGCGCACATAAAGCTGGGGGATCGTCGGCCAGTCCGAATATTCCTTGATGCCCTGGCGCACCTCGGGGTCCTGGAGGACGTCTACGGTCTCGTACTTCGCGCCGAGCCGGTCGAGGATCGCGACTGCCCGGCTGGAAAAGCCGCATTGCGGGAAAAGCGCAGTGCCTTTCATGAACAGCACAACATCGTTGTTGTTGACCAGCTCGGCGATGCGCTCGTGAGCGGACATCAGATATTCTCCGTTTGGGGCACCGCGGTTTCGAGCTGCAGTGCGTGAAGCTCACCCCCCATTCGATCCCCGAGCGCGGCATAGACGGCCTGATGCTGTCTGATGCGGCTCATCCCGGCGAAGCTCGCGCTGACCACCCGTGCGGCATAATGATCGCCGTCGCCGGCAAGGTCACGGATCGTCACTTCGGCGTCAGGAATCGCGGCCTTGATCATCCGCTCGATCTCGGATGCCGCCATCGGCATTACAAGTTGATGCTCTCGATGATCTGACGCCGCGCCTCAATCTCCTTGTTGCGCAGCGCCTCCTGGACGCTCGCCTCGTCGCAATCGATGCCGGCCGCGGTGAGGTCGCCCAGAACCTTGCGGACCACGTCATGGTCGCCGGCTTCCTCGAAGTCCGAGCGGACCACGTCCTTGGCATAGGATTCGGTTTCCGCCTCGCTTAGGCCCATCTGTCGCGCTGCCCACTCGCCGAGCAGCCGGTTGCGACGGGCCGCGATACGGAACTTCATTTCCTCATCATGCGCGAACTTCGCCTCGAAGGCGCGCTGGCGGTCGTCGAACGTCGTCATGCGGGTTCCTTAGGCTGTTCGCGGCGCGAGATAGGAGCGTCAGCCCATTCCGTCCAGCGTCGCGCAATCCGGTTGTCGCGAATCGGTCACGCGCTTATTGACCGGCGGGGAGGTCACGATGAACGGCTTCATTCGCCTGTCCGCTGTCGCCTTATGCGCTTCACTGGTCACGCTCGCGCCGCTTGATGCCAGAACGCGCAAGCCGACCGGCGCCGTCCTTTGCCTGGGGTCGACCAACCCGAGACCCTGCGGCGTGATCACGGAGCAGTCGTCGATCGCGTTCCGGGCCGACAGCGATTACAAGGGCACGGCGATCCTGCGGTTCCGTCCGCGGCCGGTCGAGCTCGAGGCGACCCCGATCGACCTTCCCCTTTCCGCTGGGCCGCTCAAGCGCGGCAAGACGTATCGGATCGTGGCGCCGTTTCGCCAAATGTGCGCGACTGCTGCGCGCGGCCAAACGCTCCAGTTCGAGATCCAGGTGTTGACCTCCGACTTGCAGCAATCCCAGGCGGCGGGAGAGGCCGACTCGATCGGCGTCTTCCAAATGCGTTGCTAGGCGATTGCGACCACCAGCTTGCCGATCGCCTTGCGCTCGCGGAGCGCAGCGATCGCTTCGCCGGCCCGTTCGAGCGGATAGGTCGCGCTGATTCTCGGCGCGATCCTGCCTTCGGCCCACCAGCGGAACAGCTGCTCGACATGATCGCCGTTGCGCTTCGGGTCGCGCGCGGCGAACGCGCCCCAGAAAACCCCGCGGACATCGCAGCTTTTGAGCAGGGTGAGGTTGAGCGGTAGCCTGGGGATGCCCGCGGGGAAGCCGACGACGAGGTAGCGCCCTTCCCAGCCGATGCTTCGCAAAGCGGCTTCGGAGTAATCGCCGCCGACAGGGTCGAAGATGACCTGCGCTCCGTTCGGCCCGGCCGCGTCCTTCAAATCCTGCGCGAAGCGCTTCCGGGCATCCATGTCGCTGAGGTCCGCGGGATATTTGAGTGACGCATCTGCGCCTGCCTCTCTTGCCGCCGCGCATTTCTCCTCGGACGAGGCGCAAGCAAGCACGCAGGCCCCAAGCGCCTTGCCAATCTCGACCGCCGCCAGTCCTACCCCTCCGCCGGCGCCGAGCACCACCAGCAGGTCCTTCGGCTTGAGCTGTCCGCGGTCAACCAGAGCGTGGATCGCGGTCGCATAGGTCAGCAGCAGAGCCGACCCTTCGGCGAAGCTCCGCTCGGCGGGTAACGGAATCGCCGATTTCGCCGGGATGAGGACCTTTTCCACAAGGCCGCCGAAGCCGACTGCGGCGATCACCCGGTCGCCGACAGACCATTCGCTGACGCCGTCGCCCACCGCCTCGACCTCGCCCGCAATCTCGCTCCCCGGAGCGAACGGCCGCGGCGGCTTCAGCTGATACTTGTCCTCGATAATCAGCACGTCCGGATAATTGATCGCGCAAGCATGGATGCGGATTAGCAACTCACGCGCGCCTGGCGCCGGGTCAGGCAACTCTGTCAGCCGCAGCATGTCGGGCCCACCCGGCTCGTGCGAAAGGAGCGCGCGCATCATGGCCCTCATTCGGCCGCCTTGGGAAACTCCGGAAGCTTTTCGACGTCGTTGGGCTCATGCTGAATCACGACTTTGGCATTCAGCCGCTTGGCCAGCGCTTCGAACTTGTCCATGGACTCGAGCGTCTGCTCGCGGCTGGTATTGAAGCCCGGGAGGGCGCGCTTCTCCCGAGCGATGGTCGAATGGTAGAGATCGCCCGTCAGCAGCACCGGTCCGCTTTTGAGCTTGACCAGCAAGCCGAGATGGTCGGGCGTATGGCCCGGCAGATGGATTGCGACAACGCTGCCGTCGCCGAACACATCGGCGTCGCCGGCGGCCAGCGTGACGTTCTTACCGGGCCCGCGCCACGCCTTCAGTGAATCCTCGGGCTGCCCTTCCAGGCGCGCGAAATCGGCCTTGCCGATCACCAGCCGCGCGGTCGTGAACTCCGCAGCCTGTCCGACATGGTCGCCGTGCATGTGACTGATCCCGACCACGTCGACGTCCTCGGGCTTGACGCCGAGCTGCCGCAACTGTTCGGCCAGCGTCCGGTCGACGTTCGCGGTCATGCCGTCCATGACGAGCGGCTTGTCCTTGGCGGCCGCGGGAAAGCCCGTGTCCCATATCATCAGCTCATCCCCGTGGCGGATCAGGTAGCAGCTGTCGACGACCTTGCCCGGCCCCGGCGGATAGACGCCCGGGCGGTCGGAGAAGAAGCCGTTCATGTCCTTGAACTCGGCCCGTCCGCAGTCGAGCCGGGTCAGGCTCACGGAGGCAGCGGGCGGCGCGGCGACAAGCGTCGGGTCGTTGTCGTTTTGCGCACGTGCCTCGTCGGAAGACGGGCCGGAGCTCGAACATGCGGCCATGCCGACGAGGCCGACGATCAGTCCCAAAGCGGTGTTTCGCATCCTGAGCTCCCTTGCGTCGCGCTCGACCGATACCGACGCTCGCCCGACTTTCCTATGGCCTCGCGAACGGCAAAGTCATATCGTCAACCGTCCAAGCAGAAAGGGCGTGATTATGAGTATCGTCTCTTCCCTTCTTGCGAGCGCCGTGGTGGCCTCCACCTCCGCGACCCCGCTTCCCTGGTTCGATCTTGACGATTATCCGGTCAAGGCCTTCGAGCGCGAGCTGCAGGGCGTGACCACTTTCGCCGTGATCGTCGGCCCTGACGGCCGCGCTGCCGATTGCCAAATCACCCAATCGAGCGGGCATGGCATGCTCGACCGCCAGGCCTGCTGGGTAGCGGTCAAGCGCGCGCGCTTCACGCCGGCATACGGATCGGACGGCCGTCCGACATTCGGCGTTTATCGCAGCCAGGTGGTCTGGGCGCGGCCCGATCGAAACTTAAGCATGCAGCGCGACCTTGGGCCCGACCTCGAAGTCAGCGTCAACCAGCTGCCGCCCGGCATAACGCAGCCGCTGGCAGTCAAGGTTGCCTATCTAGTCGATCCCGCCGGCAATCCGTCGGCGTGCACACCCCTGCCGGACAGCAAGGGCCAACCGGTGCAATTGGTCGATGTCGCGTGCCAGGCCCTGTTCCAGCAACTTCCACGGCAGCCTGTCACGGCCGGCGGCAATGCGGTCCCGGCGGTGAAAACCGCAGCGGTCAGGATCACCGCCTCGAAATAGGTTCCGTCTCCAGGCGCCGGAGTGCGGCGGCCCAGCTCGATGCCCGCCGGGCGCCGGCGAACTTCGGTTCGAACCGGGCGAGGAACTCGCGCGGCTGCTGCTTCAAGCCGCACAGCCAAACCTCGGTCCCGCCGTGCTTCGCCTGCCGGGTGAATGTGGCGAGGGCGTTGGCGCCCGTCGCGTCTACATAGGGCACCTCTTCCATTCGCAGCACGATTGCTCGCGGCCGCGCGCCCGACCGACGGAGCGCCTCGAGCATTTCGCTCGCAACGCCGAAGAACAACGGGCCGGTGAAGCGAAGCACTTCGACTCCGTCCGGGAGCTTGTTGCGAAGCTCCGGCTCTTCCGCCGGATCGAGGGCTACGAGCCCGGCTGTCTCGCTCATCCGGGTCATGAACAGCAGCGCGGCCAGGGTCACGCCGACCCCGATCGCGACCGTCAGGTCGATGAAGACGGTGAGCAGGAAGGTGAGAACCAGCACGCCGCGCTCGCCGGCGTCGGTGCGCACGAGCGCGATGAACCGGTCATATTCGCTCATCCCCCACGCGACCATCAGCAGCACGGCGGCAAGCGCCGCCATGGGCACGAGCGCGAGCAGGTCGCCGGCAAGCAACACAAACAGGAGCAGGAACAAAGCGTGCGTCATGCCCGCCACCGGCGAACGCCCGCCCGCACGGATGTTGGTGGCTGTGCGAGCGATCGCTCCCGTCGCCGGCAAGCCCGCAAACAGCGCCGAGCCGATGTTGGCGACGCCGTTGGCCACCAACTCCTGCCCCGAGCGGTGGCGCCGGCCGGTCATGCCGTCGGCGACGGTAGCCGAAAGCAACGCCTCAATGCCGGCAAGAAAGGCGATCACGAAGGCGCTCGGCATGACATCGCGCAGCATCGGCAGCGAAAATTCGGGGGCATGCGGCACGGGCATCCCCGTCGGCATGGACGGAAAGCGGTCGCCCACTGTGTCTACCGGCAGGCGGAGCAACGCTGCCGCGGCCGTCGCTCCGGCAATCGCGACCAGATAGGAGGGCACGCGCGGAGCGAAACGCCGCAACACAAGGATCAACGCCAAAGTTGCCGCGCCCAACGCGAGCGCACTCCAGTTCATGCTGGCCATGGACCGCGCGTAAGCGCCCCATTTGTCGATGAAATCGGCGGGTACCGGCCCCGTGCGCAATCCGAAGAAGTCGCCAACCTGGCTCGACGCGATGATCACTGCGATCCCCGCGGTGAAGCCTGTCACGACCGGCATCGGAACGTATCGCATCAGCCGGCCGACGCCGGCATAGCCGGCGACGATCAGGATCACTCCCGCGATCAACGTCGCAAGGATCAGCCCGTCGAGCCCATGCGCCGCGATGACCCCGGCGACGACGACCACGAAGGCGCCGGTCGGTCCGCCGATCTGAACGCGCGAGCCGCCGAGCGCGGAAATGAAAAGACCGGCGATGATCGCCGTGACCAGCCCCTCGCGCGGCGAGGCCCCGCTGGCGATACCGAGCGCCATCGCCAGCGGCAACGCGACGATCGCCACGGTGAGGCCCGCGAGCACGTCGGCCTTAATGTCGGCGGGGCCGTATCCCTCGCGCAGCACGGTGACGAGCTTGGGGGTGGATTCGGCGTCGCGGAAACGAGCGGGGAACATCAACCGGCGTGCCGGAAGTAATAAGCGAGGTGCGCGTAGAGCATCAGGAGCACGGCGAGGAGGGTGGCCCACAGCGCCACCTCCTTGGCGTGCCGCCAGGTCATTCCTCGTACTTGGCGGTGGTCTTCTCCCGGACCTCTTCAGCCGTGACGCCGGGAGCAAGCTCGATCAGCTTGAACCGGCTGTCGTGGTCAGGCCGCTGGAAGACCGCAAGGTCGGTGATGATCATGTCGACCACGTTCTTTCCGGTCAGCGGAAGCGTGCACTCGGGAATGAATTTAGGGTCGCCGTTCTTCGACACATGCTCCATGACGACGATGATCTTCCTGACGCCGGCCACGAGGTCCATCGCCCCGCCCATGCCCTTGATCATCTTGCCCGGCACCATCCAGTTGGCGAGGTCGCCATCCTCGCTGACCTCCATCCCGCCGAGCACGGCGAGGTCGATGTGCCCGCCGCGGATCATGCCGAAGCTGGTGGCGCTGTCAAAATAGCTCGACTGCGGCAGCTGGCTGATCGTCTGCTTGCCGGCATTGATGAGGTCGGCGTCGACCTCATCATCGTAGGGGAACGGCCCGATGCCCAGCATCCCGTTCTCGCTCTGCAGCGTCACGGTCATCCCTGCCGGGACGTGGTTCGCGACTAGGGTCGGGATGCCGATGCCGAGGTTGACATAATAGCCGTCGCGCAGCTCCTTCGCCGCCCGCGCCGCCATCTGGTCGCGGGTCCAGCCTCTGGTTTCGACTTGCGTGGCCATCACGCGGCCTCCCTTTCCCGCACCGTGCGGAATTCGATCTTCTTGTCGTAGGGCGCGCCGAGGACCAGCCGGTTCACGAAGATCGACGGCAGATGGATGCAGTCCGGGTCGAGCGAGCCCACCGGCACGATCCCCTCCACCTCGGCGACGCAGACCTTGCCGCAGGTGGCCGCAGGCAGATTGAAGTTGCGCGCCGTCTTGCGGAACATAAGGTTGCCGGTCTCGTCCGCCTTCCAACCCTTGATCACGCTCAAGTCGGCGAAAATGCCGCACTCGAGGATGTAGGTCTCGCCGCCGAAATCCTTGTGTTCCTTGCCCTCCGCGACCTGGGTTCCGACGCCCGTCCTGGTGTAGAAGCCGGGGATGCCGGCACCCCCCGCGCGCATCCGCTCGGCGAGCGTGCCCTGCGGACAGAATTCGACTTCGAGCTCGCCGGCCAGGAATTGCCGCTCGAACTCCTTGTTCTCGCCGACATAAGAGGAGATCATCTTCTTCACCTGCCGCGTGCGCAGCAGCTTGCCGAGCCCCTCATTGTCGATCCCGGCATTGTTCGACGCGATGGTGAGATCCTTGACCCCGCTCGCGACGATCGCGTCGATCAGCCGCTCGGGGATCCCGCACAGGCCGAAGCCGCCCGCGGCGATGGTCATTCCGTCACGAAGCAGCCCGTCGAGCGCTGTGTCGGCAGTGGGATAGATTTTCTGCATATCGCGCCTGTGCCGGTGCGCCCCGCGACGGTCAAGGACGACTCGAGCGCAGACCCGCCGCTTTGACGCCAGCTTCGGCGCAGGCGGCGTCGTCCGCCGGCGCCTCGCCCGATACGCCGACAGCGCCGATGCGGCCTTTGCCGTCCGCTCCGAACACGGGAATTCCGCCCGCCACCGTCACCACCTGCGGGGCATTTGCGAAGCCGGGCGTTTCCTTCGCCGCCTCGGCCATTTGAGCGGTGGAGAAGCCCCAGGCCGCGGCTGCCTGCGCTTTCGACAATGCGAAATCGAAGATGCCGCTGCCATTACCGTCCATGCGCAGGGCGGCGACCGGATGCCCGCCATTATCGACGACGACGATCGCGTGGCTTTGCTTCTTCGCCGTCGCGTGAGCGGCGCAGCCGGCGACAATGGCCTGCGCGGCACCGGCGTCGAGCGCCTGTCGGACCGTTGTCGGACTCACCAGCACTGCGCCCGCGACGAAATAGCCGATCCTGCGCATTCCGCCCTCCTTCAAGCGGGGCGAAACTCGGCCGCGCTCAGCCCCTCGCGGTCCAGCGCGCGCCGGACGGCCGGCCGTTCGAGCACCCGCCCCACCAGCCCGACCCATTGCGGATAGCGGTCGATCGGGAATTCGATCCGTTTCGCCCACCGCAAGAAGGTCAGCGCGTAGCCGTCTGCCGCGCTGAAGTGGCCCGACGCCAGCCATTCGTCGACGCACAGCGCCTCAATTTCGTCGAACTGCACCGACAGATTCTCGCGTCCGCCCGCGATTATCGTGGGATGAACGCTTTCGTCCCGAGTGAACCGGCCCGCGCGCCAGACCTGCGCAAACGAAATGTGGACGGTCGATGCAAACCACCCAAGCAGCTCGTTGCACCGCGCCGCCGCATCCGGATCGTCGCGCGGAACGGACCCCGGGGCCCGATGAACGTCGGCAATGTAGTTGAGGATGGCAATATTCTCTGTGAGCACGCCGCGGTCGGTGCCCAGCGCGGGAACGCGCGCATGGGGGTTGATCGCCAGATAGTCGGCGGTCAGATGCTCGCCCTGCGCCAGGACCACGCGCATCGGCTCGAACTTGGCCCCGGCCTCCTCGAGCGCGATGTGCGAGACGATCGAGCAGGCGCCAGGCGAATAATAGAGCTTCAGCATGGCAAGCCCTCCGCCCGACCAATGCAGCGCCCTACGCCGCCGCGCTAATTAATTTGGCGCCGTGCATCGATAAGACGCGCTTATCAGCTCCTGAGCTTCGCCAGCACGCCCTGCAGCTGCATCGCGTTGGACATGTCGCCTTCGACCTTGAGCTTGCCCATCATGAACGCGGTCATACCGTCGAGCTGCCCGGCGGCGAGTTGCTGCCAATCGTCCCAGCCGACCTTGATCGTGGTGTCCGCAGCGCCGTCCTCTTCGCTGACCTGCTGGGCCGCGCCGTCGAGCATGATCGCACCCTCGGAGCCGCCGAAGTCGATCTTCACCCGGCGGCCGGGCACCCATGCCTGCCCCTCCTGCATGCGCTGAACCAGCTCCTGTTTGGTCATGGCCTGCTTTCTCCTTTGTCAGTGGCGCCTAGCGAGCCGTTGCAGCCGTTTCAACCGAAGCCTATCTGGCCACCCATGGGATACGAAACCGACCTCAAGCTCTTCATCGACGGCGTGTGGAAATCGGGCGAGGGCCGCGACGGCCACGACGTCGTCAACCCGGTCGATGCCAAGCGGATCGCCCAGGTTCCCTATGCGACCACGGCCGACCTCGACGAGGCGCTCGCCGCTTCCGAGCGGGCCTGGCCCGAGTGGCGCGCGACCGACGTCGATAAGCGCGGCGCAGTCCTCCGCAAGGCCGCGCAGCTGCTGGTCGAGCGCGCCGATCATATTGCGGCGACCCTGACGCAGGAGCAGGGCAAGCCGCTGAAGGAAGCAAAGCTCGAGGTGCTTGCCTCGGCGCAATTGTTCGACTGGTACGCCGAGGATGCGAAACGCGACTACGGCCGCACCTTGGTCCGCCCTGCCGGCCAGCTCAGCCGCGTGATCCGCCAGCCGGTCGGCCCGGTCGCGACCTTCACCCCGTGGAATTTTCCCATCTACCTGTTGGCGAAGAAGGTCAGCGCCGCGCTCGCCGCCGGCTGCACCGTGATTTCGCGACCGCCGCACGAGACCCCCGGTTGCTGCACCGAGCTGTTCCGAGCCCTGGCCGATGCGGGCATCCCCGCCGGCGTTGCCCAGCTGATCCACGGCGAGGCCAGCCTGGTCAGCGAGACGCTGATCGCCAGCCGGGTCATCCGCAAGGTCAGCTTCACCGGCTCGACCGGCGTCGGCAAGCATCTGATGAAGCTTTGCGCCGACAGCATGACCCGCGTCACGATGGAGCTCGGCGGCCACGCGCCGGTGCTGATCTTCGACGATTGCGACCTCGAAAAGACGCTCGACATGGTTGTCCCACAAAAGTTCCGGAACGCCGGCCAGGTGTGCGTCTCGCCGACGCGCTTTTACGTGCAGAGC
>DATEEM010000022.1:0-27740 GCA_035281125.1 Sphingomicrobium sp. | reverse complement strand
TCGTTGATCACTTGCAGCGCGCCCTGGACGGTTTCCTGGGGCTGGAGCGGGTGGACGTCAGCGAAGCCGGGCAGCCGCGCGACCTTCTCGTTGAGCCGGGGGTTGTGCTTCATCGTGCAGCTTCCGAGCGGAAACAGCCCGAGGTCGATGGCGTAATTCTGCCGGCTGAGGCGGGTGTAGTGGCGCACCATCTCGGGTTCGCTGAGACCAGGCAGGCCGATCGGGCGAGTGCGGTGGAGGTTGGCGAGACGGTTAGCCCCTCGCCCCTCTGCGGGAGAGGGGTTGGGGAGAGGGGGAAAATCCACGCCGGTCTGCGCGAGCGTGCCGATCTCGAAGATCAACGGTTCTTCGAGCATTAGCGCGCGGTTGCCTGTTACGGTTTGCGTTTCACCCTCTTCGTTGGCGGGGCTAGTCGGTCGCCAGCCCGAAGGATTGACGGTCATCGGACCACCTCCCGCAGCGCGGCTTCGAAGGCGTCGACATCCTCGTCGGTCACAGTCTCGGTGACCGCAACCACGAGCCCGTTCTGAAGCGCCTCGATCCCCGGATAGAGCCGCCCGAGCGACACGCCGCCGAGCACGCCGCGCTCGACCATCGCGTGCACCGCCGGCCGCGCTTCGACCGGCAGCTTCAGCGTGAACTCGTTGAAGAAACTGTCATTGACCAGCTCGACGCCCGGAATCGCCGCCAACCGCTCCGCTGCGTGGCATGCCCGGGCATGGTTCAGCTCTGCCAGTTGGCGCAGCCCCTTTTCGCCAAGCAAGGTGAGATGCGCCGTGAATGCGAGCGCGCAAAGCACGGAACTCGTGCAGATATTAGACGTCGCTTTCTCGCGGCGGATATGCTGCTCCCGGGTCGACAAAGTGAGCACGAAGCCGCGCTTCCCCTCCGCGTCCACGGTCTCGCCGGCGAGCCGCCCGGGCATTTGCCGGACATGCTTCTCGCGACAGGCGAACAGCCCGACATAGGGCCCGCCGAACTGGAGCCCGACGCCGATCGCCTGCCCCTCCCCGACGACAATGTCCGCGCCCATCTCGCCCGGAGACCGGACCAGCCCCAGCGCGACCGGCTCCGTGACGACCGCGATCAGCAATGCGCCCGCCGCGTGCGCCGCCTCGGCGATCGGCGTCAGATCCCCGATCCGCCCGAGGATATCGGGATATTGCACGACAACCGCGCTGGTTTCGCCGTCGATCTTGCCGACCAGCCGCTCCGTATCCGGCTCGGCGGTCAGTTCCGGCAACGTCGTGGCCAGCGCGTCCTCGGTGAACTTGGCCATGGTCTCGGCCACCCGGACGTAGTGCGGATGAACTCCAGACGAGATAATCGTTTTGTTTTTCCGCGTGATGCGGTGCGCCATTGAGATGGCTTCCCACATCGCCGTCGAGCCGTCGTACATCGACGCATTGGCGACCTCGCAGCCGAACAGGCGGGCGACCTGGGTCTGGAACTCGAACATCATCTGCAGCGTGCCCTGGGCGATCTCGGGCTGGTACGGCGTGTAGCTGGTCAGGAACTCGCCGCGCTGGATGATGTGGTCGACGCTTGCCGGAATGTGGTGCCGGTAGGCGCCGCAGCCGAGGAAGAAGGGCACCTCGCTCGCGACCATGTTCTTGCGCGAAAGCGCAGTCATGTGCCGCTCGACCGCGAGCTCCGAAGCGTGCGGCGGCAATCCCTGGATCGGCCCCTTGAGCCGCAACTCCGCGGGCACGTCGCGGAACAGCTCGTCGATCGAGCTTGCGCCGACCACCCGCAGCATCTCGCTGCGGTCGGCGTCGCTCAGCGGCAGATAACGCATCAGTCGGGTTTCCTCAGGATGAAGCGAAGGCGGACGTAGTCGGCGACGTCGGAGCCGACCCGGCCGGCGACCGCGGCGGCAATCTCCTCGCGCTCGGCCTCGGGCACGGCGGCGCGGTCGAGCCAGCCTCTGCGGAAGGTCGTCACCCAGGCGGCGAGCCCGTGCTCGATCGGCGTTGGCCGCTCGATCAGCCGGGCGTCGATTTCGCGGAAGCCGGCGGCTTCGTAGACCGCGGCGAATTCCTCGGGCGACGCATACCAGTTGCTGGCCTCGACGGGCGGCTGGTAGCCGCGGATAATCAGTTCCTCGTCAAGGGCTTCACGCAGCTTCTTGAGATTGCCTTCCCCGCCCATCTCACCCGCGAGCCGCCCACCCGGCTTGAGCGCGCGGAGGATCGCCCGCGCCGCCTGTTCCTTCTCCAGTACCCAGTGCAGGGTCGCGTTGGAGAAGGCCGCGTCGAACTCGGCCGAGAAGGTCATGTTCTCGACCGGAAGCAGCAATGCATCGATCCCGGACGCGCGCGCCGCGGCGATCATCTCCGGCGAATTGTCGACGCCGAGCACAGTCGCGCCGCGCTCGAGGATTCTCTTCGTCAGCGCCCCGTCACCGCATCCGACATCGAGGATCCGCTCCTTGGGCTGGGGGTCGAGCAGGTCGAGCGCCGCTTCGCCCAGCTCGGCGACGAACGCGCCGACGCGCGCATAGTCCGCCGCGTCCCATTTGCTTGTCGAGACAGCCGGCTGGCTCAAAGGCTGTTCACCCATTCGAGATAGCCCGACTCGGGCATGAGCTTGTCGAGCTCGGACGGGTCGGAGAGCTTCAACTTGAAGAACCAGCCTTCGCCTTCGGGGTCGCCGTTGACCAGCGACGGGTCATCGACGATCGCCTGGTTGCCCTCGACGACCTCGCCCGACACGGGCGCATAGACGTCCGACGCCGCTTTCACGGATTCGACGACGGCGGCCTCCTGCCCCTTGCTCAATTGCCGGCCGGCATCGGGCACTTCGACGAAAACGATGTCGCCGAGCTGCTCCTGCGCGTGCTTGGAGATGCCGACGGTCGCGCTCTCGCCCTCGACCCGGACCCATTCGTGATCGGTGGTGAAATATGTCGTCATCAGGCGGCTCCCTTGCGGTGGTAGCGGTGGGGGACGAAGGGCATTGCTGCGACCGTCGCGTCGAACAGCTTCCCGCGCTGCTCGAGCTTGAGCGCGGTCCCGGTTTCGGCCAGCGGCGTTGCGACGAAGCCCATGGCGATCGGCCGCTGCAACGACGGCGAAAAGCCGCCGCTGGTGACTTTACCGACTTCATTGCCGTCGCCGTCGAGGACCAAAGCGCCCTCGCGCACCGGCTGGCGGCCGTCGACGTCGAAGCCGACGCGCTTCTGCGCCGGGCCATTCTCGAGCTCGGCGAGGATGCGCATCGCCCCAGCGAAGCCGCCTTCGGCGCGGCGGCGCTTGTTGATCGCGAAATTGAGGCCAGCCATCACCGGCGTCGTCTCGCGGTCGAGGTCGTGGCCGTAGAGCGGCAAGCCCGCCTCGAGCCGCAGCGAATCGCGCGCGCCGAGGCCGATCGGCTTCACCGCCTCGTTCAGCAGCAGCATTTCCGCAAGTGGTTCGGTTGCGGCGCCGGGGACCGAGATTTCGAACCCGTCTTCGCCGGTATAGCCCGAGCGGCTGATCCACAAAGGATGGCCGAGCGCCTGGAATGCGCGGCCTTCCATGAAGCCCAGGTCCGAGACGCCGGGGACGATGGTGTCGAGCACCTCTGCGGCGCGCGGTCCCTGCAGCGCGAGCAGCGCCTGCTCCTTCATATGGTCGACGACGATCTCGCGCGGCAGTCGGGCCTCGAACTCGCGGATATCGCCATGCTTGGTCGCGCCGTTGACCACGATGTAGAAATCGTCGCCGCGGCGGGTGACCATCAGATCGTCGATGATCCCGCCATGCTCGTCGAGCAGAAGCGAATATTTGAGTTTCATGTCGGCGAGCGACCGGAGATCGCCCGGAAGCAGCGTCTCCAGCGCGGCGTCGGCGTCGCGGCCGTGGATCAGCAGCTGACCCATGTGGCTGACGTCGAACAGGCCGGCATTCTCGCGCGTCCACAAATGCTCGGCGATGATGCCTTCGTACTGGATCGGCATTTCATAGCCGGCGAACGGGACCATGCGCGCGCCCCGCGCCCGGTGCCATGCGTCGAGCGGAAGCGTCTGGAGTTCGTCGGTTTCCGCCATTCGTGCGCTCCGTCAGGGGTTGCGACCGCCAACGCGCAAAGGAGCGCTTCGGCTGCCGCCCCCGTCTGTCCCTAGCGCCTGAGAGCTTTGCCCCTTCGGCGGCCTGTCCCCGGTTTGCGAGGACGGGCTCTTTCCAGACTGCCTTGGCGCGCACGGTCCCTGGTGCCTGAGAGATTCCGGGGGCGGTTGCTCCTTCGGCGCCGTCCTGGCGGACGAACTCTCCCGTGCGGCCATCCGGCGATTGCCCGCCGGCGACGAGCGCGCCTTGGCGGCGGCGCGCACGCGAGTCAATTAAAGCTTGCGGGCCGGCTAGCGCGTCGCGTTGTAGCGCAACTGGTCCTGGGTCATCTGGAAGCCGATCAGATGCTCGAAGGTGGCGTTGGCGACCGCCGCGCGGACTCCCGGATCGGCGAGCGGGTCGATCGCCGCTTCCGCCTCTCCCGCCCGGCGTTCGCGCGTCAGGATCCGCCGCACGTTGGCGGGCAGGCTCGCCGCCGCGCGGTTGACGCGGACGGTCGCTTGCGCGCGGGTCCAGGCGTGGGTGCTGCCTGCGGGGAAATTGAGCGCGAGCTGGCCGACGCGCTTGGCAACGACCTGGCCGCTGCCGCGCAGCGCGACGTCGAAATAGGGCAGGATCACCTGGCGCGCGGGGCCAGCGTCGCGGCGCAGCGCGACGACGGTGAAGGTCGCGGTCGAAACCACGTCGTTGCCGGCATCCTGGCAGCTCGCTCGAAGGTCGGTGATCGTCGCGGTGACGTCGATCGCCCGCGAATCGCGGCTCGCGGGCGGGTTGAACAAGGTGATGTCGCCGGTCCCGGCGGGGACTCCGACCAGCGGGCAGACGCTGCGCACCGCCCAGATGCCTCCCCCGTTTTCTGCGGTCACGTCGCCGGCATGGCGGCAGCCGGCGAGGAGCGTAACGGCGGTGAGGGCAGCGAGGCGAAGCTTCACGGGCAGTCCTTACGAAGGCGAAAAGGTGTGGGCGGGTTCTATGGCAAGCCCCTTCTACCGCTGCAAGCGATGCCTTACATGGCCTGCACCGTGAATGAACTGCCGCCTCTTCGAGTCCTCATCGCCGCGCCGCGCGGCTTCTGCGCCGGGGTCGACCGCGCGATCCAGATCGTCGAGCTCGCGCTCGAGCGGTTCGGAGCGCCGGTCTATGTCCGCCATGAAATCGTCCACAACCGCTTCGTCGTCGACCGCCTGAAGAAGATGGGCGCGATATTCGTCGACGAGCTCGACGAAGTGCCAGACGACCGTCCGGTGGTCTTTTCGGCGCACGGCGTCCCCAAGTCGGTGCCGGCCGCAGCCCGGGACCGCAGCCTCACCTATGTCGATGCGACCTGTCCTTTGGTCTCCAAGGTCCATCGCCAGGCCGAGCGCTTGATCGCCGAGGGCCGGCACATCCTGTTCATCGGCCATGCCGGCCACCCCGAGGTGATCGGCACGTTCGGCCAGGTCCCGCCGGGATCTATGACCCTGGTCGAGACGGTCGCCGACGTTGCCGAGCTCCAGGTCGCGGAATCGGCCAGCCTCGCCTTCCTCACCCAGACCACTTTGTCGGTCGACGACACCGCCGCCATCGTCGACGCGCTGAGGGCGCGCTTCCCCGACATCCGCGCCCCGCGCAGCGAGGACATCTGTTACGCGACCTCCAACCGCCAGGCGGCGGTCAAGGCGATCGCTTCCGAATGCGACCGGATGCTGGTGATCGGCGCGCCCAACAGCAGCAATTCGTTGCGCCTCGCCGAGGTGGCCGAGCGGATGGGGTCGCCGGCGCGGCTGATCGAGCGCGCACGGGATATCGACTGGGAGTGGCTGGGCCAGCCGGCGACGGTCGGCATCACCGCCGGCGCGTCGGCGCCCGAACTGCTCGTGCGCGAGGTCGTCGACGCCTTGCGACAGCGGTTCGCGGTGACCGAGGAGCAGGCCGATCACAGCCCTGAGCGGATGATCTTCAAGCTGCCGCGCGAGCTGGTCGCCTAGTGGCGGAGCTTCCGCTCGTCGAAATCTTCACCGACGGCGCTTGCCGGGGAAATCCGGGCCCCGGGGGCTGGGCCGCGCTGTTGAGGATGGGCGGCAAGGAGAAAGAAGTCTCCGGCGGCGACCCGCTGACCACCAACAACCGGATGGAGCTGCTCGCCGCGATCCGCGGCCTCGAGGCGCTGAATAAGCCGTGCCGGGTTCGGCTCCACACCGACAGCCAATATGTGCGCGACGGCATCACCCGCTGGATTCACCGCTGGCGGCAGAATGGCTGGCGCACGGCGGACAAGAAGCCGGTCAAGAACGCCGAGCTGTGGCAGGCGCTGCTCGCGGCCGCCGAGCCCCACCGGATCGAATGGCATTGGGTGAAGGGCCACAGCGGCCACCCCGAAAACGACCGGGTCGACGCGCTCGCCTGCGCCGAGGCGGACCAGCAGCGGGTCCACCACCGGCTCTGATTTCAGCCGAAGCGGGCCGGTGAGAAGGTCGCGGGATCGACGTGCGCGATCGTCGCGTCGGGCGGTTCGTCAAGCAGCACCGATGCCGCCAGCCTCGCCGCGGCCGGCGCGGTCTGGATGCCGAAGCCGCCCTGTCCCGCGCACCAGAAAAACCCAGGCTCGCGCGAATCGAAGCCGTAGACGGGCAGCCGGTCCGGGGCGAACGACCGCAGGCCCGCCCAGCGGCGCTCGACCCGCTCGACCGGCCAGTCGACCGCGCCTTCGAACCGGTCGATCGCCGTCGCGACGTCGATCTCGTCGGGCGCGGCGTCGCACGGGTCGGTCGCGATCTCGTCGTGCGGGCTGAGCCAGAGGCTGCTGTCGCTCTCGCCCTTGAAATAGAAGGTCCCGGCCGCGTCTTCGACCAGCGGCAGGTCCTTCAGCCCGGCGCGGCCGACGCGCAGCTGGACCATGGTCCGGCGCTTGGGCGCAATGCCGAGCGATTCGACCCCGCAGGCCTGCGCCACCGGGTCGGCCCAGGCGCCGGCCGCATTGACCAGCAGGCTCGCGCTGAGCTCCGACCCGTCGCCAAGCTCGACAATCCATGAGTCGCGCGCGCGCCGCGCGCGGACCAGTCGCGAATCGGTGGCGAGGGCGCCGCCCCCCTTGCGGAACGCGCGCAGATAGGCCGCATGCAGTCCCGCGACGTCGATGTCGGCGCAGCCGGGCTCGAGCAGCGCCCTGGTCCAGCGCGGGCGGATGCCGGGGACCAGTTCCTCGAGCTCGGTGCGGGTCAGGCGGCGGGCGGCGACTCCCGGCGGCACCTCGGGCCATTCGCCGTCCGACAGGTGAACCGCTCCACGCCGACGAAGGAAGCCCGACTCGGCGAAATCCGTCGGCGGCCGCTCGAGGAAAGCGCGCGACGCGGCGCTCAGCAGCGCGACCTTCGCCCCGCCATAGCTTTCCAGCCAGAAGGCGGCCGAGCGCCCGGTCGCATGATAGCCGCACTGGGTTTCGGCCTCGACGATCAGCGTCCGGCGAGCGCGCGCGACTTCGGCGCCGAGGCTGGCGCCCGCGATCCCGCCTCCCACGATGATGATGTCGAAATCGCTCATTTCCTGCCGCGGTTACGAATTGGAAAGCCGCGCCGTCTAGGGGTGCGAGCCATGTCCAATGGTGCGTTTACCGAAATCCTGCTCGCCGGGCTTGCCGCGATCCTGGTCGCAGCGGCGGCGATCGACGTGCGCACCTTCACCATTTCGAACCGCCTGAATCTCACCGTCGCCTTGCTCGCCCCGCTCTATTGGCTGTCGGTCGCGCTGCCGCTGTGGCCGGACGTCGGGGTTCAGCTCGCCGCCGGCGCCGGCGTGTTCGTGCTGTTCGCCGCGGCCTTTTACGCGGGGATGATGGGCGGCGGCGACGTCAAGCTCGCCGCGGCGCTGGCGCTGTGGTTCTCGCCGCAATCGACCGTGAAGTTTCTGGTCATCACCTCGCTCGCGGGCGGGGTGCTGACGCTGGCCGTCCTCGCGCTGCACAAGGTGCGGCGGCGAGAGGGCCGGCCCGAGGTTCCATATGGGGTCGCCATCGCATTCGGCGGCCTCGCAATTCTTATCCAACGGTTTCTTAACCAATTTGCCTGATTTGTGAGGGCGAAACGGGGAGCCCTGAAGGGGAGGCGATCACGCCATGGATGTGAAGAAGCTCGCTCTGCTCATTGGAGCTTTGGTCGTTGCGGTGATCACCGCCGTCATGGCCAAGAACATGTTCACCGGAGCCGGAGCCCAGCAGGCTGCGGCCGCGCCGGCGGTGCCGGTCGGCCCGAAGATCCTGGTCGCCAAGAAGGCGCTTCCGGTCGGAACCATCATCGATGCTGAAAGCCTCAGCTGGCAGCCCTGGCCGAAGGAGCTCATGCAGAGCGCCTATTATACGGAAGGCCAGCCGGACGCCGACGTCCAGAGGCTGCTCGGCACCGTCGTTCGCTATGCGACGACCGCCGGCCAGCCGCTGACTCGCGGCGCGCTCGTCGGGCCCAAGGATCGCGGCTTCCTCGCCGCGGCGCTCGGCCCGGGCATGCGCGCGATCACCGTTCCGGTGAACGCGTCGACCGGAGTCGCCGGCTTCGTGTTCCCGGGCGATCATGTCGACGTCGTCCTGACCCAGTCGGTCCAGGGCGGTGGCGACGGTCCGCCGCTCAAGGTCACCGAAACGATCGTCCGCAATGTCCGCGTGCTCGCGACCGACCAGCGGTTCACCGACAAGGACGAGGACGGCAAGACCGAGGTCAAGACCTTCTCCAACGTGACCATGGAGGTCACGCCGCGCATCGCCGAGAAGATCGCCGTCGCGCAGAGCATGGGCACGCTGTCGCTGTCGCTCCGCTCCATCGCCGACAATACGGCCGAGCTCGAGCGCGCGATTGCGTCGGGCGAGGTCAAGGTCCCGGCCGGCTCCAACCCGGCGCAGGAACGCCAGATGCTGCTCGCCGCGGCCAACCGGCCGATGGACAGCAACACCACCTTCACGACCGGCGGCGACGTGTCGCGCTTCCAGCGCAGCACCGTCCCCGGCCGTCCCGAGGATCGCGCTGCCCGCATGCTGCAGTCGACCATGGGTCAGGGCGGCACCGGTCAGTCGGGGCCCGTCGCTGGTCCGGTCGTGCGTGTCGCGCGCGGCAATAATGTCACCGTTGTTCCGGTGGGAGCTCGCTAAGATGAAAAATCGCAAGATCACTCGCCGGGCCCGGCTCGGCACCGCAATTGCCGCTCTGGCCATGGGCCTGGCGACGGTTACGGCGGCCGCTCCGGCGGTGGCCCAGCCCGTCCCGAGCACCTACAAGCCGTCGCGCCAGGTCCTCCTGAACGTCGGCGAAGGCCAGATGATCAATCTGCCGCGCAACGTCGCCAGCGTGTGGACGTCGGCGCCGGAGATCGCGGACGTCTATGTCAACGGTCCGCGCCAGATCAACGTGTTCGGCAAGGGTTTCGGTGAGGCGACCGTGATCGCCACCGCTGCCGACGGCTCGGTCGTCTACGGCGCCAAGGTCTCGGTCAACCAGAACAACAGTTCGATCAACGAAGCGCTGCGTCAGGCGATTCCGGATGCGAACATGAACGTGACGCTGGTCGGGCAAATGGCGGTCATCAACGGCACCGTCGCTTCGCCCGAGGATGCGACCCAGGCCGAATCGCTGGTCCGCTCGATGCTCAACACGGGCGTCAAGGAAGGCGAGCCGCTGAAGGTCATCCCGGTCAACCGGCTGAAGACCGCGGTTCCGCTCCAGGTCACGCTCAAGGTCCGCATCGCCGAGGTCAACCGTTCGCTGATGAAGAAGATCGGCGTCAACCTGCTCGCTTCGGATCCGACCAGCGGCTTCCGCTTCGGTCTCGCCCAGGGCGGCGGCATCTTCCTGCCCGCCCCCGGCGAATCGAGCGACCAGGCCGGTCAGATCATCCGCAGCGAAGTCGGTTCGACCTTGTCGGCCGCGGGCAAGCTGTTCGGCCTGGATCTCATCAGCTCGCTCGATCTCGCGCAGACCGACGGCCTGGTGACGACTCTCGCCGAGCCGAACCTGACCGCGCTGTCGGGCGAAACCGCCAGCTTCCTCGCCGGCGGCGAGTTCCCGATCCCGATCTCGCAGGGCAACAATGCGATCAGCATCGAGTACAAGCAGTTCGGCGTCGGCCTCGCCTTCACGCCGATCGTTCTCGCCGACGGCCGCATCTCGATGCGCGTCCGGCCGGAAGTGAGCGAGCTCAGCGACGCCGGCTCGGTGAAGCTCAACGGCTTCGTCGTGCCCGCGCTGACCACGCGCCGCGCGGAAACGACCGTCGAGCTCGGCTCGGGCCAGTCGTTCATGATCGCCGGGCTGCTTCAGAACCGCAACCGCAACAACGTCACCAAGGCGCCGTTCCTCGGCGACCTGCCGATCCTCGGCGCTTTGTTCCGTTCGAACGGCTATCAGCGCGACGAGACCGAGCTGGTGATCATCGTGACGCCGTACCTGTCGCGGCCGGTTTCGCACCAGATGGCGTCCCCGGCGGACGGCTATCGCGCCCCGGACGACGCGCAGATGACGTTCCAGGGCCAGACCTACAAGGGCGTCAGCGGAACCCGCGCGCCCGTCGCGGTCCCGGCCCCGGCGACCACCATGCCGGTCGGCGGCGGCGTTCCCGCTCCGGGCTTCAAGCTGTGACCCGCGGTCTCTTCAGGAAGGACATGACGATGCGTTCGAAACTCGTCCTAATCGCTCTCGGCACCGCGCTCGGCGGGTGCACCGCGGGCATGGCCGATATGCCGGACCGCGGCGTCGCTTCGGTCAACGTGCCGGTCGTCACCACGACCAACTATGTGATCGATGTTGCCGCGCCGGGCGGGTCGCTTGCGCCCCGCGAGGCGGAGCGGCTCGACGCCTGGTTCGCGGCGCTGGGCCTCAACTACGGCGATTCGATCTACGTCGACGGCACCTACTCGCCGGCCGCGCAGCAGCAGATCGCGGACGTCGCCGGCCAGTATGGCATGCTGCTCGAGCGTGGCGCTCCGGTCACGGTCGGCGCGGTCGGCCCGGACTCGGTCCGGGTGGTCGTCGCCCGCCGCCGCGCGGAAGTGCCGGGCTGCCCCAACTGGAGCACGCCGGCGCAGCCCAACTGGGCCAACCGCTCGATGTCCAACTTCGGCTGCGGGGTGAACGCCAATCTGGCGATGCAGGTCGCCAATCCGCAGGATCTCATCCACGGCCGCGAAGGCCCGTCGGCGATCGACGCTTCGACCGGCGCCAAGGCGATCCTGCTGTACCGCAGCTGGCCGCTGACCGCGATCAAGGAAGGTCAGGAAAAACGGCCGTTCAAGCCGGTGGAAGACACCACAATGTCGGGGAATAAGTGATGAACGCTCCCTTCCAGGCACGCGCGGGCCTCCGCGATCCCTTCACGGCCTTCGTCTGCGACGATGCGACGGCCGACATGCTTCGGCCGGTCGCGGTCGAGCATGGCTGGTCGCCGGAGAAGGTCCACAAGGGCGGTCTTCGCAACGCTGTCCAGTCGCTCTCGGTCTCGGCGAGCCCGAACATCCTGTTCGTCGATCTCAGCGAATCGGCCGACCCGCTCAACGACATCAACGCGCTCGCCGAAGTGTGCGAGCCGGGGACGATCGTGATCGCGGCCGGCACCGTCAACGACGTGCGCCTCTATCGCGACCTCGTCGCCAGCGGCATCCACGATTATCTGCTGAAGCCGTTCACGGTCGACCATTTGCGCGACACGTTCGCGCATGCGCAGATGATCCTGTCCGGCCCGCGCGGCGAAGCGCAGGTCGACAAGCCGCACGTGATGGCCGCCGTGATCGGCGTCCGTGGCGGGGTCGGCGCTTCGACCATCGCGACATCCCTCGCCTGGCTGCTGGGCGAGAAGGCGCGGCGGACGACCGCGCTGCTCGACCTCGACGTCCATTTCGGCACCGGCGCCCTGGCGCTCGACCTCGAGCCCGGCCGCGGCCTCACCGACGCGATCGAGAATCCGAGCCGCATCGACGGCCTGTTCATCGAGCGCGCGATGGTTCGCGCCAACGAGCGCCTGTCGGTGCTTTCGGCCGAGGCGCCGATCCACCAGCCGCTGGTGACCGACGGGACCGCCTTCTTCCAGCTTCAGGAAGAGATGCGCAACGCGTTCGAATCGACGGTGCTCGACCTGCCTCGCCAGATGCTGATCCAATATCCGCATCTGGTGCACGACGCGCACGTCGCCGTGGTCGTGTCCGAGCTGACGCTCGCCGCGACGCGCGACACGATTCGCATCCTCGCCTGGCTCAAGTCGAACGCTCCGCAGACCAAGGTGTTCGTGGTTGCCAACCGCGTTCCCACGGGCGGCGCGCTCGAGATCAGCCGCAAGGACTTCGAGCAGTCGATCGAGCGTCCGGTGGACATCATTTTCCCGATCGACAGCAAGCTCGCGGCCCAGGCCGCCAAGCTCGGCAAGCCGATGGCGGAAGTCGCCGGGGGCAAGATGGCCGCGCCGTTCAACCAGCTCTCGACCATGGTCCTCAGCCATGCGAGCGAGGAAGGGGCGACCGGCGGGGATTCCAAGGCCGCGGCGAGCGCCAAGGGGCTGGTCGATAACCTGAAGTCGATGCTGTCGAAGCCGAAGCAGGCCAAGGCGGCGTAAGCAATCGGGCGGCCGGCCTCCCGGCCGCCGAGTGAGGGGCGAAGGCACGAACATGCTTCTGTGGATCATCATGATCGGCGGCCTGGCAGCGCTGGCCCTCGCGTTCTTCGCCATGCGCGGCCCTTCGGCGTCGAAGGCGCTGAAGCGGCGGGTCGAGCTGGTCAAGGAGCGGCACGGCGACGCCATCGCCGGCAACGCCCAGGCCCAGATCCGCAAGCTGATGGCGCAACGCGCAAGCCGGATCGAAAGCTACGCCTCGACGCTGATCCCGAAGCCGGCCCTGCTGCGCAAGCGGCTGGAGATGACCGGCAAGGACATCAGCCTCGGCAAATATGCGACGATCTGCCTCGGTGTCGCGCTCGGCGTGATGGCGCTGCTGATGCTCCGCGGCGCGCCGTTCCTGCTGTCGCTGATGGTCGGCTTGTTCTTCGGCATCGGCGGACCGCATTTCTTCGTCGGCAAGCTGATCAAGCGCCGCGTCCAGAAGTTCACCTCGAACTTCCCCGACGCGATCGAGCTGATGGTCCGCGGCCTGCGCTCCGGTCTGCCGATCACCGAGACGCTCGGCATCGTCGCCGGCGAGATCAGTGGCCCCGTCGGGATCGAGTTCCGCATGGTCGCCGACAAGATGAAGATCGGTCGCACCATGGAGGCTGCGCTCCAGGACACCGCCGACCGTCTCGGCACGCCGGAATTCCAGTTTTTCGTCATCACGCTGGCGATCCAGCGCGAGACCGGCGGCAACCTCGCCGAGACCCTGTCGAACCTCGCCGACGTGCTTCGCAAGCGCGCGCAGATGAAGCTCAAGATCCGCGCGATGAGCTCGGAATCCAAGGCTTCGGCGTGGATCGTCGGTTCGCTTCCGTTCGTGGTGTTCACGCTCGTGTGGTTCATCAACCCGAGCTACATGAGCGGCTTCTTCGTCGATCAGCGACTGATGGTCGCGGGCCTGGGCGGGCTCATTTGGATGAGCATCGGCGCCTTCATCATGGCCAAGATGGTCAACTTCGAGATCTGAGGGGGGACGGACGATCATGGATCCGGCAGTAGCTACCGGCCCTACCCTCCTCGGCGTCGACGTCATCTGGGTGGCGACGATCCTCAGCGCGGTGGCGACGTTCGCCGTGCTGCTGGCGATCTATGCCGCGACGACGGTCAAGGACCCGATGGCCCGCCGCGTCAAGGCGCTCAACGAGCGCCGCGAGCAATTGAAGGCCGGCATCGTCGCCTCGACCAACAAGCGGCGCAAGCTGACCAACCGCAACGAGGCCGCGGACCGGGTCCGTTCGATCCTCAGCAGCTTCAAGATGCTGCAGGACGACCAGCTCAAGAAGACCCAGCAGAAGCTGATGCAGGCCGGCATCCGGACCAAGGATCTCGCCTTCTTCATCATCGCCGCGCGCTTCGTCCTGCCGATCGTGCTGGGCACCGTCGCGGTGCTGGTCATCTACGTGTTCGACTATTTCCCGACCTGGTCGTGGATCCGCCAGTACATGACCGTCGCGGGCATTTTCGTCGGTTGCTACAAGGCGCCCGACCTGTGGCTCAAAAACAAGGTCACGAAGCGCAGCCACGCGGTGCGCAAGGGCCTCCCCGACGCGCTCGACCTTTTGGTCATCTGCGCCGAGGCCGGGCTCACCGTCGATGCCGCCTTCGGCCGAGTCGCCAAGGAGCTGGGCAAGGCCTATCCCGAGCTCGGCGACGAGTTCGGCCTGACCGCGATCGAGCTCGGCTTCCTCAACGAGCGCCGCCAGGCGTTCGAGAATCTCGCCGCCCGCGTCGACCTCGAGGCGGTGCGCGGCGTCGTGACGACCATGATCCAGACCGAGAAATACGGCACGCCGCTCGCCTCGGCGCTGCGCGTGCTGTCGGCCGAGTTCCGCAACGAGCGCATGATGCGCGCCGAAGAGAAAGCCGCGCGCCTGCCGGCGATCATGACGGTGCCGCTCATCCTGTTCATCCTGCCGACCCTGTTCATCGTCATCCTGGGTCCGGCGAGCTGCTCGATCCACGACAGCTTCATCAACGGCTGATCTTTCCAGGGGGACCGTCCAACGGATGGTGGAGGGGGCTTCGCGCCCCCTCTTTCGTTCGGAACAGCATTCCGCCCCCAAGCGTAGAGAGCGCGATATCCTCGAAAGGAGGACGCGCACATGACCTACAGTCTGATCTACGACCCGAACGTCTGGGTGATCTCGGGTCTCGTCTTCCTGCTCGGCCTGCTGGTCGGCATGTTCCTCACCGCCGGCGGGCGCCGCAAGTGGAAGGCGCGCTACAAGGACGAAGTCGCGAGCCGCGAATCGTGGGAGCGCGAGCATGCGCGGCTCAAGGCCGACTATGACGACCGGGAGAAGGAATGGCGGGAGCGCGATTCGCTTCGCGCCGCCGCCGTCCGCGACCGCGACCGCGTCGAGCCGCTGCCCTAGCTAGCCTTCGATCCGGCTGAAATCCGCGACCTGGTTCACCGCGTCCCGGAAGCGCAGCAGCAGGTTGAGCCGTCCCTCGCGCTTGCCCGGGTCCGGATCGTTCACCGTTACATGGTCGAAGAAGTCGTCGATGGGCTTGCGGAGGGTCGCGAGCGCGGCCATCGCGCCGGTGAAGTCCTCCTTCGCGATTGCCGCCGACGCCTTGGACTCGGCCGTGACCAACGCTGCGATCAGCGCCTTCTCCTGCGGCAATTCCGCAGTCGATTCACCCAGGGCGATTCCGGCGATCGCGTCCTTGAGGATCGGATCGTCGACCAGCACGAGAGGGTCTTCCTCGCCCGTCTGGGGGATGCCCTGCGACCCCGGGGCGCTCATCACCCGCGGACGCTCCCACTTCTCCTTCTTGAGGATGTTCGCCGCGCGCTTGTAGGCCGTGAGCAAGTCGGCCCCGTCCGCCGTTTCGACATAATCCTGAAGCGCTTTGACCCGCGCGAGGAGTCGCACCAGATCGTCCTCGTCGCCGAGCGCGAACACCGCATCGATCAGATCGTGCCGGACCCCGGCGTCGCGCTGCTGGACCTTCAGGCGGTCGGCAAAGAAGGCGACCACCTCCGGCGCCGTGCGGTCGAGCCGATGCGCGGCGTCGGCCGCCGCCAATTGCCCGGCAAGGTTCGCCAGCGCCCCGCGAACTGCGCGTGTCAGGCCAAGCCTCAGCCCGCCGGCGACGACGATCTCGATCGCGCCGATCGCCGCGCGGCGGACCGCGAACGGATCCTTCGACCCCGTTGGTTTCTCATCGATCGCGAAAAAGGCGCAGATCGTGTCGAGCTTGTCGGCGAGCGCCACGGCCGCCGAGGCAGGTTCGCTCGGCGTGCCATAATGGTCGCGGATGGCCTCGGCGACTGCCTTCGGCTCGCCCTGCGCTTCGGCGAGATAGCCGCCGACGACGCCCTGCAGCTCGGGAAACTCGCCGACCATTCCGGTGACGAGGTCGGCCTTGGCCAGCCGCGCCGCCCGCTCGACCTGGACAGAGTCCGCTTTGACGATCCCCTCCTCGACCAGCCAGCGCGCGAGCTTCGCCACGCGTTCGACCTTGTCGGCGACGGTTCCGAGCTTCTCGTGGAAAACGATCCCGCCGAGCTTCACCGCCTGCTCCTCGAGCGGGACCTTGAGGTCCTGCTCCCAGAAGAAGCGCGCGTCGGCGAGCCGCGCGGCGAGTACCCGCGCATTGCCCTCGGCAATCGCCTCGCCACCGTCCGTCGCGGCGATGTTGGCGACGCACACGAACGCCGGCGCCAGCAACCCGTCCTGGCCGGTGCAGGCGAAATATTTCTGGTTGGTCCGCATGGTGAGCACGATCACCTCGCGCGGCACGTCGAGATATTCGGGGTCGAACCGACCGATCAGCGGCACCGGCCATTCGGTAAGCCCGGCATTTTCGACCACCAGACCCTCGTCCTCGATCAGGCTCAGCCCCGCCTTCGCCGCGGCGCTGGCGGCGCCCTGGCGGATCAGCGCCTCGCGCTCCTCCTGGTCGACGATCCCGTGGCAGGCGCGCAGTTTCTCGAGATAATCCTGCGCCCCGCCGACGGTGATCGGACCGGGATGGTGGAAGCGGTGGCCGACCGTCGTCGCGCCGCTCGCGATCCCGTCGACCTCGACGGGGACGATCGCCTCGCCGAGCATGGCGACGATGCCGTGCAGCGGCCGCACCCAGCGCAGCGCGCCGTCCCCCCAGCGCATCGACTTGGGCCAGGGGAAGTCGGCGACGATCCGCTTCACCGCATCGCCGAGCACGTCCGCGGCGGCTCTGCCCTCGCGCTCGACGACCGCGAAATAAACCCCGTCGCGTTCCTCGAGCTGTTCGCGCGTCAGGCCGGTCTTCCTCAGGAACCCGTCGAGCGCCTGGTTCGGCGCGCCGACGCGCGGGCCCTTCAGTTCCTCGCGGCTCGCGTCGGTCGCTTCGCCGACATCGCGCGCGAGAAGCACCAGCCGCCGCGGCGTCGAAAAAGCGTCGATGGCGCCGGTCGCGAGGCCCGCCTCGCTCATCGCCTCGGCGAACAGCCGCGCGAGGTCGTTGCGCGCCTTGGCCTGCATCCGCGCCGGGATTTCCTCCGACAGGAGCTCGAGCAGGAAATCAGCCATCAGGCGCCGCGCTCCAGCCACGCGCTGCAGGCCGCCTTGGCGAGGTCGCGCACCCGGCCGATATAGGCTTGCCGCTCGGCGACGCTGATCACGCCGCGCGCCTGCAGCATGTTGAACATGTGGCTCGCCTTGATCGCCTGCTCATATGCCGGGATCGGCAGTTTTCTCTCGATGCACAGTTCGCATTCCGCGACCGCCTCGCGGAACCCCGCGAACAGGCGATCGGTATCGGCGACCTCGAAATTATATTCCGACGCCTCGCGCTCATTTTCGAGGAACACGTCGCCGTAGGTCACGCCCGCGTCGTTGAAGGCGAGGTCGAACACATTGTCGACGCCCTGGATGTACATCGCGAGGCGCTCGAGCCCGTAGGTCAGCTCGCCGGTCACCGGCTTGCATTCATAGCCGCCGACCTGCTGGAAATAAGTGAATTGGGTGACCTCCATGCCGTCGCACCACACTTCCCAGCCGAGGCCCCAGGCGCCGAGCGTCGGGCTTTCCCAATCGTCCTCGACGAAGCGGATGTCGTGCTTGAGCGGGTCGATGCCAATCTCGGCGAGGCTGCCGAGGTAAAGTTCCTGGAGATCGTCGGGACTGGGCTTCAGCACGACCTGGAACTGGTAATAATGGCCGAGCCGGTTGGGGTTCTCGCCGTAGCGGCCGTCGGTCGGCCGCCGGCACGGCTGGACGTAGGCCGCGCGCCACGGCCCGGGCCCGAGCGCGCGCAGCACCGTCGCCGGGTGGAAGGTGCCCGCACCCATCTCCATGTCGTAAGGTTGCAGCAGGACGCAGCCCTGCGCGCCCCAGTAACGCTGGAGCGTCAGGATCAGGTCCTGGAAACTGAGGCTCGCCCCCGACATGCTCATCCCGCGGCTTTGGCTCAAGCAACTGCGGTGGGCAAGTGAACGTTCAGGCGGGCACAATTAGGTGCTAGCGCCGCCGATCGGACGGAAGGATGAATGGGAATGTTGGTGCGTATGTTGCGGCGGGTCCTGGCCGCGCTTGGCGTCCAGCTGCTGCTGGCGACGGCTTCGGCGGCGAATACCGCTTCGGCGGCCCCGGTCGCGAGGCCGGCCCTCTGGAAAGTGTCCGATCCCGATACGACCATCTATCTGTTCGGGACGATCCATCTGCTTCCGCGCGATTATCGCTGGCAGACGCAGAAGTTCGCCCGCACCGTCGCCAAGTCGGACGAGCTGGTGGTCGAGACGATCATCGATCTCAAGCGCCCGGAGGAGTTTCAGGCGACCCTCCTGCGGATGGGCTACACGCCCGGGCTCCCGCCGATCGTCGAGCGCGTCCCCCCGGCCAAGCGCGATGCGCTGCGCGCGGCCATCGCCAGGAGCGGGATTCCCGAAAGCTCGTTCAACCTCATGGAAACCTGGTTCGCCGCCTTCCAGCTTCTCGGCGTGCAGTTCAGGGCGATGGGGCTGCAGGGCCAGGAAGGTCCGGAACAGACGCTCAAGCAGGCTTTCGCGGCCGCGAACAAGCCGATCGGCGAGCTCGAGACCAATGCCGAGCAGCTCGGCTATTTCGATCGCCTGTCCGAAACCGCGCAGCGGCAGCTGCTCGAAGGCGCGATCGAGGAGCCGGGCAATGTCACCAAGGAGTTCGGCGGCATGCTCGGCGCCTGGGCACGCGGCGACGTCTCGCGCATCGCGCTCACCTTCAACCGCGACCTGGCCGGCTCGCCCGAGGTCGCGCACGCGCTGATCACCCTGCGCAACTCCGCTTGGCAGGCGTGGATCGAAAATCGCCTGGCGAGACCCGGCCGAGTGATGGTCGCGGTCGGTGCCGGGCACCTCGCAGGCAAGGATTCGGTGATCGATCTGCTCAAGCGCCGCGGCTACAAGGTGCGCCGCATCCAATAGTCGTCCGCGACTGCGCCGCTTGTTGTTGATCCGCAACGAGAAATTTTCACAAAACAGCCATTTTCGCTAGACATTTGTTAACAACTCAATGACCATAATCGCCGGGTATCGGGCTGGGGGGCTCCGATGCGGGTTGAGGGGGGCGCGGCGCGGCCGCAACGGGTGACTTGCACCCCGCGCGATCGAAGTCCGACCACTCCACTCCATCGGCTCATCCTCAGCCAAAGCCGGGAGGCTGATGGATGGTCAATGTCCTGCTTGCTGCCGCGATCGCCGCCGCTGCGCCCCAGGCGCCGGCCGCGCCGGCGACGGCCGCCCATGCCCAGCCCGCCATGTTCATGGTCCGCGACGCCGACACCACCGTCTACATCTTCGGCACGTTCCACGCGCTCGATGGCAAGTCGGACTGGTTCCGCGACCGCGTCCGCATTGCCTTCGAAAACTCCGGTGAGCTGATCCTCGAAACCGTGATCCCCGAGGGTCCGGTCCAGATCCGGCCCGAGTTCGGCGGTCGCCGTCCGCTTCCGGTCACTCCGTCCGCTTCCTTCCTCGCGACGACGCGCATGGCGATCAACGCCGGCAAGTCCCAGGGCATGCAGGTCGCCAACGGCGCCGATTCGGTCCTTCGCCGGGCCGCAGAGGCGCAGGGCAAGCCGGTCGCGGGCCTCGAGACGCTCGAGCTTCAGCTCGCGATGTTCGACCGCATGCCCGCCGCGGCCCGCGCGCCGGAGCCGCGGCCCGGCGAGCCGGTCGGCGACGTTCACCCGATGGACAATATGTCACGGGTGATGAGCGAGATGCAGTCGGCGTGGAAACGCGGCGACCAGAGCGTCTTCGTGCACATGCTCGGTCAGCTCGAAAAGGGCTCCCCCGCTACGTACCGCATGATGTT
This sequence comes from Sphingomicrobium sp., assembly GCA_035281125.1. Taxonomy (GTDB): domain Bacteria; phylum Pseudomonadota; class Alphaproteobacteria; order Sphingomonadales; family Sphingomonadaceae; genus Sphingomicrobium. The sequence continues at coordinate 7,798 of DATEEM010000022.1, read as the reverse complement.
TACCGAGCGGAACGCGCGCTGGGCCGACTGGATCGCCGGGCGGATGCAATCGCCCGGCGTCGTGTTTGTCGCGGTCGGCGCCGGCCACCTCGCCGGCAAGGACAGCCTGCTCGTCCGCCTCGCCGAGCTCGGCATCCCGTCGGCGCGCCTCAACTGAAAACGCCTCCCGTCGCGGGAGCATCGCTTGTCTTTTCGTGCCCCTTGCACTAGGGCGCGCCTTCCCCGGCCATGGTCATCCCTGGAGGCGTGGCGGGGTTCTTTTGAAAGGACGCAAGAATGAGCGAACAGCTGACGCTGCCCGCCGAGGCGCGCGACCGGGCTGGCAAGGGAGCCTCCCGAGCATTGCGGCGCGACGGCCGGGTGCCCGCCGTGGTGTACGGCGAAAAGAAGGAGCCGCTTTCCATCCATGTCGAGGAAAAGCTGCTCAGCAGGATGCTGAACACCGGCCATTTCATGAACTCGGTGGTGATGATCGACGTCGCCGGCAAGGCGCACCGCACCCTGCCCAAGGCAGTCGATTTCCACCCGGTCACGAGCCGACCGATGCACGTCGATTTCCTCCGCATCGGCGAGCACACCAAGGTCACCGTCGCGGTGCCGGTGCGCTTCCACAATGAGGAAGCCTCGCCGGGCCTCAAGCGCGGCGGCGTGCTGAACGTCGTCAGCCACGAGCTCGAACTGGTGTGCGACGCGGCGAGCATCCCGAACGAGATCCACGTCGCGCTCGACGGGCTCGAGATCGGCGACTCGATCCACATCAGCGAGGTGACGCTGCCCGACGGCGTGATCCCGGCCAACAAGGACGAGGATTTCACCGTCGCCACCATCGTCGCTCCGTCGGCGATGAAGGCCGAGGAGGAAGAAGCCGCGCCGGCCGACGAGGTCCCCACCGTCGAGGGCGAGGAAGGCGAGGCGGCCGAAGGCGGCGAAGCCGCTGCCGAGGGCGGCGAGAGCGAGGAATAGGCCAACGTCAGCCCCTCCCCCTGATCGGGAGGGGTTGGGGTGGGGTGATGTCTCCGGAGAAGGCGCGTTTTCTCCACCCTCACCCCCACCCTTCCCTCCCCCATCGAGGGGGAGGGTTGTAAGGGAGGGACATGCAACTCTGGGTCGGCCTCGGAAATCCCGGCGCCAAATATGCGCTGCACCGGCACAATGTCGGCTTCATGGCGGCCGACCTCATCGCCGAAGCGCACGACTTCTCGCCGTGGACGAAGAAGTTCCGCGGGCTCGTCGCGGAGGCCCGGATCGGCCGCCACCGCGTGCTGCTGCTGAAGCCCCAGACCTACATGAACGACAGCGGCGATTCCGTTCGGCAGGCGCTGGACTTCTACAAGCTCGACCTCGATGCGCTGACCGTCTTTCACGACGAGCTCGACCTCGCCCCGTTCAAGGTCAAGGTGAAGGTCGGCGGCGGCACCGCCGGCCATAACGGGCTCAGGTCGATCGACGCCGTGCTCGGTCCCGATTTCCGCCGCGTCCGGATCGGCATCGGCCACCCCGGGCCGGGCCTCAAGCACCTCGTTACGCCGCACGTGCTTGGCAATTATTCCAAGTCGGAAATGGAGCCGTTGTCCGATGTCCTCGCCGCCATCGCCGCCGAGGCCGAATGGCTCGCCGACGGCGACGACGCGCGCTTCATGAGCGAAGTGGCGCTGAGGCTGCAGCAGAATGATTAGGCTGACCGCCCTCGTCGCGCTCATGGCGCTTGCCACTCCTACCACTGCCCGCGAGCGGCTCGTCCAAGTGCCATTCGTCGGCTGTCCGTCGGACGGTCAGACGGGACCGCTCCCCGCACCAACGGCAACCCGGAATGCGCCTCGTTTGCCTTCAGCTCAGGCAAGACAGCTGGCCTATTACGTCAGCGAGAGCGGGCCTGCCGTGCTCGCCCCGCGCGGCTGGCATTGCTTTGGGCTCTATGGCTCAAATGGTTCGATCCTGGTTGTTGCGCCGCGGCGGTTGCGGGCGGAAGAGCTGTTTGGCCACCGCGTCCGTTTCCGTGGTCCGGCAATTGTCGCGTCCTTCAGTGACGGACAGACCTCGGGGCGTTTTTCAGTCTGGTCGGCCATCGCCCGCTACTTCCCGCAGTTTCGTCACCTGATCGATCGGCAGGACTGGGCCGACATCATGGATGGTTCGCTCCCTTCCGGGCCCTTCGTTCACGACCGGATCGTCAGCCGAACCGCACGATCCATTCGGTTGGTGACGCCGGCTTGGCGGGAGGGGCAAGGAACGACCGGCTATTTGGCCAAAGGAAATCTTCCGGTGCATTCGATGCTGCATCTGATGGGGTCCGGTGCGGAGACGGGCCTGTTGACCATCGACGCCCGCCTGTCGCGCCCGCAGCAGGTCTTGGTGCAGGCTATTCTCGACAATCCTGGCGGAAACGAATGAACGTCCGGTCTCTCTTCGCGACTCAGCTGTGCGAAGCAGAGCTCGGCGACGCACGGCTCATCGCTGACCTCGCCCACTCGATCCGCGCGCTGGCGAAAGACGATTCAGCCGGGGTCCGCTGGTCGAAGGAGCATCGCTACGCCGGCTACACCAGCTATGCCTCGCTCAATGACCTGCCGCGGCGGGACCCGGCCTTCGCCGAGCTGGCGAAACTTCTGACGCGCCATGCGGTCAGCTTTGCCCGCGAGCTTGGCTGGGATCGCAAGCCCAAGCTCGACAGCCAGTGGGTGAACCTGTTGAAATCCGGTGGGCAGCACAGTGGGCACATCCATCCGCACAGCATCATTTCAGGCACTTTCTATGTCGAAGTGCCGGCGGGCTCGGGCGCGATCCGCTTCGAGGACCCGCGCCTTCCCCTGATGATGTCCGCGCCGCCCCGAGCCGACACGTTCGTAACCGTCGAGCCGCGTCCGGGCCTGCTGCTGATGTGGGAAAGCTGGCTGCGCCACGAAGTTCTTCCCGGCACCGGCAAGGGCGAGCGGTTGAGCATCAGCTTCAACTTCGCGTAGAGGGCCGTCAAACCTTCCGTCATTGCGAGCGAAGCGAAGCAATCCAGAGCTGGATCGCCGCGTTGCTGCGCTCCTTGCGATGACGCCAATGTTGGAGAACACATGGGCTTTCGCTGCGGCATCGTCGGCTTGCCGAACGTCGGCAAATCGACGCTTTTCAACGCCTTGACCGAGACCGCCGCGGCTCAGGCGGCGAACTATCCGTTCTGCACGATCGAGCCCAACGTCGGTCGCGTCGCGGTCCCCGACCCGCGCCTCGACAAGATTCGCGAGATCGCCGGCTCCGCCCAGGAGATCGAGACCCAGATCGAGTTCGTCGACATCGCCGGCCTCGTCCGCGGCGCGTCCAAAGGCGAAGGCCTCGGCAACCAGTTCCTCGCCAATATCCGCGAGGTCGACGCGATCGTCCACGTGCTGCGCTGCTTCGAGGGCGGCGACGTCACCCACGTCGAGGGCCGGGTCGATCCGATCGCCGACGCCGAAACGGTCGAGACCGAGCTGATGCTCGCCGACCTCGAATCGCTCGAGCGGCGCGTCCCCAACTTGGTCAAGAAGGCGCAGCAGGGCGACAAGGAGGCGAAGATCGAAGCAAGCGTGCTCGGCCAGGCGCTCGACCTGCTGCGGGACTCAACGCCTGCGCGCCTCACGCAGCCCAAGGACGCGGAAGAGGCGAAAGCGCTGCAACGCGCCCAGCTGCTCACCGCCAAGCCCGTGCTCTACGCCTGCAACGTCGACGAAGCCGACGCCGCGAGCGGCAACGCCCATTCGCAGCGCGTCGCCGACAAGGCCGCCGCCGAAGGCGCGAAGACCGTCGTCATCTCCGCCGCCATCGAGGCCGAGATCGCAACCCTGCCCGCCGACGAGCGCGACGCCTTCCTCGCCGATCTAGGCCTCCACGAAACCGGGCTCAACCGGATGATCCATGCTGCCTACGAGCTGTTGGGGCTGATCACTTTCTACACCGCCGGTCCCAAGGAAGCGCGCGCCTGGACAGTGCACAAAGGCGCGAAGGCGCCCGAGGCCGCCGGCGAGATCCACACCGACTTCGAGCGCGGCTTCATCCGCGCCGAGACCATTTCCTACGACGATTTCGTCAAGTTCGGCGGCGAGACCGGGGCGAAGGATGCCGGCCGGATGCGCGCCGAGGGCAAGGACTATGTCGTGCAGGACGGCGACGTCCTGCTGTTCCGCTTCAACGTGTGAGCCGGACTTGATCCGGCGAGCACTCCGGCCTTGATCCGGGGGTCGGCTAAGGACTTACGCCCCGCGCGTTCCCCGCGCTTCGCGACACAGCATCCAGCTCAGCAGAGCCGTGACGAGGATCGCGACATAGCTCACCGACATCGGGATCGTGTGCGAACCGACGATGATCTGGAAGTCGGTGAACAGGCGGTAGACGTGGACCAGCGCCATCAGCGCGAAAATCGCCGAGGCGATCCAGGTGAACGTTCTCGATCCGGCCATTCGCGGCCTCCGCTAGAATTTGACGCCGGTGCGGACGCCGAAGGTGCGCGGCCGGCCGGGCACGATCAGCACGCGCGTGCAGCTCCCGCAATTGACGCCTCGCGACAGCTCGTCGCGGCTGTCGAACAGGTTGGTGACGAACGCCTCGACGTTCCACCGCGGCCAGTCGAGCCCGGCAAACAGGTCGACCACGGTCGAGGAGCGGATTCGCCCGAGGTACGAGTTGGGATCGACCAGGGCGAAGGTTCCCGCCTGCAGCTGCAGTGACCGGAGCGACGCGCGCGCCGACCCCTTGTAGGCGATCCCGCCCTGGACGTGCGCCTTGACGTCGCCGAACACCGGCCAACTGTAGCGGGCCGTCGCCGAGCCCTTGAACTTGGGCGTTACCGGGAGCCGCGTCCCGCTCGGCACTGAGTTGAAGCTCAAGCTGCAATCGTCGGTCGTGTCGGCAATGTCGCCGCACACATTCCCCTTGGTTTTCGCGTCGGTGTAGGCGACCGCCGCGTTCAGGGTCAGGCCACCGGCGACATAATTGATGTCGGTCTCGACGCCGTTGATCCGCGCGTCCTTGCCGTTGTGGATCTCGGTGAAGCTGTTCTGGCCGAGGAAGCTGAACTGGAATTTCTTCCATTTCTGGTGATAGATCGCGCCGTTCCACCGCAAGCGGCCGAACGTCGTCTTCCACCCGACCTCGTAATTGCTGAGGAAGTCGGCGTCATAGGGCGGCACGTCGCCGCGGCGGTTGATTCCGCCCGGCCGGAAACCGCGCGACCAGGTCGCGTAGAACATCAGTCCCGTGCGCGGGCGCCATGTCGCGTTCAGCCGATGGATGAAGCCCGTGTCTTTCGCCCGCTTCGGCCTGACCTCGCCGTCGACGAAATCGCCGAGGTTGACGCACGGGCTGCCGCTGACCGCCGGCTCGATCAGCGTCAGGTCCGTGTTGTTGGTCAGTGAGTCGCGGAGCGTGTCACCACTGGTGGTGAAGCATCCCGCCACGCCGGTCCGGCTGCTCGCGGCGACGTTGAACGGGCGGAGCGTGAACGGCCGCCCGTCGCCCGGATCGATGCCCGGATTGCGGCCGAAGCCGAAGAATCCGATCAGGCTGTTGTCGAACTTGTACCATCGGCCCCCGGCGGTGACGGTGATTTGCGGGGTGACGTCGAAGCTCGCCTCGCCGAACGCCGCATAATCCTTGTCGACGCGTTTCTGCTGCGTCAGCCACAAGGTCCCGGGCAAGCCGTTGACCGACAGTTCCGGCGCGAGTCCGTCGACCTTGTAGTCCTGGTGGATGAGGTTCGACTGCCGCTGGTAGAAAAGCCCGGCGATCACCCGGAACGCCTTGTCCGAGGGTGACGCGAACCGCAGCTCCTGACTCATCTTTTTGAAATGATCGCTACCCTCGATATATTGCTGCGGGTTGATCGTGCGATTGCCGGCCGCGTCGAGATAATAGAAGACGCCCAGGCCCCGCCCGTACAAGCCATAATAATAATTCGCGTAGAGCTGGTCGTAGGCGTCGGCGTAATCGGCATAGTCGCTGACCGACGAGGTCTTGCGGTCCATATAGGCGCCCGCATAGGTCACGTCGAAATTGGCGATCTTGCCCTGGATGGTGAGCGCCGCCTGCCAGAACTTGTCCTTGCGGACGTCCTCGCGGAAGCGGTCGATCTTATATTCGCCCAGGTTCGGATCGAAGAAGAAGACGCCGTCGCTGTCCATCTTCTGGTAGAGGAAGGTCGGAGTCGCGGTCCAATTGTCGTTCAGGTCGACCTTTAGCGCCGCCCGCCCGCCGTAAGTTTCGATGTCGTTGAAATTCTTTTCCTCGAGCCCGGCATTGGTGACCGTCAGATTGGGCACTTCGTCAGCGCCCACGGGCGGGTCGTCGAACACATAATAGGTCCGCGACCCGAAGATGTTGTCGATGTACCCCGCGTCGCGCTTGTAAAAGGCGACTCCACGGAACGCCATGTTGCTGGACACGGGCAGGTTGATCATGCCCTCGAGCTTGCCGCCCATCCCGCCGTGGTTCACCGTGTTGAGCTCGGCGTCGATCCGCCCGCTGGTTGCGCCCAGCTCGGGCTTGTTGGTGATGATCCGGATGGTGCCCGCTTCGCTCGATGCGCCGTAGAGCGTGCCCTGCGGCCCGGCGAGACTCTCGATCCGGGCAATGTCGTAGATGTGGACGTCGAGCGTTCCGCCAATGGTCGTCACGGGCTGCTCGTCGAGATAAGAGCCGACCGATGGGAGCGAGCCCGAATGGTTGCCGTCGCCCCCGGTCGCGACGCCGCGCATGTAGACTACAGTGACGCCGGGCTGAGCCGACTGGAAGCTGACCGACGGCAGCTGCTTGGTGTACTGCTCGAAGTTCGAGATATTGAGCTGGTCGAGCCGCCGCGTTCCAAGCGCCTGGACGCTGATCGGAACATTCTGGAGGTTTTCCTCGCGCTTGGTCGCGGTGATGATGATCTCGGTCTCGTCGCGGACCTGGCCGTCCTGGGCGACCTGAGTCGTCGGCGGCGGCGCGGTCACGTCGGTCGCGTTGGTTCCCGGTGCCGGTGATTGCCCCGTGGTCTGCGGCTCGGTCTGTCCCCACGCCGGGGACGCAAGGGCAGTTGTCGCCAGCAGGCCAAGCACTGCGGCGCGGAGAGAGCGGTCGGTCATGGAATGCCCCCCATGGATGTGTCGGCATAGCGACAGAGCGCCGGGCGCTTGTCAACAGCCGTTATGGCGGGTGCGTGACGATTATCGACCTACCGTTACGCGAATGACGCGGGAGCTCGCGGATAGGTCTGGAGGACGGGGCCCAGCGCGGTCTTGAGCGGATCGAGATAGGCTTCGTACGGCCGCCACTCCTCCGTCGCTTCGCGATAAATGGGCCGGCGGACCTGCTCCGAGCTCGCCGTCCGCACCGCCCGGTCGGTCTTGTAGAACTCGAGGCAGGCCGACTCGAACGCGAGGCCGCATGAGTCGAGCAGCGAGCGGACTTCGGCTTCGGTATCGTCCACCATCCGCTCATAGATCACGCGGTGGACCCTGCCCGGCAGTGCCGAGTCGATGTGCGCCATCAAACGCACATAGTCCGAATAATATCGGCCGACGTCGGCGAGCGAATAAGTGAACGGCTGGCCGCGCGCGAAATGCTGGCGGAAGTTCGACAGGCAGCAGGCGAGCGGATGCCGCCGCGCGTCGATGATCCTGGCCTTCGGCAGGATGAGGTGGATGAACGGCGCGTAGAGCCAGTTGTTGGGCAGCTTGTCGATGAAGAAGGGGCGATCGGTCCGCCGCTGGACTCCGGCCCGCTTGAGATATTCGGCGCCGAGCTCCCGGCGCTGCTCAGCGGACAGCCTGACCGCTGCCTGGGGATAGTCGCCCGC
>DATEEM010000021.1:0-22201 GCA_035281125.1 Sphingomicrobium sp. | reverse complement strand
CGGACCAGGCTGCCGGGCCAGCCGAATTTCTCGATCGTCGGGTTCATGGCCTTTGCTTGCCTTCCTCGGGGTGCATCCTTAAGTGGCGCGGGCGCCGGAGGGAACCGTTCCTCGGGCGCTTCACGGCGATCGTAGCTCAGCTGGTTAGAGCATCGGTTTGTGGTACCGAGGGTCGCGGGTTCAAGTCCCGTCGATCGCCCCATCGACTAGCCCCCAACCATGATTTTGCGGGGGGACGCGTTTCGGCATTCATTTCTCGGGAACCATTCACAGACATGACGACGCCCTGGGCGCTCCCGGACTTCGACGCGCACGAGGATATCCACTTCGTGACCGACGAAAAGTGCGGGCTCAAAGCCATCATCGCCTTGCATTCGACCCACCTCGGCCCCGCGGCGGGCGGCGCCCGCTTCTGGCATTATGCGAGGGACGAGGAGGCGCTGACCGACGCGCTGAGGCTGTCGCGCGGAATGAGCTACAAGAACGCCATGGCCGGGCTTCCGCTCGGTGGCGGCAAGACCGTGATCCTGGCCGACGAGCAGCGGACCAAGACGCCCGACCTGCTCCACGCATTCGGCAAGGCGGTCGATCGGCTCGGCGGCCGCTACGTGACCGCCGAGGACGTCGGGATGAGCGTCGCCGACATCATCGAAGTGAGCCGCAACACGAAGTTCGTCGCGGGGCTTCCCGCCGAGGGTAAGGAGGTCGGCGGCGACCCCGGGCCGCACACCGCGCTCGGCGTGTTCCTGGGCATCAAGGCGGCGGTCAGGCACGCCCTCGGCAAGGATAGCGTCGCCGGGCTGCACATCGCGCTGCAGGGGGCAGGCTCGGTCGCGACCGGCATCGCGCTCCATGCCGCGGCCGAAGGCGCGAGGCTGTCGATTGCCGACATCGACGCAACCAAGGCCGAAAAGCTGGCCGAGGCCGCGAACGGCACGGTCGTTTCGCCGAACGAGGTGCTGAAGCTGGAAGCCGACGTCGTCAGCCCGTGTGCGCTCGGCGCGGTGCTCGACGAGCAGTCGATCGCCGCGCTGAACGCGCCGATCGTCGCCGGCGCGGCGAACAACCAGCTCGCGACGCCCGAGGACGGCGAGCGGTTGCACGCGCGCAGCATTCTCTACGCCCCCGATTATGTCATCAACGCCGGTGGGATCATTAACGTCTGCACCGAATATCTCGGCGACGGGGACGCGAACCTGGTCCGCGAGCGGATCGAGGGCATTCCGGTCCGGCTCGAGCAGGTCTGGGGCGAGAGCAAGGCCTCGGGCCGCGACCCCGCCGCGGTCGCCGACGCCATGGCGCAGCGGCTGATCGGACGGGCATAAGCAGCAGCGCAATGCACGCGCTCGCCAATCCCACGCGCTTCCTGCGGATCGCCCGGCCGGCGACGGCCTGGTTGCTCGGCGTCGGGCTTCTGCTCGCGATCGGCGGAATGGTGGCGGGGCTGACGCTGACTCCGCCCGATTACTTGCAGGGCGAGACCGTCCGCATCCTCTACATCCACGTGCCCGCGGCGTGGCTCGGTATGGGCGGCTGGCTAGGCATCGCCACGGCGTCGGTCAGCCAACTGGTGTGGCGCCATCCGCTCGCCGCGGTCGCGGGCCGGGCGATCGCCCCCGCCGGTGCGACCTTTGCCGCGATTTGCCTGCTGACGGGCTCGATCTGGGGCCGCCCGACCTGGGGCACCTGGTGGGAGTGGGACGGGCGGTTGACCTCGATGCTGGTCCTGTTCTTCCTCTATCTTGGCTATATCGCGCTGGCCGCGGCCGAGCGCGAGCGCGGCGGCGACGGCCGGAGCGCCGCGATCTACGGGCTGGTCGGCGCGATCAACCTACCGATCATCCATTATTCGGTGCTGTGGTGGCGCACGCTTCATCAGGGGCAGAGCATCTCGATCACCGGCGGGTCGACCATCGACAATTCGATCCTGTGGCCGCTGCCTTTGACCCTGCTCGGCTTCACCTGCCTGTTCGGCGCGGCGGTGCTGATGCGCATTCGGGCGGAGCTCGCCGAGACCAAGGTCGAGGCGCGGATGCGGAGGATGAGCCGGTGAACCCCTGGCCGTTCGTCATTGGCGCTTATGCCGTCGCGATCCTGCTGACTGCCGGCTTGATGATCTGGGCCTATGCCTCGATGCGTCGGGCCGAAGCCGCCGCCGACGCGCTCGGCCGCAAGCCATGAAGCCGAAGAGCCAGCGGCTGGTGCTGGTCGGCGCCGCGCTGGTCGCGCTGCTCGCCGCGGTGCTGCTGGCGATGTGGGGACTGCGCGAAAAGGCGTCCTATTTCTACACCCCAAGCGAGCTCGACCGGGCCGCCGTGGGCAAAGCGATCCGGCTCGGCGGGATGGTCGAGCAGGGCTCGCTGGTTCGCAACGACGCGCTGACCGTCCAGTTTGCGGTTACCGACGGCAAGGACAAGGTGACGGTCGTCTATCGCGGCATCCCGCCGGAGCTGTTCCGCGAGGGCAGCGGCGTCGTCGCGGAAGGCAAATTGCTGCCGCAGGGCCTGTTCGTCGCCGATAATATCCTCGCCAAGCATGACGAGCGCTATATGCCGCCGCAGCTCGGCAATATCGCCGCCGAGCACGAGGCCGGGAAGACGCTCGACAAATGATCGCCGAAGCGGGCCTCGCCGCATTGTGGCTCGCGGCGGGGCTCGCCGCGCTGCAACTGGTTCTGGCCGTTGCCGCTCTCCGTGCCGGGACGGCGGCAGGCCGGACGATGCGCGCCGTCGCCATCATTCAGGGCGGGCTGACGCTGACCGCTTTCGTCATGCTGCTTGTGGTCTTCGTCCGCACCGATCTGTCGGTCGCGCTGGTCGTCGAGAACAGCCACAGCGCCAAGCCGTTCGTCTACAAGCTCGCCGGGGCGTGGGGGAACCACGAAGGCTCGATGCTGCTGTGGGTAACCGTGCTGGCGGTGGCCGGCGCGTTCCTCGCTGCTTTGTCGCGCCGGCTCGGCGAGCGCACGATGATCGCCACCTTGGGCAGCCAGGCGGCGCTGGCGCTCGGCTTCTACGCCTTCCTGCTGATTGCCTCGAACCCGTTCGCGCGGCTCAACCCGGCGCCGCCGGAGGGGCAGGGGCTCAACCCCTTGCTGCAGGACCCGGGCCTCGCCTTCCACCCGCCGACGCTCTACTTCGGCTATGTCGGGCTGTCCGTCGCGTTCAGCCTGGCGTTCGGCGCTTTGCTCACCAACGAGGTCGATGCCAGGCTCGCCCGCGCGATGCGGCCGTGGGTGCTCGCCGCGTGGATTTTCCTGACCTTCGGGATCACCGCGGGAAGCTACTGGGCCTATTACGAGCTCGGCTGGGGCGGCTACTGGTTCTGGGACCCGGTCGAGAATGCCTCGCTGATGCCGTGGCTCGCCGCGACCGCCTTGCTCCACTCGATCAACGTGCTCGCCGCGCGCGGCGCGCTAAAGGCATGGACGATGATGCTCGCGGTCGTCGGCTTTTCGATGTCGATGGTCGGGACCTTCCTCGTGCGATCGGGCGTGCTGACCTCGGTCCATGCCTTCGCCATCGACCCGCAGCGCGGCACGTTCCTGCTCGGTCTCCTGGCACTCTATGTCGGGGCGGCCTTCGCCTTGTTCGCCTGGCGCGGGGCGAGCCTCAAGGAAGGCGCGCCGTTCGAGCTGGTCAGCCGCGAAACCGGGCTGGTGATCAACAATCTGCTGCTCAGCGTGATTCTCGGCCTCGTCTTCGTCGGGACGCTCTATCCGCTGTTCGTCGAGGCGGTGACGGGCGAAAAGCTGTCGGTCGGAGCGCCTTATTTCAACCTGGTCGCGGGCCCGCTTGCGCTAATCCTCGCGGTCCTCGTCGGCGTCGGGCCGCTGCTCGCCTGGCGCCGCGAGCGGCGGCCGGTGTTCAGGCTTCTGACCGTCCCCGCGCTGCTCGGCGTCGGCGCGCTGGTCATCTCCATCATCCTCTGGCCCGGAATGACCGTCCTTCCGCGTCTCGGGCTGACGGTCGCGGCCTATCTCGCCGTGGCCAGCATCCTGCCGCTCGTCGTCCGCAATCCGCTACGCGCGCCGCTCGCGACCTGGGGCATGGTCGTCGCGCATTTCGGGATTGCGGTCGCGCTCGCCGGAATGGCCGCCAACGCGGCTTTCACCAGCGAGACGCTGGCCGTCGCCAGGCCCGGCGAAAGGCTCGCGGTCGGTCCGTGGCTGGTGCAGCTCGAGCAGGTGGTCCCGACCGCCGGGCCGAACTGGACCGCGCTCGAGGGTCAGCTTAGCGCGTCGCGCGGAGATCCGCCGGTCACGCTCGCGCCGCAGTCGCGCTATTTCCGCGATCCGCCGATGGAGACCAACGAAGCGGCCATCGCCACCTTCTGGAACGGACAGCTCTACACCGTCATCGGCAAGCCGGACGGGGAGGGCGGCTGGCAATTGCGCCTGTGGTGGAAACCGTTCGTGACCCTGATCTGGCTCGGCGGCGGGATGATCGGCTTGGGCGGCGCCCTGGCGCTGTCCGGGCGGCTGTGGCGGTCGCGGCGGCGAAGGATCGCGGCCGAGTGGCGCAAGGAGCGCTACGCATGAGCCGCGCGCTGCGCTTCGTGCCGCTGGCCCTTTTGCTGGTGCTGATCGCCGGGCTGGTGTGGCGGCTCGCGACCCCCGCGGACACGACGGTCGGCTCGAAGCTGGCGGGCAAACCGGTGCCCGCCTTCCGCTTGCCAGCGGCGCTTTCGGGAAAGCCGGGCCTCTCGTCACAAGACCTCGCGACCGGCAAGCCGCGGCTCGTCAACATTTTCGCCAGCTGGTGCCTGCCGTGCATCCAGGAAGTGAAGGTGCTGGAGCGGCTCAAGGCGCGCGGCGTTGCAATCGACGGGATCGCGGTGCGCGACCGGCCGGAGGACGTGGCCGACTTCCTCGCCCGGCGCGGGGACCCCTACGAGCGCATCGGCAGCGACCTGCAGAGCCAGGTGCAGATCGCGCTCGGGTCCTCGGGCGTGCCGGAAAGCTTCGTCGTCGATGGCCGCGGCATCATCCGCTATCAGCATATCGGCGCGGTGACCGAGCGCGACGTGCCGACGATCCTCGCCAGGCTGGAGCAGGCGAAATGAGCCGCGCCCGAACGATTGTCATCGCATTGACGCTCGCGCTCGCCGCGCCCGCGCTCGCGGACAGCGATCTGCCGCCGGCCTATTGGGCCAACCGCCAGCTTCCCGATGTGAAGCAGGAGGCCGAGGCGCAGCGCTTGATGGCGGAGCTTCGCTGCCTGGTGTGCCAGGGGCAATCGATCGCCGATTCGGATGCCGAGCTCGCCGGCGACATGCGCGACCTGGTTCGCCGCCGCATCGCCGCGGGCGAGAAGCCGGGCGCGATCCGCGCCTGGCTGGTCGAGCGATACGGAAGCTGGATCAGCTATCGCCCGACCGGCGAGCCGACGGCGTGGCCGCTGTGGCTCGCGCCGATTGTGCTGCTCGTAGCCGGCGCGGTGCTGGTCCGGCGGCGGATCCGACTGAAGGGCGGGGCGTGATGGGCTGGCTCGCGCTGCTGCTGCTGTTCGCCGCAAGCGCAGCGGGCTTGTGGATGCTGCGCGTCCGTGGCGGAATGCTGACCGCAGCCGGCGCGGCGCTGCTGTTCGGCGCCGCCGGCTACGCGCTCCAGGGCCGGCCGTCGCTGGCCGGCGCGCCGGCGCGCGGGGAAGCCCAGCGCGACGTCATTCCGCTGACCGGCGCGCGTCACGCTTTCTACGGCGACTTCAGCCCGGAGGAGCGCTGGCTGATCATCGCCGAGGCCTATGCCCGCTCCGGCGATACCGGCAATGCCGTCGGGCTGCTGCAGAACGCCGTCGGAAAATATCCCGGTAGTGCCCATTTGTGGGTCGGCCTCGGCAATGCGTTGGTCGAACATTCGCGCGGTCTTACGCCGCCGGCCGAATTTGCCTATCGGCGCGCGGCCGAGCTGTCCCCCGGCTACCCCGGGCCACCGTTCTTCTATGGGCTTGCGCTGGCGCGGTCCGGCGACCGTCAGCAGGCGGTGGAGATCTGGAAGCGGGTCCTCGCCGACAGCCCGGCCGACGCCGAGTGGCGGCCCCTGGTGGAGACCGGCGTCGCGCTGATGAGCCGGCCCGCTTCGCCACAGCGGCGCTGATCAGGCGGGCGGCTCGGTCCCCTCGAGACCTCTTGTGTGGGGGCGGAATTTCGCGTGCCGCGGTAGGTTGTCGCCGGGGTCGAACCACGCGACCTTGCTGCCCCAGAAGATATGGAAGCCGGGCGCGAGCGAGTCCGGCTCGTCGAGCGTGACCACGGGGAAATCGACCGTTTCGGGCTGGTGATCGACCCGGACCAGGAGCCCGGTGCCGCAACGGCCGCAGAAAGCGCGCTGCCCGAAGCTCGACGATTCGACCCAGCGGACCTGGTCGGCGCCCTTCGACCAGCTATGATCCTCGACCGGAACCGTGGCGAACGGCATCGCCGGCGCCGCTCCGTAGAGCTGGCACGTGCGGCAATGGCACCAGCCGCAATCGACCGGTTCGCTGCGAAGCTCGTAGCGGACCGCGCCGCACATGCAGCCGCCGGCTAAACTCGTCATCGTTCGCTCCGCCGTTAATTGACTATAAGAGGGCCGCTCCTTACATCGCCCGGCGCAGTTTCCCAGAGCGTCGGCGACGGGTTTCCGCCTTTCTTGAACGCGCGGGTCTTTAAGGGAATTTCATGTTCGCCGGATTGGCAAAAAGCATCTTCGGATCGGCCAACGACCGCTATGTCCGCAGCCTCGGCAAATATGTCGAGGCGATCAACGGATTCGAGCCGACCATCTCCGCCCTCACCGACGAGGAGCTGAAGGGGCGGACCGAAATCTTCCGCCGCCGTTTGGCCGACGGGGTGAAGCTGGACGAACTGCTGCCCGAGGCGTTCGCGACGGTCCGCGAAGCTGCGATTCGAACGCTCGGGCAGCGGCACTACGACGTCCAGCTGATCGGCGGCATCGCCCTTCACCGCGGCGAGATCGCCGAGATGAAGACGGGCGAGGGCAAGACGCTGGTCGCCACGCTCGCGGTCTATCTCAACGCGCTCGTAGGCAAGGGCGTCCATGTCGTTACCGTCAACGACTATCTTGCGCGCCGCGACGCCGACTGGATGGGCCAGATCTACCGCTTCCTCGGGATGACCGTAGGCGTGATCGTCCCCAACCTGTCCGACCAGGAACGGCGCGACGCCTACAACGCCGACATCACCTACGGGACCAATAACGAGTTCGGCTTCGACTATCTCCGCGACAATATGAAATTCTCGCGCGAGCAGATGGTCCAGCGCCCGTTCCATTTCGCCATCGTCGACGAGGTTGATTCGATCCTCATCGACGAGGCGCGCACCCCGCTGATCATTTCCGGCCCGACCGACGACAAGTCGGACCTCTACATCGGCGCGGACCGCATAGTGAAGGCGCTCGCGGAGACCGACTATGAGAAGGACGAAAAGCAGAAGAGCGTCGTCCTCACCGAGGAAGGGACGGAGAAGGCCGAGCGCATGCTCGAGGCCGAAGGGCTGATCGAGGGCCGCAATCTCTACGACATCGTCAACACCCAGGTCGTTCATCACTTGAACCAGGCGCTCAAGGCGAACGTGATGTTCAAGCGGGACATCGACTATATCGTGAAGGACGGGAAGATCGTCATCATCGACGAATTCACCGGTCGAATGATGGAGGGGCGGCGCTGGTCGGACGGCTTGCACCAGGCCGTCGAGGCGAAGGAAGGGGTCGCGATCGAGCCCGAGAACCAGACCCTCGCCTCGATCACCTTCCAGAATTACTTCCGCATGTATCCGAAGCTCTCCGGCATGACCGGAACGGCGATGACCGAGGCCCCGGAATTCTTCGACATTTACAAGATGAACGTGGTCGCGATCCCGACCAACGTGCCGGTCCTGCGGGTCGACGAGGACGACGTCTTCTACAAGACTCTGCCGGAGAAGTTCGGGGCTATCGCGGAGGAGCTCAAGGCGAAGCAGGAAGCCGGGCAGCCGGTCCTGGTCGGCACCGTTTCCATCGAGAAATCGGAAATGCTGTCCGAATATCTCGAGAAAGAAAACGTGAAACACTCGGTCCTCAATGCCCGCTTTCACGAGCAGGAGGCGCACATCGTCGCCCAGGCAGGCCGGCTCGGGGCGGTCACGATCGCGACCAACATGGCCGGCCGCGGCACCGACATCCAGCTCGGCGGCAATCTCGAATTCCGGATGCAGGACGAATTCCCGGACCTGGCTCCCGGGACGCCCGAATATGCCGCCAAGGCCGAGAAGGTTCGCGCCGAGATCGGGGCGGAGAAGCAGCGGGTGCTCGAGCTTGGCGGTCTCTACGTCCTGGGCACAGAGCGCCACGAGAGCCGGCGCATCGACAACCAGCTGCGCGGGCGATCGGGGCGCCAGGGCGATCCCGGCCTGTCCAAATTCTATTTGAGCCTCGACGACGACCTGCTGCGGATCTTCGGGCCGCAGACCATGTTCGCGCGGCTGATGAACAAGAATCTCGAGGACGGCGAGGCGATCGTCAGCCCGTGGATTTCGAAGGCGATCGAGACGGCGCAAAAGAAGGTCGAGGCGCGCAACTACGACATCCGCAAGCAGGTCGTCGAATTCGACGACGTGATGAACGACCAGCGCAAGGTCATCTACGAGCAGCGGGCCGACATCATGGACGCCGAGAGCGTCACCGACGTCATCGAGGACATGCGCGCGGATACGATCCAGTCGATCGTCTGGGTCAATTGCCCCGAGGGTTCCTATCCCGAGCAGTGGACCGTCACGGAGCTCAAGGAGAGTATCGACGCGATTTTCGGGCTCCAGCCGCCGATCGACGACTGGCTCGAGGAGGAAGCCGTCGAGCAGGAGCTGATCATCGAGCGCCTGCAAGGGCTGGCCGATGCGGTCATGGCGGAGAAGGCCGCGGAGATCGATGCCGACAGCATGCGGTCGGTCGAAAAGCAGATCCTGCTCCAGACGCTCGACCATCATTGGAAGGAGCATCTCGCGACGCTCGACGCGCTGCGCCAGGTGATCCACCTTCGCAGCTACGCCCAGAAGAAGCCGATCGACGAATATAAGCAGGAGGCGTTCCTGCTGTTCGAGCGGCTGCTGGTGTCGATCCGCGAGGAAGTGACCCGCGTCCTGATGCACGCCCAGTTCCAGTATCAGGAAGCGCCGCCGCCGGAGCTGCCCGACTTCATCACCCAGCATCTCGATCCTTTCTCGGGCGACGATGACTCGGCCGACATTGACGCGGGCACGCGCGGGCTGCTCTCGGGCATGCCGCCACTGGCGATTCCGCAGCCGAACATGCCGCAACGCCCGGACGGCGGGGTGATCGAGGCCCCGGTCAGCCGCAATGCGCCCTGTCCGTGCGGATCCGGCAAGAAGTACAAGCATTGCCACGGACAGCTCGCATAGCGGCCAAGGCGCGCACCGCGCCGCTCGACCGGTCCGCGGTCCGGATCGCCTACCGCCCCGACGAAGACCAGCTTGTTGCAGAGCGACTGAACCAGGCGAAACTCGCGCCGGCGGCGCTCGGCGAAGCAGCGGCGATCGCGCGGACCCTGGTCAAGGGCGTGCGCGCGCACAAGCCGTCGGGAATCGACGCCTTCCTCCACGCCTACGACCTCGGCTCCGACGAAGGCATCGCCATGATGTGCCTCGCCGAGGCGTTGCTGCGAATCCCCGACGCGCACACGGCCGACGAGCTGATCGCCGACAAGCTTGCGGGGCCGGACTGGTCGGAGAAGATGGGCGCTTCGGATTCGGCGTTCGTCAACGCCGCGACCTTCTCGCTGCTTCTGACGGGCAAGGTGCTGGAGGGCGCGCAGGACCGGTCGGACAATTGGAAGGCCGCGCTCGGCCGCGCCGTCGGGCGCCTGGGCGAGCCCGTGGTCCGCACCGCGGTGCGCGAGGCGATGAAGATCCTCGGCCGCAACTTCGTGTTCGGGCGGTCCATCGACGAAGCGCTGAAGCGCGCCGAGCCCGAACGCCGCCAGGGGCTCAGCCACAGCTTCGACATGCTCGGCGAAGCGGCGAAGACCTTCCCCGACGCCGAGCGTTATGCCGAAGCCTATGCTCAGGCTCTCGACCGGATCGCGAAGGAAGCAAGCGGCGGGTTCCGCTCTTCCCCGGGCATTTCGGTCAAGCTCACCGCGCTCCATCCCCGCTACGAATGGAGCCAGGCCGAGGAGGCGGTCACCGCGGTCGTTCCTGTCGTGCGCGAGCTGGCGCTGAAGGCGTCGCGGGCCGACGTCCATTTGACTATCGACGCCGAGGAAGCCGACCGGCTCGAACTGCAGATGGACGTGTTCGAGGCGCTGCTCGCCGAGGACGAATTGTTCGCCAACGGCTGGGGCGGGTTCGGCATCGCCATCCAGGCCTATCAGAAGCGCGCCGCGCCGCTGTGCGACTGGGTTGCCGAGGCGGCCCGCGCGCACGGCCGCAAGCTGATGGTCCGGCTGGTCAAGGGCGCTTACTGGGACACCGAGGTCAAGGTCGCGCAGGTCGCTGGGCTTTCGGATTATCCGGTGTTCACGCGCAAGGTCGCGACCGACGTCTCCTATCTCGCTTGCGCCAAGAAGCTGCTCGACGCCGGCGACCTCATCTATCCCGCCTTCGCCACGCACAACGCCAACACGATCGGCCAAGTGAAGGCGCTCGCAGGCGGCCGGCCGTTCGAGTTCCAGCGGCTGCACGGTATGGGCGAGGCGCTGTACGAGGAGCTGGCCCGGCTCGAGGACGGCATCGGCGAGGCGCGGACGCCGGTGCGGATCTACGCGCCGGTCGGCAGCCACAAGGAGCTGCTCGCCTATCTCGTCCGGCGGCTGCTCGAGAACGGTGCCAACAGCTCGTTCGTCAACCGCATCGCCGATGAGCAGGTGTCGCTCGACGAGCTGGTCCGCGACCCGGTCGCCGCGCTCGCCACGCTCGAGCCCAAGCGCAACCCGAAGATCATCCTGCCGCGCGACGTCTTCGGTTCCAGCCGCCTCAACAGCGCCGGCTGCGACCTGTCCGACCCGCTCGTGCGCGATCCCTTGCTCGGGCGCCTGAAACAGCTTGAGTCTCGCCGCTGGACCGCCCGGCCGGCGATCGGAGCAGGCGAAGCGAGGCCCATAACCGCACCTCACGACCGGCGGATCGAAGTCGGCACGGTGTTCGAGGCCAGCGCCGCAGACGTCGACCGGATGGTCGCCGCCGGACATGCCGCGCAGGTCGGCTGGGACGCCATGGGCGGCGAAGCGCGCGCGCGGCTGCTCGACCGCGCCGCCGACCTTTACGAAGAGCATCGGGAGGAGCTTTATTCGCTCTGTATCCGCGAGGCCGGCAAGACCCTGGTCGATGCGGTGCTGGAAGTGCGCGAGGCCGTCGATTTCCTGCGCTTCTACGCGTCCGAGGCGCGGCGCCAGTTCACCAGGCCACTTCCGCTGCCCGGGCCGACCGGCGAGCAGAACGAGTTGCGGCTGCACGGCCGCGGCGTGTTCGCGAGCATTTCCCCATGGAATTTCCCTCTGGCGATTTTCACCGGCCTCGCCTCGGCGCCGCTGGCCGCCGGCAATTGCGTGATCGCCAAGCCCGCCGGCCAGACGCCGCTGATCGGCGCGCTCGCCGTCGAACTGATGCACCGCGCTGGCATCCCCGCGGACGTGATCCAGCTCGCGCCCGGCTCGGGCCGGGTCGTGGGCGGGGCCCTGACCGCACATCCGCTTCTGCGCGGCGTTGTCTTCACCGGATCGACCGAAACCGCGCACTCGATCAACCGCACACTCGCCGAGCGCGACGGGCCGATCATTCCGTTCGTAGCCGAGACCGGAGGCCAGAACGCGATGATCGTCGACAGCTCGGCGCTGCCGGAGCAGGTCACGCGCGACGTCATCTCCTCAGCGTTCCAGAGCGCGGGGCAGCGCTGCTCGGCGCTGCGCGTGCTGTTCGTCCAAGACGACGTCGCCGACGCGATGATCGAGATGGTCGCCGGGGCGATGCAGGCCTTGAAGGTCGGCGACCCAAGCGACATCGCGACCGACGTCGGCCCGGTGATCGACGCGGGCGCGAAAAAGGATCTCGACGCCCATCTCGAGTGGCTCGACAAGAACGCCCGGCGCATTTGCCGTCTCGACCCGCCGAAAGGCGCGGCGAACGGCTATTTCGTCCCTCCGGCCTTTTATGAAATTCAGTCTCTAAGTCAGTTGAATCGTGAGAATTTTGGGCCGCTCCTGCACGTCGTACGCTTTCCCGCCGAAGGCCTGGACAAGGTGGTCGAGGCGATCAACGCGACCGGCTACGGCCTGACGCTCGGGCTGCAGAGCCGGATCGACACGGTGCGCGATTATGTCGAGGCGCATGCCCGGGTCGGCAATTTCTACGTCAACCGCAACCAGATCGGCGCGATCGTCGAAAGCCAGCCGTTCGGCGGCGAGGGCCTCAGCGGGACCGGGCCCAAGGCGGGCGGGCCGCATTACGTCGCGCGCTTCGCGACCGAGCGGGTGACGTGCATCGACACGACTGCGGCGGGCGGCAACGCGAGCCTGATGGCCGCGCTCGAAGGCTAAAGCGGAATCGACTTTCCCCCTGTGCGCGCGCTAACGCAGTGACTGGGGGGATTGCCATGACACGCTCGCTTCGTCTCGCGCTCGGCCTCATTCTTGCGTCGGCCGCGCTTCCGGCCTCGGCCCAATCGACGCCCGAACAGGCCCAGGCGCGGCAGCTGTTCGAGCGCGTCGTCGCCTTACGGACATCGAAGGGCCAGGGGCAGGTGCCGGCGATGGCGGCCTATCTCGAGCAGCAATTGCGCGCGGGCGGCATTGCCGCGGACCAGATCGCCAAGCTTCCGAGCGGCGAAACCACGGCGATGCTGGTTCGCATTCCGGGCACCGACGCGACGGCGAAACCGATCCTGTTCTCGGCGCACATGGACGTGGTCGACGCACGGCCGGAGGATTGGCAGCGCGACCCGTACAAGCTGATCGAGGAGGGCGGCTATTTCTACGGCCGCGGCACGATCGACAACAAGGCGGGCGTGGTGGCGCTCGCATCGACCATCTTGCGGCTGCAGAAGGCGGGACTGAAGCCACGGCGGACGCTCGTGTTCGCCTTCGTCGGCGACGAGGAAACCGGGCTTAGCACTCCGGCCGGCACGACCCGGATGATCGCGGCGCATCCGTGGGTGAGAGACGCCGAATTCGCCATCAACACCGATGCCGGCGGCGGCATCCTGGCGCCGGACGGCACGCCGATAATCTACCTGGTCCAGGGCGCCGAGAAGACTTACGCCAGCTTCCAGCTGCTCGCGACCAATCCCGGCGGGCACAGCTCGCGCCCGCGCGCCGACAATGCGATCTACGACCTAGCTGCCGCGGTGACCCGGATCGGCCAGCACCGCTTCGCCGTCAGCGTGAATCCGCTCACGCGCGCGTACCTCGGCGCCGTCGGCAAGGTCACGCTGGGAGCGGAGGGCGCTGCTCTGCGCACATTTGCCGCCAACCCCGACGACAAGGCCGCGGCTGATGCCATCTGGAACGATCCCGAATTCGTCGGCACGACCCGCACGACCTGCGTGACCACCATGCTCAACGCCGGCCACGCGGAAAATGCGTTGCCGCAAAAGGCGGCCGCAACCGTCAACTGCCGGATTTTCCCCGGCGTGTCGGTCGAGGACGTGCGGCAGGAGCTCGTAGCGACGGTCGCCAACCCGAAGATCGCGATCACGGTCATTGGCACGCCGGTGCCAAGCCCGGTGTCGGAGCTTCGCCCCGACGTCGAGCGCGCGATCGCGGCGTCGATCCACAAGCGCTATCCGGGGGTGCCACTGTCGCCCTACCTGGAATCGGGCGGCACCGACGGTCTCGTGTACCGCAGCGCGGGCATCCCGACCTGGGCCTCGTCCGGCGTGTTCATCAAGCCCGATGAAATGTTCGCCCATGGGCTCAACGAGCGCATTCCGGTAAAGAGCTTCTACGACGGATTGGACCACATCTATGACCTCGCGGTCGAGCTCGGGGACGCGCGCCGCTAAGCGTCCCAAGTTGAGACGGCTGCAACTGAGCTCTGGAGCGCGGTGTCGGATCGATGGTTGATCGCGCTGCGGGGTGGCCTTTCTTGCGAGGGCACGAACACGCCTCGCCGGAGCGGTCGAGCTCTCCGGGCTCGGCCGCTTCGTTGATTCTCGCGTCTGCAAATGGCTCCCCGGGCCTGATTCGAACAGGCGGCCGTCCGATTAACAGTCGGATGCTCTACCGCTGAGCTACCGGGGAGCGGCCCGCTGGCGGGCAGGCGGGCTAGATAGCGAAGCCGGCCTTAATGGCAAGTGTTCAAAGCGACCCGTCGGCTGGTTCCCGCGCAAATCAGGTGATGAACTGCTCCATCGCGATGCGCTCGTCGAGCGCATGCTCGGGGTCGAACAGCAAGGTCAGCGAGCGTTCGCGGTCGAGGGTGACCTCGACCATGGCGACGTCACGCACCTCGATCTGGTCGGCGACCGCGGAAACCGGCCGGTTCTCGGCCTCGAGGATGCGGAAGCAGACCGCGGTGTCGTCGGGCAGGATCGCCCCTGACCAGCGGCGCGGGCGGAACGGGCTGATCGGGGTCAGAGCGAGCATCTTCGCGGCAAGCGGGAGGATCGGCCCGTGGGCGGAGAGGTTGTAGGCGGTCGAGCCCGCCGGCGTCGCGACCAGCACCCCGTCGCAGGCGAGCTCGGGCAAGGCGACGCGGCCGTTGACCGATACCTCGATCTTCGCCGTCTGGCGCGTTTCGCGTAGGAGCGAGACTTCGTTGATCGCGGCATGGGTGAAGGTGTGGCCGCCGACCGTCGTCGCCTTCATCTCGAGCGGGGCGACGCGGATCGCTTTGGCCGCGGCAATCCGCTCGGCCAGCCCGTCGAGCCGCCATTCGTTCATCAGGAAGCCAACGGTCCCGCGGTTCATCCCGAACACGGGCTTGGTGCACCCCTCGTCGAGCATCCGGTGGAGGGTGTGAAGCATGAAGCCGTCGCCGCCGAGGGCGACGAACATCTCGGCCTGTTCGGCCGGGGCGAAGGCGTAGCGCTGGCGGAGGAAGCCCTCGGCCTCGGCGGCCGATTTGCGGTGCGAGGCGAGAAGACCGATGCCGAGGCCGGCGAGATCGACCGCTCCGCCTTCGGATGGACGTGGCGCGTCCGCGTTCAAGCGCTGCTCCGGGTCAGTTTCGACTGGGCGCAAGCATATGAGCATAAGCGGGTCGCGTCACTGTCCCGTTTCGGGTCGCGCACCACGCCGCCGCTTCCGGCGGGCGGGGGCGGGCGTTACCCACCCGGCATGTTCAAGTGGGATGGCGTATTTGAGTGGGGGAGGCGGGCGTCGGACAAGCACGCGCCGACGCCCGTTCCTCCGTTTCGGGACCAGCTGCTGGAAACCGTCATCGCGCACGAGCAGGTCGAAGTCCTGTTCCAGCCGCAGATCGAGCCGGTCAGCGGCCGGATCGTCGGCGCAGAGGCGCTGGCGCGCTCGCCGGTCGCCGCTTCGGCCGAAGCGCTGTTCGCCCGCGCCGCCTCTGCCGCTCTCGGCGAACGCCTGTCGCGGCTCGTCCAGCGCAAAGCGCTCCGATCGGCCGCAGTATGGGAAGGGCCGCTCAAGGGCCTCGGCCTGTCGCTCAACCTGCTGCCCGAGGACATTTCGCGCGACGGATACGAACAATGGCTGCTCGACGAAATTGCGGCGGCGGGAATCGATTCCCGACGGGTGACGGTGGAAATCACCGAGAGCGCGTTGCTGGTTGACCAGCCGGCGGTCGCAGAGCGGCTGCTGCGCCTGAAGCAGGCCGGGATCACCATCGCCATCGACGATTTCGGCACCGGTTATGCGAGCCTCGCCTATCTGACCACGCTGCCGCTCGACATGCTCAAGATCGATCGCGGGCTGATTGCCGACATCGTCGGCGGCGAGCGCGATCGAATCGTCGTGCGAGCGATGATCCGCCTCGCGCGCGAGCTCGACCTCAAGGTCGTGGTCGAGGGCGTCGAAAGCACCGCGCAGCTCGCCTTGCTCGCCGATTGGGGATGCGACCTCTACCAGGGGTTCCTCGGCGCCGGCGCGCTGACTCAGGACGAACTTTGGCGGTTCGTCGCCACCACCCAAATCCAGGAAGTCGCCTAAGCTGGCTCCAGCTGCCGCGTGCCGGTTGCCGCAACGCGCGCCAGGCCGCGCGATAGCTGCAGGGCGCCGTCGAGCCGGGCCGCGGGGGTCGGCCAGTCGCGCGAAATGGCGAGCCTGCTGTCCGGCCGCAGCCGGGCCGACCCCTTGAGCCGCTCCATATAGCCGAGGAGGGCCGGCAGATCGGGAAAGCCGCTCGGGACGAAGGTCACCACCGCGCCCTTGGGCCCGATGTCGAGCTTGGCAATGCTCGCCGCCCTGCAGTTGAGCTTCACCTCGACGATCTTCATCAGGTTCGCCGTCTCGTCGGGCAGCTTGCCGAACCGGTCGATCAGCTCTGCGGCGAAGGCGTCGATCGCCTGCCGGTCCTCAAGGTCGCCGAGCCGCCGGTATAGGCCCATCCGAAGGTCGAGGTCTGGGACATAATGTTCGGGGATCAGGATCGGCGCGTCGACGCTGATCTGCGGCGTGAATTCATCAGCCTTGGCGACGCCGCCGGCCTTCATCTCGACGATCGCGTCCTCGAGCATCGACTGGTAAAGCTCGAAACCGACCTCCTTGATGTGTCCTGACTGCTCGTCCCCGAGCAAATTGCCGGCGCCGCGGATGTCGAGGTCGTGGCTGGCCAGCTGGAAGCCAGCGCCGAGGCTGTCGAGATCGGCGAGCACCTGCAGCCTCTTCATTGCCGCCTCAGTGATCGCGCGGTCGGCGGGCATGGTTAGATAGGCGTAGGCGCGGATCTTCGCTCTGCCGACGCGGCCGCGCAGCTGGTACAGCTGGGCGAGGCCGAACCGGTCGGAGCGGTAGACGATCAACGTGTTCGCGCGCGGGATGTCGAGGCCGCTCTCGACGATCGTCGTTGACACGAGGACGTCATATTTGCCGTCGTAGAAGGCGCTCATCCGCTCCTCGACCTGGCCCGCGCTCATCTGCCCGTGGGCAGTGACGAACTTCACCTCGGGGACCTGCTCGCGCAGCCATTCCTCGATCTGCGGCAGGTCGGCGATCCGCGGCGCGACGAAGAAGCTCTGCCCGCCGCGATAATGCTCGCGCAGCAGCGCTTCGCGCACGACCACCGCGTCCCACGGCGCGACGTAGGTGCGCACCGCGAGGCGATCGACCGGCGGAGTCTGGATGACGCTGAGGTCGCGCAGCCCGCTCATCGCCATCTGCAGCGTCCGCGGGATCGGGGTCGCGGTCAGCGTCAGCACGTGGACGTCGGCGCGAAGCGCCTTCAGCCGCTCCTTGTGGGTCACGCCAAAATGCTGCTCTTCATCGACGATGACCAGTCCGAGCCGCTTGAATTCGATGCCCTTGGCGAGCAGCGCATGGGTGCCGATGACGATGTCCACGGTGCCGTCGGCGAGGCCCGCCTTGGTCCGCTTCGCTTCGGCCGCCGGGACCAGCCGCGACAGCCGCCCGACGTTGATCGGGAAACCCTGGAGGCGCTCGACGAAGTTCCGGTAGTGCTGCCGGGCAAGCAGCGTCGTGGGGCAGACCAGCGCGACCTGCCGGCCCGACATGGCCATGACGAACGCGGCGCGAAGGCCGACCTCCGTCTTGCCGAAGCCGACGTCGCCGCACACCAGCCGGTCCATCGGCTTGCCCGCCTCGAGGTCTTTGAGCACGTCCTCGATCGCGCGTTCCTGGTCGTCGGTCTCCTCGTAGGGGAAGCGGTCGACGAACTGGGGGAAGGCGCTGTCGGGCTCGGCGACCGGCGCAGGGCGGGTGGCGCGGAGCGCCGCCGTCTTGATCAATTCGCCCGCGATCTCGCGGATGCGCTCCTTCATCCGCGCCTTGCGTCGTTGCCAGGCTTCGCCGCCGAGGCTGTCGAGCGCGACCCCCTCGCTTTCGTTGCCGTAGCGGCTCAGCAGCTCGATATTCTCGACCGGCACGTAGAGCTTGTCGCCGCGCGCATATTCGAGCGCGACGCAGTCGTGCGGCACCTTGCTGACCGGGATCTGGGTCAACCCCTCGTAGCGGCCGATGCCGTGGTCGGCGTGGACGACGAGGTCGCCCGGCGTCAGGGTCGCAAGCTCGGCGAGAAAGGCGTCGGCGGCCTTGCGTTTCTTGCGGCGGCGCACCAGCCGGTCGCCGAGCATGTCCTGCTCGGTGAGCACGGCGACCTCGGGCGTGGCGAACCCGTGATCGAGGGGGAGGACCAGCATCGCCGGCTGAGTCCGCGAGCCAAGCGCCTCCTGCCAGCTGTCGACGGGTTTGGCTTTTAAGCCGTTCTCCTCGAGCAGGCCGGACAGGCGGTCGCGCGCCCCGGCGGTGTAACTCGCGAGCACGACCTTGTGGCCGCTTCGGCGCAGGTGGGCGACGTGCTGCGCGACCGCCGCGTAGACGTTCGCCTGCTGGGCGCGCTCGGGCGCAAAGTCCCGCGCTGGCTGGACGCCGAAGTCCACCGTCGTCTCCGATTCCGGCTCGGGGAAAGGTGATGCGAGGTGGATCGGCCGTTCGCCGACCGCCGCGTCCCATTCCGCCTCGCCGAGATAGAGGTCGTCGGGGTCGAGCGGACGATAATTGCCCGGCTCGGCCTCCATCGCCCGGAGGCGGTTCTGGTGATAGTCCTCGATCGCTTCGCGGCGCGCGCCAAGCGCCTGGTCGGAATTGGAATCGCGCAGGATCACGTCGTTTGGATCGAGATGATCGAACAAGGTCCCGAGCCGCTCCTCGAGCAGCGGCAGCCAGTGCTCCATGCCGGCCATGCGGCGGCCTTCGGACAAGGCCTGGTACAAGGGATCCTGGGTCGCGGTCGCGCCGAAGCGCTCGCGGTATCCCGACCGGAATCTCTTGATCGATTCGGCGTCGAGCAAAGCCTCCGACGCCGGCATCAGGATGAATCCTTGGGTCTTGTCGGTCGAACGCTGGTCCGCCGGGTCGAAACGGCGGATCGAGTCCAGCTCGTCGCCGAAGAAATCGAGCCGCAGCGCGAGATCCTCCCCCGCCGGGAACAGGTCGATCAGCGAGCCGCGCACCGCATATTCGCCATGCTCAGCGACGGTGTCGGCGCGCTGGTAGCCGAGCGCTCCGAGCTGCGCGACTAGCGCCTCGCGCGCGATCTGCTCGCCCTCCGCGATGCGCCGAGTGAGCTGGCGGATGCGGAATGGCGTCAGCGTGCGCTGAGTCGCGGCGCTCGCGGTCGTCACGAGGAGCTGCGGCGCGGACGCTTTCTCCTGCAACGCGCTGAGCGTCGCCAGGCGCTCGGCCATGACTCGCAGCGCCGGCGAGGCGCGGTCGTAGGGCAGGCAGTCCCATGCCGGGAAGGTCAGCACCTCGACTTCGGGGGCAAAGGACGGGACCGTGTCGGCCAGCGCGCGCATCGCGGCCTCGTCGGCGGCGACGATCACGGCGCGCGCGCCCTTTCGCGACCCGTGCGCCGCGCGGGC
This sequence comes from Sphingomicrobium sp., assembly GCA_035281125.1. Taxonomy (GTDB): domain Bacteria; phylum Pseudomonadota; class Alphaproteobacteria; order Sphingomonadales; family Sphingomonadaceae; genus Sphingomicrobium. The sequence goes on along the minus strand of DATEEM010000021.1, from coordinate 2,712 downwards.
GAGGTCGGCCGCAAGCCACGGCAAGAACCCGGCCGGAACGCCGGCCAGGGTCATCGGCTTTTCCGCGCTCGGGATGCGCCGGAGCGGTTCGCTCACCGGGCCACCGGCACGTAATCGAGCTTTTGCAGCGCCTCGATCATGGGCCCTGCGAAGCGGTCCGGCGCGTCGGCGGTTCCGTGCGCCCAGGCCAGGATGTCGACGTCCTGCTCGTCGAGCATCGCCGCGAACATGGCGCGCTCGTCGCCGCCCCACGAGGCGTGGTGCGCGTCGAAAAAGCCGCCGATCAGCAGATCGGCTTCCTTGGTGCCGCGATGATGCGCGCGCCACGCGAGACGCTTCAGCTCGGGGTCGGAAGGCATGCGCGCGAGATAATGGGCTTTGGACGTCATTGCGAGGAGCGAATGCGCCACGCTCGCAATGACGTACGAGAAACGGCCCTACATCTTCATCGCCGCCATCTCCGGGCCGGGCGTGTGGGCCTTGCAGCTGACGTTGGGGTTGAACTGGGCGAACATCCCGTTCGGGTTCTTGCGATACAACCACACATGCCGATCGTAGTGCGGCTCGAACATATGGGCTTCGTCGACCCTGGTCGCCGGGTCGTCCTGCATCGTGTCGTACTCGACTCCGTGGAAGCGGGGCTTGGCCTCGTTGCCGGTCGCGTGCCAGGACTTCTGGAACACCAAATTTTCCACCGCGACCAGCTCCAGTGAGCCGTCGGCCTGGGGTTCGTAGATGAGGATCCCCGGCTTCAGGAAATCGGTGTGCGTGCCATTGCCGTCGACCCGCGGGTTGGGCGGCGCACTGATGCCGAGGAGATCGGGCCGGAAATAATGGATGCCCATCGCGCCCAGGCTCGCCGGCCTGCCCATCATGTCCGCAGTGTCGCAAATGTTCATCGGGTCGCGGACATAGCCCTCGGCCAGGGCGACCTTGACGTCGCGGAAGCGCTCGGTCGCCGCGCGGACCTCTTCGAGCGAGGGCTCGCCGACCGCTTGCGGCACCGGCGGAACCGCCAATACCAATGCGCTCGCGGATGCCGCCGCGAGGGCAATCACCATCTTGATCATGCTGCTGCTCCTGTTGCGGCGGGGCAGCTAGGCGCCGCCGGCTCATTGCTCAATCGAAATGCTTGCAGCCCCCTATGCAAATGTGAATAGCTGTCATTCGTGTTTGCGTGGGACGACATCCCGATCTTCCTCGCGCTCCACCGCGAAGGCACGACGGGCCGCGCCGCAGCGGCGCTCGGGCTCAGCCAGCCGACGGTCGTCCGGCGGCTCGCGGCGTTCGAGCAGAGCCTCGGCCTGACCTTGTTCGATCGCACGCCGAGCGGCCTCGTTCCGACCGAAGCTGCGCAACGCATCCATGATGCCGCGACGCGGGTCGAACGCGCGGTTTGCGAGCTGACGTCCGAGATCGACGCGCTGACCGGCGCTAAGCTCAACGTCATCCGGTTGACCTTCCTCGATCATTTCGAGCGGCTGCTGGTACCGGTCCTGCGCGACTTCCGAAGCCGATGGCCGGACGTGCAGACCGAACTTCTCGCCAGCGACCGAATCTACGACCTCGCACGTGATGAGGCCGACATCGGCATTCGCGGACGCGAGCGACCGACCAGCGAAGAGATCGTCGTGCATCAGCTGCCGCCGACCGGATGGACGGTCTATGCGTCCGCACATTCGCGCGACGACGAACGGCCGCGCAGTCCCGACGAGGTCGCCGATTTCCCGCTTGCTTTGATCGATGGCTCGCCTGGACATCTGCCGGTCTACCAATGGCTCCAGTCGCTGCCGTCGCCCGGTGCGCCGATCCGGTGCAGCAATTTTCGGGCATTGCGCTCGGCGCTGGTGTCGGGAGCGGCGATCGGCGCCCTGCCGTGCACGGTTGGCGACGGCGATCCGGATTTGGTCCGCTGCTTCCCGCCTTCGCCGGCATTCGACGTCGAAATCTATTTGGTCGCGAGGCGCGCGGTGCTTCGCCGGCCGCCGGCGCGGGACCTGTTCGACTCCATCGCCGCTTATTTCCGCGAGCATCCCGAGCTGCTGATGGGCGAGCGCTGACGATGCGGCCCGACATCCTGAACCCGCTGTTCACCGAAGTCGAAGCGCTGAAGGGTGTCGGCCCGCAGGTCGCCAAGCTGCTGAAGCGGCTCGACATTACGCGCCTGATCGACGCGCTTTATCATTTGCCCACCGGCGCGATCGAGCGCGTCCGCGCGCCGCACGCGAGCGCGGACCTCCTCGGCCGCAACGTGATCCTCGACCTGAAGCCGTTCGAGGCCCGGGAGAACCGCTCCGGCCGCGGGCCGACGCGCATCTTCGCCGCCGACGGCGCCGGCAACACGATCAGCCTCGTCTATTTCAACAATCCCGGCTGGGCGAAGCGCAGCCTGCCGATCGGCCAGGCGCGCACCGTTTCGGGCAAGCTCGAGCAATATGGCGACGAGTGGCAGATCATCCACCCTGAAGTGTCGGAGCCGGGGAAGGGCGCCGCGCCGGCGCTGCGCGAGCCGGTCTATCCGCTGACCGAGGGGATGACGAACCGCCGCCTCGGCGAGCTCGCCCGCGAGGCGCTGGAGCGCGCGCCGGAGCTGCCGGAGTGGCAGGACCCCGCCTTCCTGCAACGCGAGCGCTTCCCGGCCTGGCGCGCCGCAATCGAACGCCTGCACGCGCCCCGCGGCGAGGCCGACCTCGCGCCCCAGGCGCCGCACGT
>DATEEM010000020.1:0-4455 GCA_035281125.1 Sphingomicrobium sp. | reverse complement strand
ACACGATCGACGAGATCGCGGCTCAGGCGGCGCGCGGCCTGATCTTCGGACAAGTCGGGAGCGGCGGCGGCGGTTTGGGCGGCCTGATCGACCTCGGCGGGCTGCTGGGGTCGGTGCTCGGCCTGCCGGGCCGCGCCGCCGGCGGTCCGGTCTCGCCGGGACGCGGCTATCTTGTCGGGGAGCGCGGGCCGGAACTGTTCGTTCCGACATCGGCCGGGCGCATCGACGCTTCGCCCCGGGGTGCGGGCCGGGACGTGCGCGTCTCGATCACTCTCGCCACGCCCCGCCAGTCCGACGTGCCGCAATCGCTGCAACGCTCCAGCCGCCAGGTGGCGAGCGCCGTGCGGCGGGCGATCGTGGCGAACTGACACGATCCTCCCCGCTCGCGGAGAGGAATAGGAGAAAACCCATGGCATTCTGGCTCGCCGACAAGCGCGAAGGGCAGGACGGCGACTGGATCAAGCGCTTCGATCCGCGCTTCTGGACCGTGAACTTCCCGCGCCCGATGGTCGCCTCCGTGATTGCGACCGCGCCCGACGCCTTGCGGGTCGACGCGGTGTTCCTGCGCCAGACCGACCTCGCGGGACTGATCTGGGACAGCGTCGACAGCATCGATCATCCGCTGCTGGCCTATGCGACAGACCGGGATTACCGCCGCACGACGCTGTCGTTCCGCTGGCGTTCGGGCGGCGTGATCCCGCTCGACGGCGTCCACGGCCCGACCCTGACCATCGAAGGCCGCGACGAGGCGGGCGCGCCGCGCACCTGGTACGTCCGCCTGTGGAACTATGCCGAGGGGACGCCCGAGGACGCCGACATCACCCTGGCGTTCTCCGACCTGAAAGGCGGGTTCACCCTGCCGGCGGAGGCCGATCCGGTCTGGCCCGGCCACATCGACCGCATGTTCGTCTCGCTGGTCGCGCCCGGCCACGTCCCCGGCAGCGAGCTGCCGCTGGCCGAGGCGGTCGAAGGCTGGGTCGAACTGACCGAAATCCGCTGCGCCGGCCACCGCTCGATGCTGGAGATCGGCGATGTCATGATCGCGCCGCACGGCCTGTCGATCGCCACCGGCTTCGACGACAACGGCGTGCAGACGCCCGCGCGGCTGGTGCGCAACATTCCCCTCGGGGCCGATGCCGGCGGCACCTCGCTGACGATCGCCCGGGAACGCCTGCAGGAAGCGCCCATCGCGCTGTCCGAACCGGCAATCGCGGTCGGTGACGGCGAATTCGGCGGCGCCTCGGGCCAGGCGCGCACCCGCTCGCCCCTGGCCTCGCAACCCCTCGCGGCCATGCGCTATTACGATGTAGACCGCGATTACCTGCCGGGTATCCAGCGCTCGCCGGGCCGCCCCGCGCCCGGCCCGCCCCGGACGCTCGAACTGCCCGCGGCGATGAATGCGCAAAGCGCGCGCCGGCTGGTGGAAAGCCTCAAGCAGCGCATGGACTGGTCGCGCGACCGCCTCTCCTGGCGCACGACCGAGCTCGATCCCTCCGTCGGCCCCGGCGCGATCGTCACGCTGCCTGGCCGCGCGGGGCGCTGGCGCGTGCGCGAATGGGAATGGCGCGAGAAGGGCGTCGAACTCTCGCTCGAACGCGTCATTCCCGCCGGCGCGGACGCGCGGCCCGCCGGGGGCACCGATCCGGGGCGCCACAACCCGCCCGCCGACAGCGCTCCGCCGCCGACCAGCCTCGTCGCGTTCGAGCTGCCGTGGGACGGCGGCGGCAGCGATGGCGCGCCCCTATGCTTCGCGGCGGTCTCCTCGGTCGGCACACACTGGAGCGGCGCCGCGCTCTATGCCGATCACGGCGGCGGCGAGCTCGTGTCGCTGGGGCCGAGCGGCCGCGGCCGCGCCGTCATCGGAGAGGCGGTGACGGCGTTGCCTCCGGCCAGCCCGCTGCTGCTCGACACCGTCGGGTCCGTCGACATCGAACTGCTGTCCCCCGACATGCGGCTCGCCCACGCCCATGCCCGAGGGCTTGCCGCCGGAAGCAACCTGGCGCTGCTCGGCGACGAACTCATCCAGTTCGGCAGGGCGGATCCGCTGGGGGACCGCCGCTGGCGCCTGAGCGCTCTCCTGCGCGCGCGGGGCGGCACCGAACCGGCGCTGGCGACCCATGAGGCGGGCGAGCGCTTCGTCCTGCTCGACGGCGCGGCGGTCGCGCTGGATCCGGCGAAGCTGGGCGATACCGCGGTGGCGCGGATCGTGGCCGTGGGCCGGGGGGACGCGGAGCCCGTGACCGCGCCGATCGCGCTCCACGGCGCGACGCAGCGTCCGCCTTCGCCGGTCCATCCCCGGCACCAGACCGCCCCCGACGGATCGCTGCATCTTTCGTGGACGCGCAGGTCGCGCGCGGGCTGGACCTGGCGGGACGGCGTCGACGCCCCGCTGATCGAACAGGCGGAGCTTTACCGCGTATCGTTCGGACCGATCGGAGCGCCGCTCGCCACCTGGGCCGTGGACGTCCCCCGGCTGACGATCCCGTCCGTGCAAGTGGCGGAGCTTGCCGCGCTGCTGCCCGGCGGAGAGCTGCTCGTCCGCCAGGCCGGCAGCTACGCCCTGTCGCGGCCGCTGCTGCTCCATGCCCTTTGACCCCCCACACCTCGAGCCATCTCCAGCCATAAGGAAACGCCATGCCGGACCCGTTCGAATTCGACAGCACCAGCCCCCGCTTCGGGCTGCCCCTCCTTTTCGCGGGCCAGGCGCAAAAGGAAGTCTTCGTCAACGAAGCGCTCTCCATCGCCGATGCCCTGCTCCACTGCGCGGTCGAGAGCGTGCTTTCCTCTCCTCCCGCATCGCCGGCCGATGGCGCCAACTGGATCGTCGGCCCCTCGGCCGGCGGCGCCTGGGAAGACCGCGAGGACGCGATCGCCTGCCGCCAGGCCGGAAAATGGATCTTCGTCGCCCCGCGTGACGGCCTGCGCGCGTTCAATCGCGAGACCGGACAGGAACACCTCTTTTTCGGGGGATGGCAGATTATCGACGTGCCCGTGGAACCTATCGGCGGTTTGGTCGTTGACGTCGAAGCTCGTGCTGCGATCGCCGATCTGGTTTTCGCCTTGCGAGCTTCGGGTGTCTTTCCGGTCACTTGATTTGAGGTTCGATGAGGGGTGGCGATTTGCGCCATAAAACATGCAAAGTGGCTGTATTTAAGTCTCGAAAGCCGCCGAAAACGCGGCATTCTTGCAACACTCTGTCGTATTGTGCGCTTGCGCACGCATTTCAGAGTGGGTACACATCGGCGCACTCGGTGGCTTCAAGTCTCTATAATAGGGGAAACAAAATGCGGAAAATCGTCATTGGGATGGCGCTGGCTTCTACAGTCATGGCCACGCCCGCTTTGGCGCGCAACGACTCGTGGTACGTCGAACTCGATTTCGGTCCCATGGTCGTTGAAGACAGCAAATTCGACATCGGCACGCTGAACGGCGCGGCGGCCCTCGATTCCGATTACGGCGTCGATGGCGGTGCGGCGGTCGGCTACGACTTCGGCATCTTCCGCCTCGAGGCAGAAGCCAGCTATCGCATGGCCGATCACGAAGGCCTGCGCACGATCGCTGGCGGCACGATCCCGCTCAGCAGCACCACCAACCTCGTCTCGGGCTCGTTCTCGCCGCGCGGCGATGTCAGCGCGCTGTCCTTCATGGGCAACTTGCTGCTCGATTTCGGCGACGACGACGGCCTCCAGGCGTTCGTCGGCGGCGGTGCGGGTATCAGCCGCGTCGATTACGACGTTTCGCTCGCTTCGACGGGCCCCGGCTTCCTCGACAGCAGCGACAGCCGCTTCGCCTGGCAGCTCCTGGCCGGTTTCCGCGCTCCGCTGACCGACCACTGGGATGTCGGCGTCAAGTATCGCTTCCATCAGGTCGACGATCTGAAGTTCGCGGATGCGGCCGGCCGCGAGGTTTCGACCCGCTGGCGTTCGCACTCGGCGATGGGCAGCTTCACCTACAACTTCGGTGGCGCGGAGCCGGTTGCTCCCCCGCCCCCTCCGCCCCCGCCTCCGCCGCCGCCCCCGCCGCCCCCGCCGCAGGTGGTCTGCAACAAGGGTCCGTACATCGTGTTCTTCGAATGGGATAAGTCGGACATCACGCCCGAGGCTTCGTCGATCCTCGACAGCGCTGTCAGCGCCTACGGCAACTGCGACAACGTTCCGATCATGCTCGCCGGTCATGCCGACCGTTCGGGTTCGGCCAGCTACAACGTCGGCCTCTCGCAGCGTCGTAACGCATCGGTGCGTTCGTACCTGTCGGCTCGCGGCATCCCCGATGCGGCGATCAGCAGCCAGGCGTTCGGCGAAAGCCAGAACCGCGTCCCCACCGCCGACGGCGTTCGCGAACTGCAGAACCGCCGCGTGGAGATCACTTACGGTCCGGGTTCGGGCATGTAAGCTTCTCCAGGCGACTGGAATCAGGATTGAGGGGTCGGAGAAATCCGGCCCCTTTTTCTTTGCG
>DATEEM010000019.1:0-72664 GCA_035281125.1 Sphingomicrobium sp. | reverse complement strand
AAAGCGGCCAACGTCAGCGATTATCGCGCGCTCGCGAGGGCGCGGCTGCCGCACTTCCTGTTCGAATATCTCGACGGCGGGTCGTACGACGAGATCACCCTCGGCCGGAACGTCGCCGACCTGCAGGCCGTGGCGCTCAGGCAGCGCGTCCTGCGCGACGTGTCGGCGATCGACCTGTCCGCCGAGCTGTTCGGGCGAAAATGGGCGATGCCCGTCGGCCTGGGCCCGGTCGGCCTGTCCGGCCTCTATTCGCGGCGCGGCGAAGTGCAGGCCGCCAAGGCCGCGGCGGCGGCCAACGTGCCGTTCGCATTGTCCACCGTCGGCGCCTGCTCGCTTCGCGAGGTCGCGGCTTCGGGCCATGTCCCGTGGTACCAGCTCTATTTCGTCAAAGACCGCGGCTTCGTCGCGGAGATGATCGAGCGGGCCAAGGCCGAAGGCTGCGGCGCGCTGATCCTCACCGTCGACCTCGCCGTGCCCGGATCGCGCTATCGCGACACGCGCGCAGCGGGCGCCGGGCCGCGGCGATGGGCCCAGCTCCTCGCGCGGCCTGGCTGGCTGTGGGACGTCGGCGTTCGCGGCCGGCCGCACAGCCTTGGCAATCTCGAGCCGATTCTCGGCCGGAGCGCGCCGCTCAGCGACTTCCAGGCCTGGATCCAGGCCAATTTCGATGCCTCGGTGACGTGGAAGGACGTCGAATGGGTGCGCGGATTGTGGAACGGCCCGCTGATCATCAAGGGCCTGCTCGACCGGGAGGACGCAGCCGCTGCCGTCGCAAGCGGCGCGTCGGCGATCGTCGTCTCCAACCATGGCGGACGCCAACTCGACGGCGTGAGCTCGACGGCGCGGGCGCTCCCGCGGATTTCAGAAGCGCTTGAAGGGCGGCTCCCGGTGCTCGTCGACGGCGGGGTGCGCTCGGGGCTCGACGTGGTGCGGATGCTCGCGCTCGGCGCGGACTTCGTGCTGCTCGGGCGCGCCTGGGCCTATGCCCTCGCGGCCGCGGGCGAAGCCGGCGTGGCCCATGTACTGAGGCTGATCGACGCGGAGATGCGAGTCGCGATGGCGCTGACGGGCGTGACCCAGGTCAGCGAGCTCACCGGCGAGATTTTGGACAAATAGGGCAAAGCTCTCCCGACACGACATCCGTCGGATCATCCGGTCCGGATGTCCCCCGGACATCCGGCATGCGGCTGATGGTCGGGGAGAGAGGATTCGAACCTCCGGCCCCTGCCTCCCGAAGACAGTGCTCTACCAGGCTGAGCTACTCCCCGACCGGAACCCGCAGTGCGACGAGGTCGCGGGCGGGAGCCAAGGCCGCGGCTAGATAGAAGGGGGTTGCGGCGCGCGCAAGGCGCAATCAGCGACCCAGCGTCCGCAGCCAATCCGCGTGACGAACGAATTTCTCGCGCGGCGAGCCGGGACGTGCGTTCGCCGCCTCGGTCTCCTCGATCTTGCGCCAGTCGTCATAATCGGTCGGCATCACGCCTCGGCCCTCGAGCAGCGCCTTGAGCCCGGTCGCGCCGGGACGGTCCGACGAGCTTCCCGGCGGCATGGCCGCGGCGACCAGATCCGCGACCTCGTAACCGTCCGGACGGTTGGTGCCGATCGTGCCGCTCGGCCCGCGCCGCGCCCAGCCGACGGCGTAGAGGCGCTCGGCGATTCGGCCGCCTTCGTTCAGGAACTTGCCGCCGCGCTCGTCGTACGGGACGCCGTCGATCGGCGCGCTCGTATAGCCGATGCTGCTGACGACGAGCGACGCAGGGACTTCGTAGGTTTCGCCGATCCCTCGGGCCCCGCCGGTGGCGTCCAGCTCGGTGCGTTCGACGACGATCCGCTCCGCCCGGCCGTCCCCCTCGATCCTGACCGGCTTGGCGAAGAAGTCGAAGATCATGCGCTTGGGCTTGGCCGGGTCCGGCGCCGTGGCGGCGAACTCGCGCAGGATCGTGATCGACTTGCGCTGACCCGGTTCGAGCGCTTCGTCGGCCTCGACCGGCGGGAAATCGGCGATGTCGACGACCGGCGACGCCGCCTGGAGATGCCCGAGCTCGCCCAGTTCCTTCGGCGTCATCGCGATCTGGTGCGGGCCGCGGCGACCGAGAATGGTGATGGTGGTGACCGCCGCGGCGTCCAGCGCGTCAAGCGCATGACCGACGATGTCCGAGCCTTCGAACTCCGCCCGCGTCTTGGACAGGATCCGTGCACAGTCGAGCGCGACGTTGCCGTTGCCGATCACCGCCGCATGGGTGCCCGACAGCGGCGGGTCGAGATCGGCATAGTCGGGATGGCCGTTGTACCAGCCCACGAACTCGGCCGAGCCGATCACCCCGGGCAAATCCTCGCCAGGAATTCCAAGCTTGCGGCTATGGGGCGAACCGACTGCGAGGATGACCGCGTCGTAGAGATCGAGAAGCTCCTCGACGGAGACGTCGCTGCCGACGCAGACGTTGCCGATGAAGTCGACCCCCGCGCTGTCGGCGACCTTGTCGTAGCGCTTGCTGACGGCTTTGAGCGACTGGTGATCCGGTGCGACGCCGAAGCGGATCAGGCCATAGGGGACGGGATAGCGATCGAGGATGTCGATGCGCGCGCCTGCCCCATAGGCCTTTTCCAGCGCCTCGGCAGTGTAGAAGCCCGCCGGACCGGATCCCACGATCGCGAAATGCCGCATGCGCCCTCCTTTGGCGGGAGGCATAACGGCAGAAGGCCCTCACCCCAACCCTCTCCCGCGCGCGGGAGAGGGAGGAGCCGCAAAGCGGCGGAGGGTGAGGGTCTTTATCCCTTGCGGTGATCCTCGAGGAGTACGCCGCCCTTCTTTTGCAGCGCGGCCTGGATCGGCGCCGCGAACATGCCGAGCAGCCCCGGCAGCAGGACCTTGACGCGCACTTTTGTCTCCTCGACATCGATTGCCGCCTGGACGGCGTCGCCGAGCGCCTGAATTTCGAGGTTGAGCTGGTCGCCCGCCCAGCCCGACTGGATCTTCGCCCCGCCGGGGATATGCTCCTGAAGCTTGTGGATGTTGGCGGCGATCCGCCGCCGCGCCTCGTCCTTGCCGAGGCTGTGCGGCAGGTCGGCTTCGATGGGCTGTGACATGCGCGCGATGTCGCCCGCCGTTCATCGCTTTTCAAGCTCACGCATGGGAGTATGACTTGGCCATGTTGTCGATCGCAGCATTGATGGCAGCCCAGGTGTCAGCCGCGACGCCGCCCGCGGTCGCGCCCCCGGCTGCCGCGCCCGTCGCTCCGCTCGCCATGCCGGCGGCATGGAATCCCGTCGCCGACTATATCACCGTCGGGCAGGACGAGCCCGGCTACCGCGCCTGGTACGGAACGAGCGCGCGTCACCCGATCCAAGTCAAGGCGTTCAACGACTATCTTGCGCAATGGCAGGTCGCCGGGATCGTCCCGACCTGGCAGCTGCTCCGCACCGCCACCTCATGGCAGCGCTGCGGCGCCCAGCCGTTCGAAGTGCCGCCGCTCGCCGAATGGCCGCACATCGTCCAGACCCTGCGTTACGTGCGCGACTATGTGATCCCCGCCGTGGGGCCGGTCGAGCCGGTGTCGGCGTACCGCAATCCGGCTTTGAACGTCTGCGCGGGCGGCGCGCCGGAAAGCGCGCACAAACATTATTCGGCGATCGACCTCGTCCCGCTGAAGCCGATTGGACGCGAGCAGCTGATGCGCACGCTGTGCGCCGTCCACGGCCGGCGCGGGCTCGATTACGGCGTCGGCCTCGGCTTCTACGCCTTCCTCCGGTTCCACGTCGACACGACCAAGTATCGAAGGTGGAACATGGACCCGGCGGTCGCCAATCACTGCCCGCCGATCGTCAGGCCGGTTGACGTCGCTTCGGTCGGCCAGCCCCTGCCGCAAGCGAGCGACCCCGCGGCTCCTGCCGTGGCCGTCGCTCCGAAGGCCGACTCTCGGCCCGAGCCGATTCCCCAACGATAGAAGGCTTGTGTTGCCTCGGCGCAACACCATATCCCCGGACAGGTTTTAGGGGAGCGGAATGGATTTCGAGAAACTGACCGATCGAGCGCGCGGATTCCTGCAGGCGGCCCAGACCATCGCGGTGCGCGAGCATCACCAGCGGATCGCGCCGGCGCACCTGCTCAAGGCCTTGCTCGACGACGAGCAGGGGATGGCGGCGGGGCTGATCAATGCTGCCGGCGGTGACGCCAAGGCGGCGCAGCGCGAGGTCGACCTGCTCGTTTCGAAAGTGCCGGCGGTGACCGGAAGCGGCGCGACCCAGGCGCCGGCGCTCGACGGCGACACGATTCGCATCCTCGACCAGGCCGAGCAGGTCGCGAAAAAGGCCGGCGACAGCTACGTCACGGTCGAGCGCATTCTGTTGGCGATGGCGCTGGCCAAGAACAGCGACGTCGGCGGCGCCTTGGCCAAGGCCGGCGTCACCGCGCAGAACCTCAACAGCGCGATCGACAAACTGCGCGGCGGTCGCGCGGCCGACACGCAGTCGGCCGAGGACCGCTACGATGCGCTCAAGAAATATGCGCGCGACCTCACCGAGGCGGCTCGCGAGGGCAAGCTCGACCCGGTCATCGGCCGCGACGAGGAAATCCGCCGCACCGTCCAGGTGCTCGCGCGGCGGACCAAGAACAATCCGGTGCTGATCGGCGAGCCTGGCGTGGGCAAGACCGCGATCGCCGAAGGCCTCGCTCTGCGCATCGCCAACGGCGACGTGCCCGATGGGATCAAGGACAAAAGACTGCTCGCGCTCGACCTCGGATCGATGATCGCCGGCGCCAAATATCGCGGCGAGTTCGAGGAGCGGTTGAAGGGCGTGCTCGACGAGGTCCGGCACGCCGCAGGCGACATCATCCTGTTCATCGACGAGATGCACACCCTGGTCGGGGCGGGCAAGGCCGAGGGCGCGATGGACGCCGGCAATTTGCTCAAGCCGGCGCTGGCCCGCGGCGAGCTGCATTGCATCGGCGCGACGACCCTCGACGAGTATCGCAAATATATCGAGAAGGACGCGGCGCTCGAGCGGCGCTTCCAGCCAGTGTTCGTCGGCGAACCGACCGTTCCCGACACCATTTCGATCCTCCGCGGCCTCAAGGAAAAGTACGAGCTGCACCACGGCGTTCGCATCACCGACGGCGCGATCGTCGCCGCAGCGACCTTGTCGAACCGCTACATCACCGACCGCTTCCTGCCCGACAAGGCGATCGACCTGATGGACGAGGCGGCGAGTCGGATCCGCATGGAGGTCGAGTCGAAGCCCGAGGAGATCGAGAATCTCGACCGGCGAATCATCCAGCTCAAGATCGAGCGCGAGGCGCTGAAGAAGGAGCAGGACAAGGCGTCCAAGGACCGCCTCGCCACGCTCGAGAGCGAGCTCGCGAACCTCGAGCAGCAGTCGGCCGAGCTGACCCAGCGCTGGCAGGCGGAGAAAGAGAAGATCGCGAGCGAGGCCAGGCTCAAGGAGCAACTCGATGCGGCGCGGATCGAGCTCGAGCAGGCGCAGCGGAGCGGCGACCTCGCCAAGGCCGGCGAGCTTCAATACGGGCGCATCCCCGATCTCGAGAAGCAATTGTCCGACGCGCAGGCCGCGACCCACGGCGCGATGCTGCGCGAGGAGGTCACCGACCAGGACATCGCCGCGGTCGTCAGCCGCTGGACCGGAATCCCTGTCGAGCGGATGATGGAGGGCGAGCGCGAGAAGCTGCTCGCCATGGAAGAGGCGATCGGCGCCCGGGTGATCGGGCAGGAGGAAGCGGTCAAGGCGGTGTCGGCGGCGGTGCGCCGGGCCCGCGCCGGGCTACAGGATCCGAACCGCCCCCTCGGCTCGTTCCTGTTCCTCGGCCCGACCGGGGTCGGCAAGACCGAGCTGACGAAGGCGCTTGCCGAATTCCTGTTCGACGACGCCGCGGCGATGGTCCGCATCGACATGAGCGAGTTCATGGAGAAGCATGCGGTCGTGCGGCTGATCGGCGCGCCTCCCGGCTATGTCGGCTATGAGGAAGGCGGCGTTCTGACCGAGGCCGTGCGGCGCCGGCCCTACCAGGTGGTGCTGTTCGACGAGGTGGAGAAGGCCCACGGCGACGTGTTCAACGTGCTTCTACAGGTGCTCGACGACGGCCGCCTGACCGACGGCCAGGGCCGAACGGTCGATTTCACCAACACGATCATCATCCTCACCTCGAACCTCGGCTCGCAATATCTCGCCGCGCTGGGCGAGGACGAGCCGGTCGAAAAGGTCGACGCGCAGGTGATGGAGGTGGTCCGCGGGCATTTCCGGCCCGAATTCCTCAACCGGCTCGACGAGATCATCCTGTTCCATCGCCTCAGCGCAGGCCACATGGGCCCGATCGTTGACATCCAGGTGGCGCGACTGGCGAAGCTGCTTGAGGACCGCAAGATCAGGCTCGAGCTGACGGATGCCGCGCGCGCCTGGCTGGGCCGCGTGGGATACGACCCGGTTTATGGGGCGCGGCCGCTGAAGCGCGCGGTGCAGAAATATCTGCAAGACCCGTTGGCGGACAAGATCCTGGCCGGCGAGATTTCGGACGGGGCGACGGTCCGGGTCGACGAAGGTGACGGCCAGCTGGTCCTGACGCCGACCGGGCAGGAGCGTGCGGCGGCCTAATCGGCGCGCATCGGCGCCTGGTCGGAAGCCGTGACCTCGTAGATCCTGCAGATCATCGCGCGCTCGGCCTCGCTGAGGTGCGGATTCCAAACATCGAGGATCAGCACCGCGCGATCGTGGCCCGTCGGATTGATCGCCTCATGCTCGATCGTGTCGTCGAACACGAACGCCTCGCCTTCGCGCCACGCGCGGGTCTCGCCGCCGACACGGAATGTGCAGTCCTCGGGCACGATCAGTCCCAGGTGCGCGATCGCGCGCACGTTGGTCACTCCGGTGTGCGGCGGGATTCGCGCGCCGGCCTTGAGAATGGAGAAGAAGACGGCCGGCGCACGTCCGGGAATGCGGCACAGCGGCAAGGATTCGACCAGCGCCGCGGTTCGCGGCGCGCGGGCGCAGGCCTCGGCATAGCGCTCGCCGTCGCGCCACAAATGGAGCGCGCCCCAGTCGAGCGATCGGTCGAGTAGGGTCCATTTGTTGTCGGGAACGCCCGGCGGCTGCTCGACGTAGGGCGCGAGGCCCGGATCTCGCTCAGCCAGGATCGTTTCCAGCTCGGCGCGAATTTCGGCAGTGGCGGCTTCCAGCTCGCCGAGCCAGGGGAAGTGCTCGCGGTCGAAGAACTCGTCTGCCGGCAGGAACGGATAGTGCAGTCCGTGGCACTCGTTGGCGAAGATCTGGCGTCGGCCGAGCAGCGCGTCGGCGGCCGCGCGCACCCTGCGTCGATCGCACGGAGACGCCGCGTGAAGGCCCTCGGCGAGCGCTGCATCGAGCCTCTCCGCGAGCCCGTGCCGCTGCTTTTCGACGGCCGTGCGCGCGTGGGCGAGAAGCGCGGCGAACTCCGGCGTCGGCTGGTCGATCGCGGCCGCAAGGGAGAGGACCGCGGTCCAGTGCCGAGCGGCAAGCCCAGCCTCGCCACGCCGCTCGTGCCATTGCGCGAGCCGGATCAGCGCCATCAGGTTTCGGCGATCGATCGCAAGGGCGGCTTCGAGGGCGTCGCGCTCACCCGCCTCGTCGCCGAGGAGCCGACGCGCGGCGGCCAGATTGACGCGCAGTTCGGCCGCACCCGGATCGGCCCGGCATGCCGCCTCGAAGTGCGCAGCGGCCGCGCGCGCGTCGCCCGAACGAAGCGCGCTCGTTCCGAGCCGGTTCGCCTCGGCCGCGTCAATCAAGCGGGCTTCTCCATCGCGATGCATGGTGGCATCTCGACGCGGCGCGCGCCAGCGGGCTAGGTCGTGAATGTGAGCGAGTGGCAGGAACTTCTTCGCGACGCATCGCGGCTGCGGACGCTGGGCCGGGTCGAGGAGGCGATCGCGGCCTATGAGCGCCTGCTCGCGATCAAGCCCGACCTGCCGGACAGCTGGTACAATCTCGGCTGGCTGCAACGCAGGGCCCGGCGGTTCGAAGCGGCCCTCGAGTCCTATGCTCGCGCGCTCGAGCTCGGGGTCGGCGAGCCCGAGGAAGTCCATCTGAACCGGGCGGTGATCCTGTCCGATTTCCTGCACCGGCCGGAGGAGGCGGAACGGGAGCTCGCCACCGCGCTGGAAAAGAATCCGCGCTTCGTTCCGGCGCTGCTCAACCTTGGCAATTTGCGCGAGGATGTCGGCGATCGCGACGGCGCGCGCGATGCCTACCGCCGGGTGCTTGGCGTCGAACCCACCCATGCGCTCGCGCTCGCGCGGCTGGCCGGACTGTCGCATGCGCCGGATCTCGACTCGGCCCTCGCCCAACGCTTGCGCGTCGCGATCTCCGGCGCTTCGCCGCAGGATCAAGCCGATCTCGGATTCGCGCTCGCCGGCCTGCTGGATGCGGCCGGCGCCTATGATGAGGCGTTCGACGCGGCCCGCGCCGCCAACGAGGCGAGCCGCGCCGCGACCGGCGCGCGCTACGATCGCCAGTCGCATGAGGCGCTGGTCGAGCGCCTGATCGCGACCTTCGCCGCACCGGCCTCCGGCTCAAACCCTCCGCCGGCGCTTTTCATCTGCGGCCTGTTCCGGTCGGGCTCGACCTTGGTCGAGCAGATTCTCGGCGCGCACAGCGGAGTCGTCGCCGGCGGCGAGCTCGACATCGTTCCCGCGCTCGTCGCCGGGATCGGCGATTATCCGGGCGCGGTGGCCGAGGCCGATGCGGCTAAGCTCGAACAATGGCGCGAATTCTACCGACGCGGGCTGCCGCCGCACGGCGAGAAGCTCCTCACCGACAAACGCCCCGACAACTTCCTGCACATCGGCCTGATCAAGACTTTGTTTCCGGCGGCGAAGATCGTCCACACCCGTCGCGCGCCGCTCGACAACCTGCTCTCCCTCTATTTCCTGCACCTCGACCCGGGCATGGCCTATGCCCTCGACCTCGATGATCTCGCCCACTGGCACGGCCAGTACGAGCGGCTGATGGCCCACTGGAAGGCGCTGTATTCGAACGATATTTTCGATGTCGACTATGATGCGCTGGTTCGCGAGCCGCGCAGCGCAGCGCGGTCGCTCCTGCGCTTTTTAGGCCTTGCCTGGGAAGACAGCCTGCTCGACTTTCACCGCACTCACGGAGTGGTCAAGACGGCGAGCGTCTGGCAGGTCCGCCAGCCCCTGCACGCGCAATCCTCGGGGCGGTGGCGCAACTATCGCTGCCAGCTGGAGCCATTCGTCGGCCGGCTGGGCAAGAGCGACGAACCTGTTAGCTAACCCGCGGTCACTGCGCGGACGGAAGGCCCGTGCTCTGCTGCTGCACCCGCTGAAGGTTGGCTTGGGTCTGGGCGCGAATCTCCGCCCACTGGGCCGCGGTATGACAGACCCGCTTCCGGTCGAGCCGGGAGCCGGTCTCCTCGACGATCTCGCAGATCTTCTTGTTCGGATCGTCTTGCTTGGCGGCACCTTGCGTCGGGGCGGCTGACGGCGTTGTCTGCGAAACTGCCGGACTTGCGACGATCAACCCGGCTGCGACAAGGGGAACGAGCTTAAGCATAACATCACTCCAAGGAATCGGCTTCAAGGCCCGAGAATAGCCAATTGATCGTCCGAATGCGAGCCGTCACACCGTCAGCAGGCGGTTCCACCGGCGCCTTCCGGGCAGCCGGTCGATGTTGCCATCCTTTGAACCATCTCGAGGTCGCGACGATGCGCCTGGCGCATTTCCTGCCATTCGAGGGCCGTCCTGCATATCTTGACCGCCCCAAGGCGCGTGCCGGTTTCCCGCTCCACTTCGCAAATGATCTTGTTGGGATCGCCCTGGACGCTCTTCGGCGCGGGATTGTTGGTGGCGATCGACGTGACTTGCGCGAATGCCGACGAGCTGACGAGCGATGCGGCGAAAAACAGCGTGGCAATCTTCCTCATCGGGACCTCCGCAACTAGCGATTGAGGGCCAATAGCTTAATTGCCGTCCAAAGACGAGTTCAAGCCGTCCCGCGCGCGACGTCGAATGCGACCGTCAGGCGTTCGCCCTCGCCGAACGGCCGCGTGCCGTGCCACATCCACGACGGGAACAGGGCCAGCCGGCCGGGCTTCGGTTCGATCATCCGGTGCGGGAAAAGATCCAACCCGAGCTGAGCCTGCGGCTCGCCGAGGGTCAGCCAGCCCGCATCGTCTTTCCCGAGGTCGGGCGGCAGGACGATGTACAGCGCGGAGCTCAGCCAGCCCATCGGGTGCACGTGGTTCGCGTGGCGCCCGCCCGCCGTCAGCCGAACGGACCAGGCGCCCGTGAATTCCACCTCGTCCGGCCGCGAGCGCAGCAGCGGATGCTTCGGATCGACGGGCGGCAATTGCGCCGCATGCTCCGCGACGGTCTGCCGGATGGCTTCCCGCAGCGCGATGATTTCCGGCTCGATGCGATGGAAAAGATTGCCGTCGGTCTGGGTGCCGCCGCGCACGGACTGCGAGTGGAACTCGCTTTTCGAGACGTGAAGCTTGCGGAGTATGCCCCCCAGCCGCTCTAGGGGAGGGAGTCGATCGCTGATGTCGTATGCCCCGACCAGCCTCTGGTCGCCTTCCAGCCAGTCGGATCGCGGATCGTCCGTGAGCCGCCACGCCGACGCGGCATAGTGCCAGAAAAGGCCTTGGTCGGGCGTGTCGAGCCACCGGTCCATGATCTTGCTCGCCTCGGCCGGGCGACGGGATCGAAGGAGGTGGCGGACGTGCCACATCGCAACGTTGGCGAGATCCAGGGCCGCAAGTTCGACGAACAGCGGATCCGCGGCGGCCACGTCACCCCTCTCCGAAAGGACCGCGGCTTCGTGGGAGGTGAACAGCAGGTGCTGGCCGAACCGGTCCCTGCCCTCCTCGATGCGGGCCATGGCGTCGTCGAAATGCTCGGCTTCGAGCAGCGCCACCAATTGCTCGCGCCGGAGTTCGAGGCTGTTGGGATGCTGGGCGAGGGCATCGTCGAAGCTGCGCGTGAAGCCGGCGCGCTCGCCCTCGGCCCAGCGCATTTGGGCCAGCAGGACATGGCCATCGGTCCACAGGGGCGAGCGCCGGACCGCCTGTTCGAGTCCGTCGATCGCCTCGACCGCCCGGCCCTCGGCTGCAAGCGCCGCAACCAGGCCCCTCACGATCTCCGGATTGTGGGGATTGAGTTTCACCGCGCGACCGAACGCCTCGACGGAGGGCAGGCCCGCCTCGAGAAGGGTCCGGGCATAGCCATGGGCGATCAGAGGTTCCGCGGGGGCGATCTGGACCGCCCGCTGCAGCGCCGGAAGAGCGAGCTCGCGATGATTGTGCTCGCGATGGATGAGACCCTTGACGTGCCACAGGCGCGGGTCGTTGGGAGCCGCCTTGAGCGCGCGATCGACGTCATCCAGCGGAAGCGGGGTTCCCGGGGTGTTGAGCGCGGCAATCGCCGCGTCGAGCACGCTGGCCGGGTCGATGGTTCGAGCCGTGGCGATCATGCTTTGCCCATAAAGGTGGCCCCGCTTGCGCCGATGGCCGCGGCTACCGCGGCACGATCTCCCGCGCCAAGGGCCGGGGGCCACAAATCCACGATCAGGACCACCCGGAGCTCGCCGCCATCATTCCAAGCTTCATGCTCGATCGTATCGTCGAAGACAAAGGCTTCGCCGACCCGCCATTCGCGCGTCGTCGCGCCGCAGCGAAAGCCGCAGGCCGGCGGAACGATCAACGGCAAGTGACAGACGAGGCGGGTGTTCGCGACACCCGTGTGCGGAGGAATGCGCGTGCGTGGCGCCAGCAGCGAGAACATCGCGTTGGGCGAAGCTCCCGGCACCTGCGGCTGATCCAGGCGCGCAATTGCCGCGATGGTGTTCGGGCAGTGCCGCGCGTTCGCCTCGATGCGTCGCCCGTTCTGAAGCAGATGGATCGCGGTCCAATCCGGATTGTGGTTCAGTTCCTTCCACTGCCGCATCGGAACCCGGTCGGGATACTGGATGTACGGCACCATCTCGGCCGCTTCGGCCGCCATCAGGGCCTCGAACTCGGCGCGGATGGCGTCGGTCGCGTCCTCCAGCGCCTTCAGCCCGGCGAACTGCGCGGGGTCGTGGAACTCGATCTCGGGGAGGCCGGGATAATGAAAGTCGGTCGGCTCCTGGTGATAGTGGCAGGTGCGGCGCGCGCGATTGGACACGAATCGCTCGGCGCGGGCGCGGACCCCTGGCTCGAGGTCTTCGGGGAGCTCGGCGAGCAGCTTTGCCTCGAGGGCGGCGCGGTAATCGTCGCGCCGCTGGCGCGCATGGGCGACCGCGGGCTTCATCGGCTCCGGCACCTCTTCGTCCGACGGCATCTGGGCGAGCGCATTGCCGAACTCCTCGCCGGCATTCGGGCTGCCCAAGCGTTCAAGGATGAGGGCGCGCGATAGAAGTGCCGAGAAATCGAGCGGCGACAAAGCGAGCGCACGATCGACCGCGGCCAGCGCCCCGTCGAGGTCGCCCGCGGCCTTGCGCATGGCGGACAGCTTCATCCACCGCTCGATCGAGCCGCCGTCCGTCTCGACGGCCTGCTCCAAGAGCGACCGCGCGGCGGCGAAGCGGCCGGCGGCAGCCGCCTGATCGGCCTGTTGTTCGAGGGCGCTCGCGTCGCTCATTCGGCGATCATCATGGCTGGCGACCGGCGAATTGCAAATATGCGTCAACCGTTACTGGCCGGGAAAACGGTCGCGAATCCATTGCGAGAAGACCCATTTCTCGCCGGACTGAGGCGGGAGGCCGGCATGGAGCGTCTTGGGATCCGGCGCCCCGTCCTGCGTGACGTTCGCGAAGAACAAAGCGTCCCCCTCGTCGGCACGATAATGCAGCGAGATCGCGGGAAAGCTGGTTTCCCCGCCGCTGTAGCCGGCGTTGAGATAGATCAGAAAGGTCGCAATGCGTTGGCCGAACTGAGCCAGGGTCTCGCGATAGGCCGGATTTCTCGGGTCGAGGAAGTCATGGTGCAGCTTGAACCGCTGGCCGGACGCATAGTGCAGCACCTGCGATGGCTCGAACAGCGGAACGGGAAGGCCCGTCGCGGCGGAAATCCGGTTGCGAATGACTTCCGTAAGAACGCTCATTTCGCCGAGCCGCAGCGGGAAAAAGCTGTTGTCTCGTGACGCGTTGTGGGTCGCTTCGCCAGTCGCCTTGTCAAACACCGTCGCCGGCGCGAGCCGGGGACGAGCCAGCGCGATCATCCAGCGGCATTCCGCGGCACTGGCGAACCGCTTGATCACCCGGATACGCGGCGAGTCGGACAGGCTCACTTTCTCGCCCGGAGTCATGCGCGACTCGAGCGCAACGCGCTCCCGCACCGACTTCCAGAAGCCGGTATCGGCCTGGTGGGGCATGACCGGATCGCGCTGATTGTCCGCAAGGAGCAGCAGTTGCTCAGCCGCGGAGGGCGACCCCTGCTCGGCCGCCAGGGCGAGGAAGTCCAGCGACCGGCCCCAATCCGGCGGGCGGGCGGAACCGAGAGCGTCGAGCAGTGCGAGGCGTTCGCTGGCCTCCGCGTGCCCTTGCCGGGACGCGGCTTCGAGCAGCTGCGCGGCCTGCTGGACGTCCTCCAGCGAGGGACGCTCGCCCAGCAGAAGGCCCATGGCGGTCGCGAACTCGTCGCTCATGAGCGCAAAGTCTAATGGCCGCGGCGCAAAAGAAAACGGCGGACCTCACGAGGAGGCCCGCCGTCGAGTGGGTATCGGTTAAGTTAGAAGTTGACCGTGACGCCGGCGAACAGGAACCGACCCAGCGCGTCATAGACTTGCGGGAAGGTGTTGCCGTTGCCGAACGGCGCGTTCGACACTTCGCTGCCGACCACCGGCGGATCCGTGTCGAGGATGTTGTTCGCGCCGATACGGAAATTGTACCGGTCGGTGATCCGGGCGGTCAGCGCCAGATCGAAGTAGCTCTGGGCCTTGATCTTCTGGTTGCCCGGATTCACCACCGAAACGCAGCCGCTCGGACCCGACGGGTTGATGTCGCAGTCATCGTTCAGGCCGTCGTTCTTGACCGACGAGAAGTAGCGCCACTGGCCCGAGACGCCCAGGCCGTTCGGCAGGGTCAGGCCCAGCCGCAGCTTGTGACGATATTTCGGGTTGGGAGCGCCGGTCAGGAAGCTTCCGCAGGTGTTCCCGTAGAAGCCGGCGCAGTCGAACTTGCCGTTCCCCGTGCCGGTGAGCGGAACGACGCCGGTGTCGATCTCGAGCGTGTCGAGGATGGTTCCGACATAGGCGACGTTGACCGTCCCGATCCCGCCGAGCTTGTGCGAGTAGTTGCCGTTGATGTCCCAGCCCTTGGTCCTCATGCCACCGATGTTGGTGTTGGTGGTCTCGATGAACCCGGCCGACGACAACCACAGCGAGCCGCTGCCCGGAGCACGGTTGATCTTCGAGCAGAAGAAGGGATCGCCGCTCGACAAGCACTGGCTGAGGATCGTCTGGAAGCCCAGCGTGCTGATCAAGTTCTCGATCTTGATGTCGAAATAGTCGACCGAGAAAGCGAGGCCCGGGATCCAGCGCGGCTGCAGCACGACACCGGCCGTGTAGGTATCGGCCTTCTCCGGCGCCAGGCTCGTGTTACCGCCGAACAGGGCGTTGTACTGGTTAGCCGGGTTGGCGACGATGTTGCCGAACTGGGCCGCGGTCACGCCGCTGAACGCGCATTGCGCCGCGGTGAAGCCGTTGACCAGGCCGCCGACCGCCGGGCCGGCGCACGAGTCGACCGTTCCGCCAAGACCGACGAACTGCGGGCCGAAGAGCTCGACCACGTTCGGTGCGCGCACCGCCCGGTTGTAGCTCGCGCGGGCCCGGAAGTCCCGGACCGGCGCCAGCCGGACTTCCACCTTGTAAGTGTCGGTATTGAAGTGATTGCCCGCCACCTTGTAGTCGGAATAGCGGTAACCGCCGGTCAGCGTCAGCTCGTCGATGAACGAGTGGCTGATGATCGGAATCTGAAGCTCGGCGAACGCCTCGCGGACGTCGAACTTACCGGAGACCGGCAAGGTCGGAGCACCCTGGCCCGCACCCTCGCCGAGCTGGAACGCGGTGTCCGGCTGGGTCTCGAGCGACTCCTTGCGATACTCGCCACCGAAGTTCAGGCCGATGCCACGATCCGCCCACGGCGTCTGCACACCATATTCGCCGCCGTCGAGCGTGACGTTGGCGTTGGCAACAATCTCGCTGACGTGGCCCCGCAGGACGAGCGGGATAGCGAGGAACTCGAGAGCCTCCGGCGTCACGCCGCCCGTCGTGAAGATGTTCCACGGCACGCAGTTCTGGCCGACCAGGTTGGTCGGGTCGGTGACCTGAATCCGGCAAACCGGAGTTCCCGCCGGGATGCCGGGCACGCCGTTGACTGCCGGGTTGGCGATCACGTCGAGCGCCATCTGGATGCGGCTGACCGACAGGTCGTTGAGGTAGACCTGGGACAGCTTGGTCGTGCCGTACTGATAGTAGGTATCGTAGGACACGCCCCGCAGGACGTCGCCGCGGATACCGCCGACAATGCGGTAGGATTGGTGCTCGAGGTGGTCTTCGCGGCCGCCACCCTCGACGTTGCGCCGGCCCGTGTAGGCGACCGCCCGGGTCACGCCCTGGCCATCGACGAAGGTGTTCGCCGGGACGCAGATCGTGTTGAACTGCTGGGTCGACAGAAGCGGGTTGTCGCAGTTGATGGTCGTGGTGTTGAAGAAGTCACCCGAAGGCGCGATGCGCGAGTTGGACACGTCGTCCATGAACATCGCTTCGAGATACGGCCGGGCACCCGGGCTGATCTCATACTCGGCGAACGCGCCGAGCGTGTAGCGCTCGTCGGGACGCTGGTAGAAGTTGTACGGGCCGAAGTTGAACGGCGTCGAACCCGGCACGAACTGGTTGCCCTGCACCTGGAAGGTGCCGACGTTGGTGAAGAAGGTACCGGTCGCCGATGTGGCCGAGCCGCCGCACGTGAAGTCGCTCGGCGGATTGCCTTGACCGCGGGTCGATCGCGCCGCGAGCGAACAGAAGGAATAGTCGCGGGTCGCCTGCAGGACCGCGTCCTGCTTGCGGTAGGTGGCATAGGCCATGATCGAGCCGCGATTGTCGTCGAACCCGGCGCCGAAGGCGACCGAGAGGTCCTGCGCGCCGCCGTTGACGCTCATGCCATGCGGCGGCCGGAAGTTGCGGTTCGACTGGAAGTTCGCGTTGATGACGTGGTCCGCGCCGTCATTGTAATGCATGAACGTCGAGGCCTGGGCGTCGATGCGAAGGCCGCGGAAGCTCGTGTCCATGATGAAGTTGACGACGCCCGCGACCGCGTCCGCGCCGTACACCGACGAGGCGCCGCCGGTGAGCACGTCGACGCGCTTCACGATCGATGACGGGATGAAGTTGATGTCCGCGATCGAGCCGATGCGCGGATCGCCGGGCTGGAGGCGGCGGCCATTGACCAGCACCAGCGTGCGGACCGAACCCAGGCCGCGCAGGTTGACCGACGCGGTTCCGGTGGAGCCGTTGGAGATGTTCGAACCCTGCGCCGCGAACGATTGCGGCAGCGAGTTGATTAGGTCCTCGGTGCGGGTCGTGCCCTGAAGCTTGATGTCCTGGCTATTGAGCACCGTGACCGGGCTGGCCGAAGTCAGGTTCGGCTGCGGAATGCGCGTGCCGGTGATGGTGATGTCCGAAGCGGAACGGACCGGCTCGCCCTCAGCGTTCGCCGGCGGCGGCTCGGTTTGGGCGGTTGCCGGCTGGCTCCCCGCGGCCGGTTCCGGCTGGGTGGTGTCCTGCGCATAGGCAGGCGAAGCAGCCATGCTGGCGGCGCCGACCAGAAGAGTCGTCGTGAGCAGGCGCTGACGGAAATCGAGCTTCATAAAATTCATCCCCTTCACTAGCCGAGCCTGAGGCACGACTGCCGTGGAACGGCAAACGCAACTTTGCCGAACTGCACCTCGTGATAAGTTATGGCGCGAGAGGCTGGCAACGCCTGCGGGTCGTCAGGGCGCGAGTTGTCCAAACGCTGTATCAATTTTGCAACAGCCCGCGCTTGTGCTTTCCAGCCTGATCGGCCTAGGCTCGCGAAGCACCATAGGGGACGGGCGGGAATGCGAAAATTCGTTTTGATTACAGCGGCTTTTGCAACGATCCCGACGGGCTCGGCCGTGGCGAAGGGGCCCGTGGCGACCGGCACTCCGGCAAATGTCCAGCGCCTGTTGGGTTGCCGGGCCATTACCGACAATGCGCAGCGGCTCGCCTGCTACGATCGCGAGACCCTGGCGGTCGACCAGGCGATCGCCAAGAAGGATTTGGTCCTGATCGATCGAGCGCGCGCGACCCAGGCGAAGCGCTCGCTGTTCGGCTTCTCGATCCCCGACTTCGGCGGGCTGTTCGGCGGCGCCGACGACGATGTGAAAGAAATCTCCAGCACGATCAGGAAAGCGTCCCAGGATCCTTACGGCGCGTGGATCGTGTCGCTCGCCGACGGTTCGACCTGGGCTCAGCAGGACGACGCTCCGCTCGGGCTGCCGCCCGAGCGCGGCCAGAAGGTCGTCGTGGCGCGCGGCACGTTCGGGGCGTTCTACCTGCGGGTCAACGGCCAGCCGGGAATCCGGGTGAAGCGGATCGGCTAGGTCGAGCCCTGCTCGGCCCTCAGCGCCGCCGCGGCGTCGGCATAGGGCTCCTGCCGCGCGACGCTCCAATACCGCAGCTCATGGATCGGGATCGTTGCGCCGGTCACCGCGCACACCACGTGATCGCCGTCCGAAAGCAGGCGGAACATGCCGGCCAGGTAATGAACTCGCGCGGGTCTTCCGCTTCCGGACATCAGCATCGCCATCACTCCTCCGGCGCGTCGAACAAGCCGCGCTGGGGCTCGACATAAGCACGCCTCGCTTTGCGCTCAACAATCGGAGGCCGCCCCGGTTCACCACCGACCGCCGCGTCCACTTCGCCATCGCCGAACCGGAGCCGCAGTTCCCGCGCCGCGCGCGCCGCGGCCGCGCTGGTTAGGGTCTTCCCCGACCGGCCGGTGACGCGTGCGAACCCGCGCGCGAGCGGGCGCTCCGGATGGGCAAGCTCAGCCATCTTCCAGGCCGCCCCGAGCCGTTCCGAGAGCCGAGCGATGCGCTGATCGACCAAGTCCCGGCGAAGGCGCGACACGACTAGGTTCATGTCCGCGCGCGCGTTGCCCGCGCGCGCTGACAGCGAGCGGGGAAGGCGCTCGCCCAGCTCGTCGAGCCGCTGCGAGACCGGGGCGAAGAGCGCCTCCGGATGGGGCCAGCGGCAGACGGTCAACTCGAACCTTTCGCGGCACCGTTCGGTCTGGCGGCCCAGGCGCTGCTGGGCGCGATGGCCGAGTTCGCGCAGCTCCGCCAACAGCTCCGAGCGGACCGGGACGGCGATCTCCGCCGCGGCGGTCGGGGTCGGAGCGCGCAGGTCCGCCGCATGGTCGATCAGCGTCGTGTCGGTTTCGTGCCCCACTGCGGAAATTAGGGGTATGGGGGATTCGGCCGCGGCCCGGACAACCGCCTCTTCGTTGAACGCCCAAAGATCCTCGATCGAGCCGCCACCGCGCGCGACGATCAGCAGGTCCGGCTTCGGCTCGACCTGTGCGAAGCCACGGATGGCCTCCGCGATCCGGGCGGCGGCGCCCTCGCCCTGGACCGGGACTGGCCAGACGATCACCCGCGTCGGGCAGCGATCCTCGATTCTGTGGATGATGTCGCGGATCACCGCACCGGTCGGCGAGGTGACCACGCCGATGACGCCGGGCAGGAACGGCAGCTTGCGCTTGCGCGCCGGGTCGAACAGCCCCTCGTCCGCGAGTGCCTTGCGTCGGCGCTCGAGCAGCGCGAGCAGCGCACCTTCGCCGGCCAGCTCCATCCGTTCGACGACGATCTGATACTTTGAGCGACCCGCGTAGGTGGTGAGCCTGCCGGTCGCGATGACTTCCGCCCCGTCCTCCGGCCGAAACGCGACGACGGCCGCATTGGTTCGCCAGATGACGGCGTCAATGCACGCATTCTCGTCCTTCAGGGTGAAGTAGCAATGCCCTGAATTGTGACGCTTGAACCCCGAGATCTCGCCGCGCACTCGGACCGCGCCAAATGCCGCCTCGATGGTACGTTTGAGCGCGCCCGACAGCTCGCTGACGCTGAGCGGCGGCGAATTGTCGCCGGGGGCGACCTTCGCTAACAGGCCGGGGCTCGTGTCGTCAGGGAGATCCATGAATATCCTTCTCTTGGGTTCGGGCGGGCGCGAGGATGCGCTCGCCTGGCGGCTTAGGCAATCGCCGAGCTGCGAACGGCTGATCGCCGGGCCCGGGAACCCCGGGATCGCGCGCTGGGCTGAGATCGTACCGGTCGATCCCTGCAATCCCGCAGCGGTCCTGGGACTCGCCAGGGCCGAGGCGATCGACCTCGTCGTGATCGGTCCGGAAGCGCCGTTGGTCGCGGGGGTCGCCGACGCCCTTCGCGAAGCGGGCATTGCGGTGTTCGGCCCGGACGCGGCCGCCGCCCGGCTCGAAGGATCCAAGGGCTTCACCAAGGACTTGTGCCGGGCCAACCGGATTCCGACCGCCGACTATGTCCGCGCCGAACGCCAGTCGGATGCATTGGCGGCGCTGGATCATTTCTCCATCCCTGTCGTCGTCAAGGCCGACGGCCTCGCCGCAGGCAAGGGTGTCACAGTCGCCACCAGCCGCGACGAGGCCGAAGCTGCGATTGCCGCGGCGGGAGACGCGCCGCTGGTCATCGAGGAGTTTCTGGCGGGTGAGGAAGCGA
Organism: Sphingomicrobium sp.; assembly: GCA_035281125.1. GTDB lineage: Bacteria > Pseudomonadota > Alphaproteobacteria > Sphingomonadales > Sphingomonadaceae > Sphingomicrobium. The sequence goes on along the minus strand of DATEEM010000019.1, from coordinate 52,910 downwards.
GCCTGTTCGCACTCGTCGACGGGGCGACGGCCGTCTTCCTGGCTTCAGCACAAGACCACAAGCGGGTCGGGGATGGCGACACCGGGCCGAACACCGGCGGAATGGGCGCCTATGCCCCCGCGCCGGTGCTGACCGAGCAGCTGGCCGCTCGAGCGATGGAAGAGATCGTGCGCCCGACCGCGCGCGCTCTCGTGGCAGCGGGAACGCCGTTTCGGGGGGTGCTCTACGCCGGCCTGATGCTCACCGCCGACGGACCCAGATTGATTGAATATAACGTGCGTTTCGGCGACCCGGAGTGCGAGGCGATCATGCCGCTGATCGAAGGCGATTTTGGGGAGCTGCTCGCCGCCGTCGCCGGCGGTCGGCTGGCTGAGATCGCTCCGCCGAACCTCGCACAGCGCCATGCCGTCACCATCGTCGTGGCGGCGCGCGGCTATCCCGGCACGCCGGCGAGCGGCGGCGCAATTCGAGCGATCGAAGCCGCGGAGCAGGTCGAAGGCGTCACTGTCTTCCATGCCGGGACCGCGCTCGGCGCCGCGGGGCTCGTCGCCAGCGGCGGCCGAGTGCTGGCCGTGACCGCCGTCGCCGAATCCTTCGCCAATGCGCGGGCGCGCGCCTACCGGGCGGTCGACCAGATCGACTTCGCCGACGGTTTCCACAGGCGCGACATCGGCTGGCGCGAACTCGCCCGCGAGGCAACATGAGCAGCTTCTGGGACTATGTCGGCACCTTCTGGAGCGATTCCGATACGTTCTGGAATTACTTCCGACCGCTGTTCGGCGGCGGCCTCCTGATCGGGACCATCACCGGGCTCGTCGGCTTCCGCGCGCGGATCATCCGCCCGCGCGACCGGGTCGCGGGTGACGTGCTCCGGATCGTTCACCGCGATCGCCGGCGCTGGATCACCCTCGCCGCGGGCTCGGTGACGCTTTGCGTCGGGATCGCGCTGTGGCACGGCCCACTCGGGGCGGCCGAGCGCCTTGCCCGCGCCATCGAAGCCGATGCCCGAGCCACGGCCGTGGCTTGGGAAGTGCCGCAGATCCGCGCGCAGCTGGATCGCCGGCCATTGACCCGGCGGCTCATCCTCAGCGGCCCGGCGGACGATTTCCAGCGGAGCGAGCTCGTCCGCACGATGGAGACGCTGCCCGGCGTGAGCCGCGCGGCCTGGTCCGCGAAGCCGGCCGGACCGCCGTTGCTCCTCGAAGGAACGTTGGCCGCGCTCCTGGGCTTCCTTATTGGCCTCGGCCTCGCTTATCTGGTCGAGCTTCGTCGTCGCTACAACGCGCAATGGAATTGGTGAACCGAATGGAATTCATCCGCGAATATTGGTGGCTCCTCCTCGTCGCGGCGATCGCCGCCGCGATCGCCGTCAGGCTGCTGCGGGCGCGGCAGAGCGTCCGTTTGACCGACAGCGCGCCGGTCCGGCCGCACATGCAACAGGCGAAGAATGCGGAAGGCCGGGGGCTGGCCGGGGAGGCGGCGGCGGCGACCAGCGATGTCACCGGCGAGCTGCTCGGCGCTCCCGTCCACCGCAAGCTGTCCGGCGCCGCCGAGCCGGCCGACGACTTCTGCCGGATGAAGGGCGTCGGCCCGAAGTTCGCCACCGCGCTGCACGACCTCGGATTCAACCGATTCGACCAGCTCGCGCACCTCACGCCGACCGAGATCGAGCGCCTCGATGCCCAGCTCGGCGCGTTCAGCGGACGCATCGCGCGCGACCGGATCGTCGAGCAGGCCGACTATCTCGGGCGCCGCGACATCGACGGCTACGAGCAGCGGTTCGGCAAGCTCTAGGCGGTCTCCGCCGCGCGCTGCTGTTCGGGCGGCTTGCGCCTCGGGCGCGAGGCGATCAGCTTGTCGATCTTGCGCCCGTCCATGTCGACGACCTCGAACGCCCAGCCGTCGTGGCGGAACTTCTCACCGGTCTCCGGCAAGTGCTTGAGGACCGATAGCGCAAAGCCGGCGACCGTCGAATAATCGCGCTCGTCCGGAAGGTTCACGCCTAGCCGGTCGGCAAGCAGATCGGCGCTCGCCGCTCCCGAAACCAGCCAGCTGCCGTCGTCGCGTTCGACCAGCGGCGGCTCCTCGCCCTGCTCGACGTCGTGGGCAAAGGTTCCGGCAAGCGCGGCGAGGATGCTGCCGGGCGTGACGATCCCATCGAAATGCCCGTACTCGTCATGGACCAGGGCCAGCGGGACGTCGGCGCTGCGTAGCACCACGAGCGCGTCCATCGCATCCATGAGGTCGGGAATGACCGGCGCTTCTCGGCGCAGCCGATCGAGTTCGAGCGGCCGGCCCTCGAGCGCGCAGGCGAGCACGTCGCGGGTCTGGATCACGCCAACGATATTGTCGATCGAACCGGCCGCGACGGGAATCCGGCTGTGCGGAATCCGCAGCAGGGCGGCGCGCACTTCCTCGGCCGTCGCGCGGACGTCGATCCAGTCGACGTCGGTCCGCGGGGTCATCACTTCGCGCACCGGGCGATCGGCGAGCCGGACGATCCCGGAGATGATCGCACGCTCGCTTTCCTCGAGCACGCCGGCGCTTTGCGCTTCGGCGACGACCAGATGGAGCTCTTCCGCCGTAACTTGGTTCTTCGATTCGCGGTCGAGACGGAACAGGCGGAAGATCAGCGCGCTGGTGCGGTCGAGCAGCCAGACGAATGGCGCGGTCAGTCGGGCCAGCCACCGCATGGGGCGCGCCATCACCACCGCGATCGGCTCCGGCGAGCGAAGCGCGAACTGTTTGGGGACGAGTTCGCCGATGATCAGCGAGACGAACGTCGTGAGGACGATCACCACGCCGAAGCCGACGGGCTGGGCGGTTTCGGGATCGACGCCCAGCGCGGCAATGCGCTCCGCGACCGGACCACCGAGGCTCGCACCCGAATAAGCGCCGGCGAGGATGCCGATCAGAGTGATCCCGATCTGGACCGTCGACAGGAAGCGTCCCGGCTCCGCCGCGAGCTCGAGTGCACATTGCGCCCCGCCGCTTCCCGACTGGGCGAGCGCCTTCAGCCGCGCCTCGCGCGACGAGACGATCGCGAGCTCGCTCATCGCGAACAGGCCGTTCAGCCCGATCAGCGCGAGGATCAGGAGGACGTCGAGCCACGGTATCGGGGAAAGGGTCTCGCTCATCGGCGTCGGGCCTGTGTAGCCTCCCGCGGCGGCGGTTCACAAGTTAGCGATTGATTCGCTGGCGGAACCGTGGCGTGGTGGGCTGGTTCATCGCTTCAGCCTACCGACCCCCGGAGCAGCCAAGATGAATCGAACCCGCAGCCTATCGATGATCGCGACCGGCGCCCTCGCCTTGCTGGCGAGCGGCTGCGGGACGAGCCCGTTCGGCCAGCCAGCCGCGCCGCCGCCGCCCATACGGCCGCCGGCGTTCACCGCCCTCGGCCTGAGCGCGGCCTATCTCAATGGCGACATCATCAACGGCCGCAAGGCCCGCGCGGCGAAGCTCCGGGCGGCGAGGATCCGCCCGCTCAGCCCCGCGGCCGTTCCCAATTACATGCACCAGGCGGAACAGGAACTGCGGCGCCAGACCGCGGGCATCGGGATCGACGTGCTGCGCCTGCCTGACGGGATCCTGATCCGCGTGCCCGCCACCCTGACCTTCGACCAGGGGAGCGCGGCGATCAAGCCGCAGATCAGCGCGACGCTGACGGAGATCGCGCGGACCTTGAAGACCTACAACCAGACCTATGTCGACGTGCTCGCGCACAGCGACACGACCGGCTCGGCGGAAGGGAATCTCGCGCTGTCGCAGAAGCGCGCCGGCGCCGCCGCCGCATTCCTCGGCGGGCGGGGTGTGGCCAGGAGCAGGATCGCGTCGAAGGGCCTGGGCGAAACCGCGCCGCTCTATCCGGTCGAGCAGACGGAGGAGCAACGCGCGGCGAACCGCCGGGTCGAAATCCGCGTCGTGCCGTACCGCGGCTAGCGCCGTTCGGCGAAGAATTTGCGGAGGAGGTCGGCGGCTTCGCTTTCGCCGATCCCGCCGAGCACGTCGGGGCGGTGATGACAGGTGGGCTGGGCGAAAATCCGGGCGCCGTGCACCACGCCGCCGCCCTTGGGATCTTCCGCGGCGAAGCGCAGCGCTTCCATGCGCGCCAGCGAAATCGCCGCCCCGCACATCGCGCACGGCTCGAGCGTCACCCAGAGCGTGCAATCGTCGAGGCGCGACGTGCCAAGCTTGGCCGCGGCCGCGCGAATGGCCTCGATCTCGGCGTGCGCGGTCGGGTCAAGGTTGCCGCGCATGGCGTTTCGCGCCTCGGCGACGATCGATTCACCCCTTGTGACGACCGCGCCGACGGGGACTTCGCCGGCCGCGGCGGCCTCGGCGGCGAGCTCGAGCGCGCGGCGCATTGGCGCGGGAAGCGGAAAGGCCATGCCGCCGCCTAGCCAAGCGCGGCCGGGCTGTCAGCTACATCGCGTTGGCCGCATTGGCCTGGGTCGTATTGCCCGCCGGCTCGACCTCGATCTTCGGCACCGTTACGGTCGCGTTCTGCGTCCCGACCTTGACCGAGCCGGTCTCGACGTCGAACGCCGGCGCCTGCCCGCCCTTGGCGACCACGCCGTTGTCGGTGGTCGAGATTTCGGGCGCGCTCGCCCCGCGGATCTGGTTGATGTCGACCAAACCGGTCGCGATCAAAACCAAGGCGGCAATCACGATCAGGATCAGGACGAGGAGGACGGCGCGCATGGATCGCTCTCCCGCAGTTGCGAATTCATGGCCGTAACGCGGCGAGATGCCGAGAGTTGCCGCCGGCGACGTTGACGGGGGCGACCCCAGCGGCTAACGGGCGGCGCTTTCCGGGCGCATCCACGTGCCCGCTCAGAATCAGGATTAGACCATGTCGCGGGTTTGCGAGCTGACCGGCAAGGGCCGGCAGGTGGGCAACAATGTTTCCCACGCCAACAACAAGACCAAGCGCACGTTCCTGCCGAACCTGCAGAACGTGACCTTGATCTCCGACGCGCTCGGGCAGAGCGTGAAGCTGCGGGTGTCGACGCACGGGCTGCGCTCGGTCGAGCATGTCGGCGGCCTCGACAACTGGCTGATGAAGACGAGCGAAGAGAAGCTTTCGCTGAGGGCTCGCAAGCTGAAGCGCGAGATCGCCAAGAAGGCCGCTGAAAAAGCAGCCTAAACCGCTGCACGGAAACGGAAATTCCTGAACGCAGGCTGCATTCTGCGTTCAGCCTGTATTGCCCGCGAATCGGGCATAAGCCCCGTCATCCGGCGGGGTTTCCCCCTTTTCCCCGCCATGCCTGGACACAGGCAGTTTCCCTCGCGTCGCGTAACGAGGGGGGCCCGGCACGCGTAACCGTGTCGGGCCCAATTTTCTTCAGGGGCTCTCGAACAATCGCGCCAATTGCTCGACCATCGCCCCGGCGAGCTGGTCGGCGTCCATGATGGTGACCGCGCGCTCGTAATAGCGGGTAACGTCGTGGCCGATGCCGATGGCGATGAGCTCGACCGGCGACTTCTTCTCGATCCACTCGATCACCTGCCTGAGGTGCCGCTCGAGATAGGCGCCGCCGTTGGCGCTGGCGGTCGAATCGTCGACCGGGGCGCCGTCGGAAATCACCATCAGGATGCGCCGCTCCTCGGGCCTGGCGATCAGCCGGTTGTGCGCCCAGAGGAGTGCCTCGCCATCGATATTCTCCTTCAAGAGCCCCTCGCGCATCATCAGCCCGAGATGGCGGCGGGCATGGCGATAGGGCTCGTCGGCGCGCTTGTAGACGATGTGGCGAAGATCGTTGAGCCGGCCGGGGTTTGCCGGGCGTCCGTCGGCCAGCCACGCCTCGCGGCTCTGGCCGCCCTTCCAGCCGCGGGTTGTGAAGCCGAGGATCTCGGTCTGGACGCCGCACCGCTCCAGTGTGCGGGCAAGGATGTCGCCGCAAATGGCGGCGATCGCGATCGGCCGCCCGCGCATCGAGCCTGAATTGTCGATCAGCAGAGTCACAACGGTGTCCTTGAACTCGGTGTCGCGCTCGACCTTGTAGCTCAGCGAATGGTCCGGGCTGACGACGACCCGGGCCAGCCGAGCGGCGTCGAGCAGTCCCTCTTCCTGGTCGAAGTCCCAGCTTCGCGCCTGCTGGGCGAGCAGCCGCCGCTGCAGCCGGTTGGCGAGGCGGGTAACGACGTTCTGCAGCCCGCCCATCTGTTGGTCGAGATAGGAACGAAGCCGGCCGAGCTCTTCCTCGTCGCACAGCTCCCCCGCCTCGACGATCTCGTCGAACCGCGTCGTATAGACCTTATAGTCGGTCTCGGGTGCCAGCTCCCAGTTGCGGCGCCCGGGCGAAGCGAAAGCGCTTTCGCTGATGTCCTCGCCGGCGACGGACTCGTCGTCGCCGACCTCCATCTCCTCGCTGCGGCCCTCGTCGGCCGCCGAGTCCTCGGCCTCCTCGCCGCGCATCTCGACGTCGCCGCCGCCCGGCGTGCCCTCGTCGCCTTCCTCGGCGGCCTCGCCGCCCTCCTCACCCTCGGCCTGGTCGCCACCGTCGTCCGGCTCGTCCTCGGCCATCTCCTCCGCGGCCGCCAGGTCGAGGTCTTCGAGCAGCTGCCGCGCCAGCTTCGCGAAAGCGCTCTGGTCGTCGACGGTGAGAGCCAGGGAATCGAGCTCGGGGCCGGCTTTCTCCTCGATCCACGGAGTGATCAGCTTGAGGCCCGCGAGCGCGGCCTGCGGCGGCGCCTCGCCGGTCAGCCGTTCGCGGGCGAGCAGACCGACAGCGGTCGCGAGCGGCACTTCCTCCGCCGTTCGCGCGCGGACGATCGCGTCGCCGCGGACGCGGGCCTCGGTCAGCCGAGCGAGATTTTCGCGAACCCCGCCCATTGCCCGCGCGCCGAGCGCTTCGACCCGCGCCGTCTCGAGGGCGTCGAACACGGCGCGCGCGTCAGCATCCGCTGGGGCAATTCGCGCATGCACGCGTGGGTCGTGATGGCGCAATTTTAGAGCGACCGAATCCGCCGCCCCGCGCGCCTCGGCGACCAGCCGCGGCTCCAGCGCCGGACCGGGTGATGGCACGCGCGCCGTCTTGCCCGATGCCGCCGTCTCGGTCGCGAAAACGACGTCGACGTCTGCATCGCGGGCAATGGCCCGGGCGGCGCCGGCGAGCGCGCGGCGGAAAAGGTCGATGCGTTCAGCCATATAGCCGCGCCACTCTAGACGCCGCGATAGGGCGAACGCCAGCGGCGCCTAGCGCGGCACGTACACGTAAATCGTTTGCGGCGTGTAGGTGAGGCTGAACGGGGTGAGGCGGATGTCCTGGTCGACCCGGACCCGCGCGGCCCGAGTCTCCGGATCGATCGACAGCACCGTCACCTTTGCGGTAGCGAGCGAGATGGTCTGCGGAAGCTTGTCGAGCTTGATGCCCACTGTCGACCTGGTGGTCGCGAGCTTGCCCTTTTCGCCCATGTGCCTGATCGATGCGATGTTGCCGGCCGCGCCGCTGTAGCGCAGCTCGAACAGCGGCCCGGCGAGCAGCCGCTGTCCGCGATAGACGAACGACACGGCGGCGTCGCCCGGCGTCGGCATGTTGAACTGGGCGGTATAGTCGGTGGGTTGAACCTCGACCGTCACACGGTCCTCGGGCCGCTTGGTGCCGACCAGGAAGGCGCGGTCAAGCCGCTTGTCGGAATCGCTGTCGACGAAACAGAATTGCGTCGTCTTGGACAAGCGCGTGCCGAGGTTGCTGAGACCGAGCGTCAGCAGCGCGGCGATTCCGCGCCCGGCATCATATTGCGGGTCCGCGCAATAGATGCTCCGGCCCTTCGGAAGCGTCCGAATGTCTCCACCGCCGGCGAACGAGCGCAACAGGATCGTCCCCTTGGGCAGGGTTGCGTCCTTGCCGGCGATGGCGAGGGACATTTCCTGGTCCAGCGTCGCCGCCATTAGGAAGCCCGTGCGCGCGGAGAACAAGGTATCGCCGGGCTGGAGCACACGTTCGGTACCCGGTGCGATCGGTTCGGCCGGGGGAAGGAGCACCTGCGGCAATGTCAGGGCGACGTAGCCCTTGCCCGACGGCTTCGCGTCCGGCTTCGGCGCGAAGCGAGCAGGCGGCGGCGCAACCGTAATCACGGGCGGAGCGACAACGATCGGCGGCGGAGCCGGAGACGGCGCAGGTTGAGCATCGGCGCCGGCCGCGGCGGCGGCAACAAGAACAGCAATCACGCGAGGTCCCCCGAGAATGACGAAGCGTCAGGCTTCGCCGTCATCATGTCGATTTTTGCCGCCTGCGCAAGCGTTTGGCGCTGGCTGTCAAGCCTTGCCGACGACGCTCTCGGGCAAGTCCTCGCCGAACACGCGCTGGTAATATTCGGCGACGAGCGGCCGCTCGGCCTCGTCGCACTTGTTGAGGAACGACACGCGGAAAGCATAGCCGACGTCGCCGAAGATGTGCGCGTTCTGGGCCCAGCTGATCACAGTGCGCGGGCTCATGACCGTCGAGATGTCGCCGTTAATGAAGCCCTGCCGCGACAGGTCGGCGACCTTGATCATCTTATCGACGATCGCCTTGCCGCCGGGCTCGTCATATTCGCCCGACTTGGCAAGCACGATCTGGGCCTCGACCTCGGCGGGCAGATAGTTGAGCGTCGTGACAATGTTCCAGCGGTCCATCTGGCCCTGGTTGATCGCCTGGGTGCCGTGGTAGAGGCCGGTCGTGTCGCCCAGGCCAACCGTGTTGGTGGTCGCGAACAGCCGGAACCAGGGGTTGGGGCGGATCACCCGGTTCTGGTCGAGCAGCGTGAGCTTGCCCTCGGCCTCGAGCACGCGCTGGATGACGAACATCACGTCGGGCCGGCCGGCGTCATATTCGTCGAACACCAAGGCGACCGGGTGTTGCAGCGCCCACGGCAGCAAGCCTTCGCGGAACTCGGTCACCTGCTGGCCTTCGCGAAGCACGATCGCGTCGCGGCCTACGAGGTCGATGCGGCTGATGTGGGCGTCGAGGTTGATGCGGATCATCGGCCAGTTCAGCCGCGCGGCGACCTGCTCAATGTGGGTCGACTTGCCCGTCCCGTGATAGCCCTGGACCATCACCCGCCGGTTCTTCGCGAAGCCGGCACAGATGGCGAGCGTGGTGCCGGGGTCGAAGACATAGGTGGGGTCGAGATCGGGGACGCGCTCGTCCGCCTCGCTGAAGGCCGGGACCTCCATATCCGATTCGACGCCGAACGCCTCACGCACCTTCATCATCCTGTCGGGCGCGGCCATGATCGTCTCGCTCCGGCTGTCGGGCTCTACATTGGAAATCTCAGTCATCGCGGGGCGCCTTAGAAGAAGGCCGCGCCGGCCTCAATGCGCGGCGATTTTTTCCGGCAGCGGGAAAAGAGTGACGAACCGCTTCGCCAGCGCCATGTCTCCCTCGACGCGGATGGTTTCAAATGGCGCGCCGCCATGGATCACGCCCGCAACCGCGCTCGGCGGACCGCTGAACATGGCATCGCACCCTTCGGGCTCGTCGCGATCGACGTCGAGACGGCCGTCGCGGACACGGACCACATAGCTTGCCTCGCCGAAGCGAAAGCCGATGCGCGCGTCGAGACCCGCGGCGCGCTCCGGCGAGATCAGAGTCTGAAGGGACATGATGACCGAAACGTGGCTCATCTGGAGCGTCGGATCGTGCAGCGGGCTGCGCGCGGCCCACCGACCCAGCGCGGCGATGACCGGGATCGCCTCCAGGCCCCACCGGGTCGCTTCATAGACCTGCACCGACGCCGGCGGCGGAAGCCTCCTCTTGCAAACCAGGCCGCGCGACTCGAGTTCGGACAGGCGCTGGGACAGGACGTTCGCGCTGATCCCGGGCAGGTCGGTCTTCAACTCGGAAAAGCGCCGCGGGCCGTAGGCCAGCTCGCGAAGCACGAGCATCGCCCAGCGCTCACCCAGCAACTCCATCGCATGGGCCAATCCGCAGGCGTCGTCATAGCGTCGCTTCTCGTCGCGCTTTCGCATCTCGGTTATTTTTTCTAACTGCATAGTTGCAATTTATGACTTCAAGCGTCAAAAGGCAAGGGAATCGAGTCGCGAACGGAGGAACGCGCATGACCCGGATGATCTTCGTGAACCTGCCCGTCACCGATCTCGAACGCTCGAAGGCGTTCTACGAGGCGATCGGTTTCCGCAACGAGCCCAAGTTCAGCAACGAGGCGGCGGCAATGATGGTGCTCAGCGACACGATTGCGGTGATGCTGCTCACTCACCCCTTTTATGCAACGTTCACCCGCAAGCCGATTGCCGACTCGCGCAACAGCAGTCAGGTGCTGCTCGCCATATCCTGTGACAGCCCCGCCGACGTCGACCGCATTACGGAAGCCGCGGCCTCGGCTGGTGGAACGGCGGACGTCGGGCCCAGGCAGGACATGGGCGGAATGATGTACGGCCGCAGTTTCGACGATCCCGACGGCCATCATTGGGAGCCGATGTGGATGGATCCCGGCTTCGCCGAACAGGGCGCGCACCCGGTCGAACAGACGACCGCGGCCTAAGGCCCAACGCGCAGGAGGGAAGCATGCCAGTCGACCCGAACGCACCGATCGAGATCAGCGCCTTCCGCTGGGTTCCGGGGTTCGCCCAGGGCCTGGTCCGCGACCTTCGCATCCGCTGGGCGCTGGAAGAGATCGGCCAGCCGTACCGCGTGCGCCTGCTCGACGCGCTCCAGCCGAGGCCGAGCGATTATTTCTGCGACCAGCCATTCGGCCAGGTGCCGATCTTCAAGGACGGCGAGGTCGAGCTATTCGAAAGCGGCGCGATCCTCATTCACATCGGCCTGCAGGATGAGCGCTTGTTGCCGCTCGACCGCGCCGGGCAGATGCGCGCAATCGCCTGGCTGATCGCGGCGCTCAACAGCGTCGAGCCGGTGCTTCTGCCGATGCTCATGATCGGCATCTTCAATAAGGACGAGCCGTGGGCCGAAGGCGCGCGGGCCGCGTTCGTCGAGCGGCTGAAGGGCCGGCTGGCCTGCCTGTCCAACGCGCTCGGCTCCAAGGAGTGGCTGGAAGACCGCTTCACCATTGGCGACCTGATGATGGTGACGGTGCTTCGGCAGCTTCGCGGCACCGACCTTCTCGATCCGTTTCCCAATGTCGCGGAGCTGGTCGAGCGCGGCGAAGCCCGCCCGGCCTTCAAGCAGGCGCTTGCCGACCAGCTCGCGGTGTTCGCCGCCAACCAACCCCAACACCAGACTGAAGGAGCAGCAGCATGACCTATTTTGAAGGATTCGTGGCGCCGGTCCCCGAAGCGAACAAGGACGCCTATCGTCAGCATGCGAGCGATTTCGCGCCGATCGGCCGGGAACTGGGCGTTCGGCGGCACGTCGAAGCCTGGGACGACGATGTCCATCAGGGCAAGCTCACCGACTTCCGTAAGGCCGTCGACGCCAAGCCGGACGAGCAGGTGGTGTTCGCCTTCTTCGAATATCCCTCGAGAGCCGAGCGCGACGCGACAAACGCGAAGTTCATGAGCGACCCGCGAATGAAGGACATGGGCGCGACGATGCCGTTCGACGGCAAGCGCATGATCCTCGGCGGCTTCGACACGATCGTCGAGGAAGGTTCGGCGGGCGGAAGCTACGCCGACGGGTTCGTCGTCCCGGTGCCCGAGGAGAAGCGCGACGCCTACCAGGCGCTCGCGGCCAAGATGGCCAAGGTGTTCCGCCAGCACGGCGCAAACCGCGTGATCGAAGCGGTCGCCGACGACGTTCCGCGTGGCGAGGTGACCGACTTCTATCGCGCCGTGAAGGCGGAAGACGGCGAGACGGTCGTGTTCAGCTTCATCGAGTGGCCCGACAAGGCGGCCCGGGACGAGGCGTGGCAGAAGATCATGGCGGACGAGAGCCTGAAGCCGGAAGGCGACATGCCTTTCTCCGGCCCGCGGATGTTCTGGGGCGGCTTCGAGAAGATCGTCGACACGGCGGACCAGCAGGTCCCGCAGTCGCCGTCGCCGATCGCGGCCTGACGGCGCCTTCGTTCCGCGCGAGGAGATAGAACCATGAGCGACGTTCGGGACGAAGCACGGGCCGCCAAGCCCGCCGAGGCCGGCGCCACAGGCGATTTCATCTGGTACGAGCTGATGACCCCGGACCCCGAGGGCGCCAAGGCCTTCTACGATTCCGTCATCGGCTGGACGATCGGCGAGGCGGCGCCGAAGTTCAACGGCTACCGGATGATCGGCCGAAGCGACGGCGGGTTCGCGGGTGGCGTGCTGCCGCTGACCGCCGAGATGCAGCGGCACGGCGCCCGGCCGGTCTGGCTCGGCTATGTCAGCGTCCCGGACGTCGACCAAGCGACGGCGGAGATCGTGAAGGCGGGGGGCACGGCGCTGATGCCGGCGTTCGACATCCCGGGCGTCGGCCGCATCGCGCTGGTCGCCGACCCGCAGGGCGCGGCGTTCTACGTGATGAAGCCGACCCCGCCCGAGCCCAAGGCGCAGAGCGACGTCTTCTCGCCGACGGCGCAGCAACGGGCCGGCTGGAACGAACTCAACACGAGCGACCCCGCGGCCGCCCGCAGCTTTTACGCGAGCCAGTTCGGATGGGACACCGGGGACTTCATGGATATGGGCGACCTCGGCGAATATCGCTTCATCGACCACCGCGGCACCCGGCTGGGCGCGTTGTGCGGCGTGATGCCGGGCGCCAAGCCCGCGTGGCGATTCTATTTCCGCGTACCCTCGATCGCCGCGGCGAAAGAGGCCGTTGAAGCGCGCGGGGGAAGCGTCGGCATGGGCCCGCACCAGGTCCCGACCGGCGACTGGATCATCATCGGCACCGACCCGCAGGGCGCCGAATTCGCCCTCGTCGGCGGGCAGTAGGATTTCGACATTCAGGAGGACATCATGACGAACAAGCTCGTCACCTGCCTTTGGTTCGACAAAGGCGAAGCCCGCAAGGCGGCGGAATTCTATGCGTCGGTATTTCCTGACAGCCATGTCGGCAAAGCGCACAAGGCACCCGCCGACTCTCCTGGCGGGGAAGCAGGTTATGAAATTACCGTGGATTTCACCGTGCTCGGCCAATCCTATGTCGGGCTCAACGGCGGGGATCTGTTCAAGCCGAACGAAGCCGTGAGCTTCATGGTGATCACCGAAAATCAGGAAGAGACCGACCGCTACTGGAATGCGATCGTCGGCAACGGCGGCCAGGAAAGCGCGTGCGGATGGTGCAAGGACAAATGGGGCTTCTCGTGGCAGATCACGCCGCGCGTCCTCCTCGAAGCGATGGACGATCCCGACCGCGACGCCGCCAAGCGGGCGTTCGAGGCGATGCTGAAGATGCAGAAGATCGACGTCGCGACGATCGAAGCCGCACTCAAAGGCGAGACGGTCAATGCGTAAACTCACCGGCGCGGCCTTCGTCTCGCTCGACCGGGTCATGCAGGCGCCCGGCGGACCCGAAGAAGATCCGACCGGCGACTTCCACCTCGGCGGCTGGGTTCAGCCCTATTGGGACGAGGACATGGGCCCGTTCGAGCAACTCATCATGGGCGCGTACGACCTGCTGCTGGGCAAGCGGACCTACGACATTTTCGCCGCTTACTGGCCGCACAACCAGGACGACCCGATCGGGGAGAAATTCCAGCGCATCAACAAATATGTGCTGACCCATTCGGACGAACCTTTGGGCTGGGAAAACAGCCATCGAATCTCGGGCGACACCGCCGACGCGGTCGCCGAGCTCAAGCGGTCCGAAGGCCGCGACCTCCTGATCCAGGGCAGCAGCACGCTGTACCCGCCGCTGCTCTCCGCCGGGCTGATCGACCGGCTCGTCCTCATCACCTTTCCGATCGTGCTGGGTCGCGGCAAGCGGATCTTCGACGGATCCGAGCGGCCCGGCGCGCTGAAGCTGGTCGATCAATTCGTCACGAGCACCGGCGTCGTGCTGACCAGCTACGAGCCTGCAGGCGAGGTTCGGACTGGAAGCTTCGCGGCGAAGGAGCCGAGCAAGGACGAGCTCGCGCGCCGGGAGAAGATGGAAGCCGGCAGCTGGTGACGCTCGCGCTCTACGGTCACCCCTTCTCGTCGTACACGTGGAAGGCGCTAATCGCGCTTTACGCCAACGGCACCCCGTTCGAGTTCCGCGAGATCGACCCGTCCGTGCCGAAATTCGAAAGCTTCACCGGCAAGGCGCACCCGTCGGGCCAGTTCCCGGTGCTGATCGACAACGATGCAATCGTCGTCGAGACGAGCGCGATCATCGAGCATTTGGCGGTCCATCACCCCGGTTCCGCGCCCTTCATCCCGGAAGACCCCGCGCGAGCCGTCGTCACGCGAATGATCGACCGCGTGTTCGACAATTATGTGATGGGCAACATGCAGCGGGTCGTCGCGGCTTACTTCGTCGACAAGGACGATCCTGCCGCAGGCGGATTGAGGGACGAACCGTCCGCGCCGGAGATCGCTGCCGGCAAGGCCGGGCTGCGGCGCGCCTATGCCTGGCTCGAGCGGTGGCTGTCGGAAAACGCCCTGCCTCCGCATGTGTCGCTGGTCAGCTGTGCCGCGGCGCCGTCCTTGTTTTATGCGGACTGGGTCGAGCGGATTCCGGCGGATTGCCCACGCGTTGCCGCGCTGCGCGCCGAGCTGCTCGCCCTCCCGCCTGTCAGTCGCTGCGTCGAAGAAGCGCGACCGTATCGCCCCTTCTTCCCGCCCGGCGCGCCCGATCGCGACTAGGCGAAGGCGGCGGACTTGCGCAGCAGCTGATAGGCTTCGATCACCTCGCCGAGGCGGCCTTCGTGCGAGCGATCGCCGCCGTTCTTGTCGGGGTGGAAGCGGCGCACTAGGCGCGAATAGCGCCGGCGAAGGGCGTGGCGGTCCGCATCCTCGCCGAGGCCGAGCACGCCGAGCGCCCGCCGCTCGGCCTTGCCGAAGCGCGACGGCCCGTCCCTTCCCGTTCGGCCGAACCGCGCGGCGATCGCGTCCAGCGGATCGGCGAAGTCGCTCCACGCAGGGGGCGGATCGGCACCGTCGGCGGCGAAACGGCGGCCCGGCCGATCCCACCCGGCGAGCGGGGATTGCGCCTGCTGGATCTCGTCGGGGGTCATGCCGTCGAAGAAATTGTACCGCGCGTTATGTTCGCGGACGTGGTCGAGGCAGAGAAAGCGCCAACTTCCGGGCCCGTCGAAATTGGCCGGCTGCAAGGGCGCCTTATATTCACCGGGGGCGGCGCAGCCGGGGACGGCGCAGCACGCCCTCGCCCCTTCGACCCGGCCGTGCATTTTGGACTGACGCGACGCCATCGAACCACCCTATATAAGGGTGATGAACGCCCAAGGAACCGGTCCGGTCGCGACGGAAATGCTTCGGCGGCTGCAATCGCTCGAGCCGTCGCGCGTGGAGCTGATCGACGACAGCGAAAAGCATCGCGGCCACGGCGGCTACAATCCGGCAGGAGAGAGCCACTTCACCCTCAGGATCGAGAGTCCTGCCTTCGCCGGGAAGTCCCGTGTCGAACGGCAGCGGATGATCTATGCCGCGCTCGGCGAACTCATGGACGCGCGAGTCCATGCCTTGTCGATCCGCGCGACGGCACCGGGAGAAGGATGATGGCGACAGTCGAAACGGCATTCGAAATGGTTGTGGAGCCTGTCAGCCACGACCTCGGCGCGTTCAAGGTCAGCCGCACGCTGCCCAACAAGCAAAGGACGATGGTCGGCCCCTTCATCTTCGTCGACGAGTTCGGTCCCGCGCGGCTGCCCGAAGGCGGCGGAATGGACGTTCGGCCGCACCCGCACATCAACCTCGCCACGGTCACCTATCTGTTCGACGGGGCGATCGAGCATCGCGACAGCATCGGCTCGCACCAGGTGATCGAGCCCGGAGCGATCAACTTAATGACCGCGGGACGCGGGATCGTTCATTCGGAGCGCTCCCCGCGGGAGCTTCGCGCGCAAGGCCCGAGCCTTTACGGCATGCAGACCTGGCTGGCGCTGCCCGACGGGCGCGAGGAAATCGACCCGGCATTCGACCATGTCCCCGCCGACGATCTGCCGCTGATCGAGGCCGGCGGCGCGCGCGCCCGCGTGCTGATGGGCACCTTGTGGGGCGCGACCGCCGGAACGCCGTGCCATTCCCCCACCATCTACGCCGATATCGAGCTCGACGCCGGCGGAGCGGTCCCGATCGACGCGGACGCGGACGAGCGCGCAGTGACACTGGTCGGGGGCGACGCCGAAATCGACGGCCAGAAGCTCGAGCCTTTCGCGCTCTACGTTCTGCGCCCCGGTCACGCCGCGCAGCTGTCCAGCGCGAGCGGCGCGCGGGCCATGCTGATGGGCGGCCAGGCCTTTGCTACCCCGCGCCACGTCTTCTGGAACTTCGTTTCCTCCTCGCGCGACCGCATCAACCAGGCGAAAGACGATTGGAAGGCGATGCGCTTCGACCTGATCCCCGGCGACGACGAGGAGTTCATCCCGCTTCCGGAGATGCCGAAGACGGTCAGCTATCCGTGAGCGAGTTTCGCCGCGTTTCGCTCAGCACCGGCGTCACGCTCAACGTGGCGCTGGCGGGCGATCCGGCGAGCCCGGCCATCATCATGCTCCACGGTTTTCCCGAATCGCACCGCACCTGGCGGGAGGTCGCGCCGCGGCTGCAGGATCGCTTCCATCTCGTCATGCCCGACCAGCTCGGCTTCGCCGCCTCGGACCGGCCGCAGGAGGTCGATGCCTATGGCGTCGACAGGCTCGTCGATCACGTCTTTGCGCTGGCCGACGTGCTCGCCCTCGAAACTTTCGCGCTGGTCGGCCACGACTGGGGCGGAGCGATCGCCTGGCCGGCGGCGCTGCGCGGCGACCCGCGGCTGACCCGGCTGGCGATCATCAACGCTCCGCATCCGGTGATCATGCAGAAAAGCGTGATCGAGGACGCTGATCAGCGGGCGGCTTCGCAATATATCAACATCTTCCGGACGCCCGGCTTCGACAAAATAGTGGAAGTGAAGGGCTACGACTGGTTCTTCGATAAGACCTTCTCCGGGCATATCGATCCAAAGCTGATCCCCGAAGCTGAGAAGCGGCAGTATCTCGCCGACTGGTCGCAGCCGGGCGCGTTCAGCGCGATGCTCAATTGGTACCGCGCGATGCGCCGGATCGTTCCGCCGCCCGGCATTACCGTGCCGATCCCGGATTGGGCGCTGAAGCCGTTTCCCAAGGTGAAAGTGCCTACGCTCGTGATCTGGGGCATGCGCGACCCAGCGCTGCTTCCGGTCCAGCTCGACGGGCTCGATGAGCTGGTCGAGGATCTGCGGATAGTCCGCCTGCCCGATGCCGGCCATTTCGCGCCGTGGGAGGCGCCCGACGCGGTCGCCCACGCGCTCGCCCCCTTCCTTGCCGCGGACGCGGCGGCTACGGCCGCGGCGAAATGAGCCACGTCCGATCCCGTTCCCGATCCGCTGCGCGCCTCGCCGCCGTCCAGGCCCTGTACCAGCAGGACATGGAGGGCACGCCGGTCCCGCGATTGCTCCATGAGTTCCACGAACACCGGCTCGGCGCGACGATCGAGGACGCGGAATATCACGATGCCGAGCGCGACTTCTTCGACGACATCGTCACCGGGGTGGACGCCCGGCGGACGGACATCGACGCGCTGCTCAGCAATCGGCTGGCCGATGGCTGGACGTTCGAACGGCTCGACCGGCCGCTGCGCGCCATCCTGCGTGCCGGCGCCTACGAGCTGATCGCCCGACCCGACGTGCCAGTCGCGACGGTCATCTCCGAATATGTCGACGTCGCCCACGCCTTCTACGACAAGCGCGAAAGCGGCTTCGTCAACGGCCTGCTCGACGCGATCGCGAAAGAGGCACGGCGCACCAAGGCGGAGTAATGCGCGAAGCCGACATCATCGCTCGCCTCCGTGAGTTCGCGACCGACCCCGCGGCGCGCGGACTGCTCGACGACGCGGCGGTGCTCGACGGGCTGGTCATCACCCACGACAGCATCGCCGAGGGGGTGCATTTCCTGCCTTTCGACCCGCCGGCGAGCGTCGGGTGGAAGCTGGTCGCGGTGAACCTGTCCGACCTCGCGGCCAAGGGTGCGACGCCGGCCGGGGCATTGCTGGCGCTGACCATCAGCGGCGACGGCGAGTGGGAGGACGAATTTTTGAGCGGCGTCGAGGCGGCGTGCGAAAGCTACGCGCTGCCACTGATCGGCGGCGACACGATTGCGCTCATCCAAGGCGCGCCGCGGGTGCTCGGCCTGACCGCCGTGGGCCGGGCAGGGGCGCGCGTGCCCGATCGTTCCGGCGCCAGGCCCGGCGATGCGCTGTGGCTGGTCGGGACGGTCGGCGATTCCGCGGCTGGACTTGCCGAGCTCTTCGAGGACTCCAAGGCGACCGGTCCGCTGGTCGACGTTTACCGGCGGCCGGTGCCGTTGCTCGCGCCGGGGCGCGCACTCGCGCCGGCAGCCAATGCAATGATGGACGTCTCGGACGGCTTGCTGCTCGATGCCTTGCGGCTTGCCCAGGCGAGCGGCTGCGTCGCCGGGATTGAGGTCGACAGCCTGCCGCTGTCCGGGGCCTTCGTCCGGGCGCGGGGGGACAATCGGGATTCGCGCCTGTTCGCCGCGAGCGGCGGCGACGATTATGCGCTGCTTGCCGCGCTTCCGCCCGAGCTCGACCCGTCAACCCTTTCTTTACCAAGGGGGACGAGGATCACCCGGATCGGGTCCCTCGCCGCCGGCAAACCGGCGATCCGCCTGACCAGCGGCGGACGTCCGATCAGATTGCCGGAGAAGCTTGGCCATGAACATCACAGCCGTTCCGTTCCGCCAATGGCTGATCGCGCTTAGCGGCCTGTTCTCGGGCGCCGCCGCGGCTCTCTTCCTCCGCTAACCGAGCCCGGTTGCAAGCTCCGCTCGCGCCTCATAAAGGGGCGCATCCTCCGGCCGCGAACGCCGCGCGCCGGCTTTTCTGTTTGCCGCGAAAACGGGGAAACACATGAACCTGCTTCTGATCGCCATTGCCTGTGGCGTCATCGCCGTCCTTTACGGAATCATCACGAGCCGCCAGGTCCTCGCTTCGCCCGCCGGAAACGCGCGGATGATCGAGGTGGCCGGCGCGATCCAGGAAGGCGCAGCCGCCTATTTGCGGCGCCAGTACACGACCATCGCCATCGTCGGCATCGCCGTCGCCGCGATCATCTTCTTCTTCCTCGGCGGGCTCTCCGCCGCGGCGTTCCTGATCGGTGCCATCCTGTCGGGGGCGGCCGGGTTCATCGGCATGAACATCTCGGTGCGCTCCAACGTCCGCACTGCCGAAGCGGCCCGCACCAGCCTGCAAAACGGCCTCACCGTCGCGTTCCGCGCGGGCGCCATTACCGGCATGCTGGTCGCCGGCCTCGCCTTGCTCGCGATCGCGGTGCTGTTCTGGTACCTGACCGGCCCCGGCGGCCTCGAACCGAACGCCCGTCCGGTCGTCACCGCGTTGACCGCGCTCGCGCTCGGCGCCTCGCTCGTGTCGATCTTCGCGCGTCTCGGCGGCGGTATCTTCACCAAGGCCGCCGACGTCGGCGCCGACCTGGTCGGCAAGGTCGAAGCCGGCATCCCCGAAGACGATCCCCGCAACCCTGCGGTGATCGCCGACAATGTCGGTGACAATGTCGGCGATTGCGCGGGAATGGCCGCCGACCTGTTCGAAACCTATGTCGTGACCGTGGGCATCACCATGGTGATGGTCGCGCTTTTGATCGGCAGCGGTCCACTGCTGATGCCGCTGATGACGCTTCCGCTGCTCATCGGCGGGGTGTGCATCATCACCTCGATCATCGGCACCTATTTCGTCCGCCTCGGCGCCAAGGGCTCGATCATGGGCGCGCTGTACAAGGGCTTCTGGACCGCCACGCTGCTCGCCGTGCCGGCGATTTATGCCGCATTCTATTTCGCGCTGGGCGGCGACCTGGGCGCGCAGATCGGCGGCTCACTCGACGCCGCGACCGGCAGCGTCACCGGTGCCTTTACCGGCATGGACCTGTTCTGGTCGAGCCTGATCGGGCTCGCGGTGACCGCGCTGATCGTCTGGATCACCGAATATTATACCGGCACCAACTACCGCCCGGTGCAGTCGATCGCCAAGGCGTCGCAGACCGGCCACGGCACCAACATCATCCAGGGCCTGGCGATCAGCCTCGAGGCGACCGCGCTTCCGACCATCGTGATCATTGTCGGCCTCATCGCCAGCTACCAGCTCGCGGGCTTCCTCGGCGTGGCGTTCGCGGCCTCGGCGATGCTCGCGCTTGCCGGCATGGTCGTCGCGCTCGACGCCTACGGCCCGGTGACGGATAATGCCGGCGGCATCGCCGAGATGTCGGGGCTCGAGGAAGACGTGCGCACCCGCACCGACGCGCTCGACGCCGTCGGCAACACGACCAAGGCGGTGACCAAGGGCTATGCGATCGGGTCGGCCGGCCTCGCCGCGCTGGTGCTGTTCGGGGCTTACACCGCCGATCTCAAGGAGTTCGGTGCGGAGATCGGCGTCACCGCCAACCTCGATACCCTGTTCAGCCTGTCCAACCCCTATGTCATAGTCGGGCTGCTGCTCGGCGCGCTGCTGCCCTATCTTTTCGGCGCGCTCGGCATGACCGCGGTCGGTCGTGCGGGGGGCGCCGTGGTCGAGGAAGTTCGCGCGCAGTTCCGCGACAATCCCGGCATCATGGACGGCTCGGTTCGCCCGAACTACGCCCGGACCGTCGACCTGGTGACCAAGGCCGCGATCCGCGAGATGATCATCCCGTCGCTGCTTCCGGTACTCGCCCCGATCGTCGTCTATTTCGCGATCGGCGCGGTGGCCGGGCAGGAGAACGGCCTTGCCGCAGTCGGCGCCCTGCTCCTCGGCGTGATCGTCTCCGGCCTGTTCGTCGCCATTTCGATGACCAGCGGCGGCGGCGCCTGGGACAATGCCAAGAAATATATCGAGGACGGCAATTACGGCGGTAAGGGCAGCGAGGCCCACAAGGCCGCGGTGACCGGCGACACGGTCGGCGACCCGTACAAGGACACCGCCGGTCCGGCCGTCAACCCGATGATCAAGATCACCAACATCGTCGCGCTGCTATTGCTCGCGGCGCTCGCGGGAGCCGCGAGCTGAACCGGCTTTCCGCGCTTTAAACTCAAGCCCCGCTCCCCCACCTGTGGAGCGGGGCTTTTGTTTGCGTGCGGGAAGGGGCAGCTGAGGAGACCGCAATGCCGCGCGCCATAAGGATCCACGAGACCGGCGGACCAGAGGTCTTGAAGTGGGAGGAGGTCGCTGTCGGCGATCCGGGCCCAGGCGAGGCGAAGGTCCGCCAGGACGCCGCCGGGCTCAACTTCATCGACGTCTATCACCGCAGCGGCCTCTATCCGCAGCCGCTCCCCTTCACTCCCGGCGTCGAAGGCGCGGGCGTCGTCGAGGCCGTGGGTGAAGGCGTGACCAGCCTCGAGCCCGGTGACCGCGTCGCCTACGCCGGTCCCGTGGGAGGCTATGCAGAGGAGCGGCTGATCGCCGCGGACCGGCTCGTGAAATTGCCCGACTCGATCAGCTCGGAACAAGCCGCGGCGGCCATGCTCCAGGGCATGACCGCGCACATGCTGTTGCGGAAGGTCCACCTTGTAAAGCCGGGGGAGACGATCCTCGTCCACGCCGCGGCTGGCGGGGTCGGATTGATCCTGTGCCAATGGGCCAAGTCGCTTGGCGCTACGGTCATCGGAACCGTCGGGTCCGACGAAAAGGCCGGACTCGCCCGCGCCCACGGTTGCGATCATCCGATCGTCTACACGCGCACGGATTTCGTCGCCGAGGTCGAGCGGATCACAGGCGGCGCGAAGCTTCCGGTCGTCTATGATTCGGTGGGCCGCGATACGTTCCTGCCATCGCTCGACTGCCTTGCCCCGCGCGGGCTGATGGTCAGCTTCGGCAATGCGTCGGGCCCGGTCGAGCCGATTTCGCCTTTGCTCCTGTCGCAAAAGGGCTCTTTGTTCCTGACGCGCCCGACTCTGTTCACCTACATCGCCCGGCGAGAGGAATTGGAAGCGGCCGCCGCGGAGTTGTTCGAGGTCATCGCGAACGACACAGTCAGGATCGAGGTCCAGCAGCGCTATGCTTTGAGCGACGCCGCCCGGGCTCATCGTGACCTCGAAGCGCGCAAGACCACGGGTTCGACGGTTTTGACGACCTGAGCGGCCGCCTTCCCTTTTTCGCGTCCCGCCGCTAAGGCTCCGCGACTTTTTTCATCAGCATGGGAAGACGATCTTTTGGCCAAGGAAGAATTGCTCGAGATGCGTGGGCAGGTGGTGGAATTGCTGCCCAATGCGATGTTCCGCGTCCGCCTCGAGAACGGCCACGAGATCCTCGGCCATACCGCCGGCAAGATGCGCAAGAATCGGATCCGTGTCCTGACCGGAGACGAGGTGCTGGTCGAGCTGACCCCCTACGATCTGACCAAGGGCCGCATCACCTATCGCTTCATGCCCGGCCGCGGAGGCCCGCCCGGCTACACGGGCTAATCGTGCGGCTGGTCCTCGCGTCGGCGAGCCCGCGCCGCCTCGACCTGCTCGCACGGATCGGAGTCGTCCCCGACGCCGTCGTCCCCGCCGACGTCGACGAAAGTGTGCCCAAGGGCGAGCTGCCGCGCGATCATGCACTTCGGCTGGCGCGCGAAAAGGCGGGTGCGGTCGCGGCAAACGAGCCCGGCGCCCTGGTGCTCGCCGCGGACACGGTAGTGGCGGTGGGCCGGCGGATCCTGCCCAAGGTCGAGGACGAAGCGACTCTGCGCGCGTGCATGCGGCTATTGTCGGGCCGCCGCCACCGCGTCCTGACGGGCGTCGCGCTGGCCCTCGCGGATGGCACGATCCGCGAGCGGCTGGTCGAGACGATGATCGCGATGAAGCGGCTGAGCGCCGAGGAAATCGACCATTACGCCTCGCACGGCGAATGGCGGGGCAAGGCCGGCGGCTATGCGCTGCAGGGCTATGGAGAAGTCTATGTGCGCCACATCGCAGGGAGCTATTCCAACGTCGTCGGGCTGCCGCTCGCCGAGACCCGCGTCCTGTTGAAGTCGGCCGGCTACGACCTTGCCTGAGTGGCTTTTCGAGGAGGGAATTGGCGAACGCCGCTATGCGCTCGTCGACAATGACGAGATCGCCGAGGCGCGGATCGAGCCGGAAGGAACGCTTCGCGCGGGGTCGGTAATTGCCGCGCGGCTGGTGCGCGGCGGGCGCAACGCGATCGCACGCGACGAAAGCGGCAACGAATATCTTGTTCCGAAGGGCGCGCCGGGCGTGACCGAAGGGGCCACGCTCGCCATTGAGATCACGCGCGAAGCAATACCGGGAACCGAGCCGTGGAAGCGGCCGCTCGCGCGGATGACCGACGAACCCGCGCGCGAGGCACCACGGCTCGAGGGTCGCGCAGCACAGCCAGGCGAGCTCGGGGGCGCCGGGTGGGACGAGCTGATCGAGGAGGCGCGGAGCGGCGTCGTTCCCTTCAACGGCGGCGAGCTGCGCATCTCGCCGACGCCGGCGATGACTCTGATCGACGTCGACGGCGCGTTGCCGCCCGACGAACTTGCCGTGCGCGGCGCAGCCGAAGCCGCGCGAGCCATACGCCGATTCGATATCGGCGGGTCGATCGGCATCGACCTTCCGACCGCGGGGTCGAAGGCGGTGCGCCAGCACGCCGCCGAAGCGATCGACGCGACGCTTCCCCAGCCGTTCGAACGCACAGCAGTCAACGGTTTCGGCTTCGTCCAGATCGTCCGCGTGCGGCAGCGCGCCTCGCTGGTGGAGCTGGCGCAGGACCGCGCGGCATTCGAGGCTCGCGCCCTGCTTCGCCGGGCAGCGTTCGAGCCGCCTGGCCCGAAGCGGCTGGTCGCTCACCCCGCGGTGGTCGCTATGCTGGAAGCCCGAACGGACTGGCTTGCGACGCTTTCGCGGCTGGTCGGCGGCACGGTCGGCTTGCGCGCCGACCCGGCCCTTCCCATGTCCGGCGGATATGCCGAGAGCGCCTAAAGCCAAGACCTGTCCGCTGTGCGGCAAGCCCGAAACGCACGACCATGCGCCCTTCTGCAGCCAGGGCTGCAAGGACCGCGACCTGCTGAAATGGCTCGGCGAGGGCTATCGCATCCCCGGCCCGACCGCCGACCCCGAAAGGGTGGACAGCGATAGGGACGAGGGTTAGGGAGCGCGCTGCTTGAACGGGCGGCCCGCCCGCTTCCAAGAGCCCAGGTAGCTCAGTTGGTAGAGCACGTGACTGAAAATCACGGTGTCGGTGGTTCGATTCCGCCCCTGGGCACCATTTCGCTCGACAGCCCAACCAGCAGACAGAGGTGCGACTAGCGCCAGCCCTTGTCCTTCGCCGCCCTTTCGGCCGCGGCATCGAACGGCTCTCCGGCCATGCTGGAATCGATCAGCGCGGCGAGGTTCGCGTCCATCCCGGCCGCCATCCGATAGTGGCCGTGCTGTCCCTCGGGCGCGGTGAACAGGCCGCGCAGCTGCCATCGATCGTCGTCGCGACACGCCAGCCCGCTGCCCGCCGCGGCGGTAAAGCTGCGGCAGATCGCGCCCGACTGGTCGCGGAAGGTGAGGCCGATGCGCACCGCGCCCGACGGAGCGCTGGCCAGCTGCGTGTCGAGCGCCTCGCCGAGGCTCGCGGCGGCGTAGATCCGCCCGCCTTCGACGGTGACGGGGCCGGGTTCGCCGGACGGAACCATGGTCCCGCCGAAGAAGCCGATCGCCAATGTGGCGGCGATCGCAGCCCATTGAGCGAGGGGCGTCCACCCACGCCGCGCGCTTCGATCCTGCCGCGCCGCTGCAAGATCGATGACCTCCGCCGGAGCCGCATTCGCGGCAGCCAGCAATCGAGGCGGCAAAGGCGCGTCGGCGATCGGGTCGAACGCAGACTTCAGGCGGGCCCGCAGCGCGCGATGCCGTTCGGCCCGCTCGGCCAGTTCGGCGTCGGCCGCGACCTGCGCCGCGACGCGCGCGGCATCCTCCGCTTCAAGCTCGCCATCGAGCCACGCGAACAAGGTTTCATCGCTCACCATCTCACCCCCCAACCATGTCGAGCAACGCGTTCCGGCCGCGCACCAGCCGGCTCGAGACCGTACCGATCGGCAGCCCGAGCATTTCGGCGGTTTCGCGATAGCCGAACCCTTCGATCAGGATCAGCGCTACGACCTCGCGCTGCTCGTCCGGCAAGCGCGCCATGGCGTCCATCATCCGCTTGAGATCGAGTGATGCGTCCATCGCGTCGCGCGGGTCCTCGCCAATCCGCTCGGCCTCCTGCTCCGGCGCCTCGACCTTCTCTTTCCGGCTGCGCGCTCGGACCGTGTCGATCCACAGGTTGCGCATGATCCGGAACAGCCAGCTGTCGAGCCGAGTCCCGGCCTGCCACTGGCCGCTCGAGCGGAGCGCGCGCTCGATCACCGCCTGAGTCAGGTCGTCGGCATCCGCGCCGTTCCTGGAAAGGGCGTGGGCGAACCGCCGCAGGCGCGGTATCATCGCCACCAGCTCGGCGTGAAACGTCACGGAGGATGTCATCGGGCCTCATGCGGGATGAAACGAGCCTCCTTGTGCGTTTCATCCCAAGGCAAGGCAATTGGGAGAGAGCCCCATGACGCGCTTTTCTCGATTGATGGTCGTAGCGGCTGCGGCAGGCCTTGGCGCAAGTCCAATTTCGGCACAGCTCCTCGGCGGCGGCGGCGGACCGCTCGGCGGCGCGGTTGGCGGTCTTCTCGGCGGCGTGACCAATCCAATCGGCGGCGCGGTCGGCGGCCTGACGAGCGGCGGCGCGGACGGCGGCGCGGTCGGCGGCCTGACCAATACCGTCGGCCGGATCAGCAACAACACGACCAACTCAGTCCTCGGCGGGCCGGGGAGCCTGCTCGGATCGGTTCCCGGAGCGCTCAGTGGAAGCGTCTCGCGTAATATGGTGTCGGACTATTTCTGGCCGGCGTCGCTCAACCAGATCTCGATCCCTCCCGAAATTTCGTCCGCGCCGCCGCAGGCGATCGCCGACTATCGGCTCGCGCGGTACCGGGCGCTGGTCGACGCCAACCGCAACACGCTCGACCTCGATCCTGACGGCCAGCCGGTCCGCAAGCGCGAGCTGATCTCGACCGACCCGGACGGACGTTCATTGGCGCTAGCGATCCGCTCCGGCTTCCGAGTGATCGGCGACGAGCGCGACGCCGAGCTCGGCATCCGCCTCGTCACCCTGGCAATCCCCAAGGGAATGAACATTCGCCAGGCAATGACCGCGATCCGCAAAGCCGCTCCCGGTCTTCAGGTCGATTTCAATCACATCTACGAGCCGTCGGGCGGCGCCCTCCTGGCCGCTGCCGGAGCCAGGCTTGCCGCTGCCCCCGCGGTCCGCGGCCGAACCCGCCTCGCGATGATCGACGGCGGCGTTGCCTCCCATCCGTCGCTCGCCCGCGCCAGCATCGAGCAGCGCGGGTTTGCCGGGGAAGCGCAGCCCACCGGCCACGGCACGGCTGTCGGCTCACTGCTCGTCGGGGACCAGGGGCCGTTCCGCGGCGCTGCCCGCGGCGCGCAGCTGTTCGTCGGCGACGTCTATGGCGGAAACCCGGCAGCGGGTTCGGTCTCAACGATTCTGCGGGCGCTGAGCTGGGCCGCGTCGAAGAATCCCGCGGTCATCAACATCAGCCTGGTGGGACCGAGCAACCACGCGCTCGCCCGGGCCATCGCGGCACTGCGCGGCCGCGGCATCCACATTGTCGCGGCGGTCGGCAACGACGGGCCGGCGGCCCCGCCGCAATACCCCGCCTCCTATCCCGGAGTCGTGTCCGTGACAGCGGTCGACGCCGGAGGGCGCGCCTTGCCCGAGGCCGGGCGCGCGGCTCACCTCGACTTCGCCGCGCCCGGGGCGGACATGATCGCGGCACTGCCGGGCAAGGGTTATGCAATCGTCCGCGGGACCAGCTTCGCCGCGCCTTATGCGTCGGCACGTCTCGCCCTCACCGGTTCCTACCAGCGCCTGGCGATGGAAGCGCGCCCGGGCAAGGGCAAGGTCGGGCGCGGCATCGTCTGCTACGAGTGCCGGGTTGATCCCAAGGCGGTGCGCGGCAGATAGCCGTACGAAAATTTTGCGGGATGAAGCCCGTCCCCCCTGTCGTTCTCATCGGCAGGGGGGACGGGTTTTCCTTGTCCCGTCCTCCGCGCGAAAAAGGAGGAGCTTATGCGTAAGGCCTTTGTGATTGCCGGAGCTGCAACGGCTTTGACCGCTGCACCGGCCCTTGCCGGCGGCGCTGGCGGAAGCGGCGGACTGCTCGGCGGAATAACGGGAACGGTGAACGGAGCGCTCGGCGGGACGGTCAGGGAGACCGTCGGCAGCGCCGGCGGTTCGCATGGCAACGTCGCAAGCGCGCTCGGCAATTGTCTGTGCGACACCGTAAAAGGCGCGCTCGGCCGCGTGCCCGGCACCGGCGGAACGGGCGGCGCCGGCTCGCTGGTGAACAGCGTCGTTGGCCTCGCCAATGTCGGGAAGGGGAATGGCCACGGCAACGGGCGCGGCATCGGCCTTGCCGGAACCGTCAGCAGCGTCACCAACGTCGCCGGTTCGCTGGCAAGCGGTGGCGGTGGCAACGGTCACGGATTCGGCCTCGCCGGGACGGTGACCAACGCCACCAATGCGGCTGTTTCGCTGACCCGCAGCACCGGCCACGGAAAAACGCTTGCAGGAAATGTCTCGAGCACCACCAACGCTCTGTTGAACGTCACCAAGAGCCATGGCCACGGCAAGGCGCTGGGAGTCACTGCCGCGGCTTCTGACGCCACCAATGCGGCCCTCGCTCTGACCAAGGGCCATGCCGGCAACGGCCGGGGGATCGCGGTCGACGGCACGCTCGACACGGCCGCCAACGCCACTGCTTCGCTGACCCACGGGCCCAAATCCCTGCTCGTCAACGGCGCGGCGTCTGGCGACGGTTCGGTGAACGCCCGGGCCGGCAAGCACAAGGCGAGCGCGAGCGGCCGCGCCTCCGCCAACGGTTCGGCCGGCATCGTCGCGCTCGGGTTCGGCAATGGCAGCGTCGGGCTCCCCAACGGGATCCGGCTCATCAACGGAATCCCCTGCGGTCCCGACGGCACGCCGCTTCCGCCAGCCCAGGCGGCCGCCGTGCTGGCGATGATCGGCAAGGGCGGCGGCTCGAGTTCGAACCGCTCGGCCAATTCGAACCAGGGTCAAAAGGCGAGCCCGCCGTCGCGGCAGCAGAGCGGCTCGGCGACGCGCCCGACCTCGTCCAGCGAGCCGGTCGCGTTCGGAGAGCGGCACTCGCAGGTCCGCCACTAGCTCCCTCGCGCTCCCTCCAAGAGCGCTCCTGCCCGCCGCTGTCCCCAGCCAGCGGCGGGCCTTTCTTGTCTGCTATTGCTCGATTCGGAAGCTCACCGACTGCCGCCAGAAGGATCGGACGGGGCGGCCCGACGCGTCGAGCGCCGGTTCGAAGCTGGCGCGCTTCATCACGACGCTGCAGACCACGTCGTCGAACGCCTTGGGCCGGGTCGACGACTGGATCTTGCATGACGTCGGCTTGCCCGTTTCGTCGACCAGAAGGCGGAAATTCACGTTCGCCTGATACCCCTGGGCAAGCATCCCGGCAGGATAATCATTCTCCGTGAACCAGGATATCGACGGCGATCTTGGACGGACTTTGCGAGACAGTTGCTTCTGCTGCTCGACATCGAGGCCCCAGCTCCCGACCATGTCCCATGAGCATTCGCGCAAGGCGGCGAGCGGCTGGTCCATCGGCCCCGTTTCGATCACCAGGTCGAACGGCAGAAGCCGCGCCAGCTCGACCCATGCGACCGCCTTCTCCCGCGCCGCGCCGACCGGCGCCAATTCGAACCGCTCATTCCTGCTGAGGGCCGCCTTGCGCGCCGATCTTTCGGCTTCGGTCATCGGCGCGATGCGCTTGCCGCCGTTGAAAATGATCGTCGGCCTGTTCTTGGTCGTCCCCGCGACCGCGGTGACGTCGTCGGCCTGCTCGCCCGGGCCGAAGCGCAGGCTGCCCTCAAGTGCACGGCCACGCGGATCCAGCGAGTCGCCGACGAACATCATGTTGAACGTGTCGCCGGGCTCGAACTGCTCGAAATAGACCGTGACCGCGCGGCGACCCTCGCCGAACATGCGGGCGAGTCTGCACGTGTCTTCGGCATAGTCGACAATCCAGGGGCTGCTTGGCTTGAGGTGGCGCACTTCGCGCGGCTTGGCCTGCGCCACAGTGCAGAACATCGCTGCCGTCATGACCAGAACAATCACTGAACGCATCACGCCCCCCTGTCAGGCGGAACGTATAAGAAGACTGTCGTCGCGCAAGCCACATGCGGTGGCGGACCGGTTGACGAGCGGGCCGGCGCCCCGCAAGGCGCGATGATGCGATGCTTCTGGGACGATCGGCAGCGCGGTCACGCGCCGCGGGCCGAGTTCTTCAACGGCAACCTGCATCCCGCGGCCGAGCACCCGGGACGGGTCGACGCGATCCTCTCCGCGATCGGGCCGACCGAACCGCCGAGGGACGCCGGGCTGGAGGCCATCCTCAGCGTTCACGACAGCGGCTATGTCGACTTCCTCCGCTCCGCGTTCACCGAATGGCGCGCCGCCGGCCGCGACGGCGACGCCTTCCCCTACACCTTCCCGATCGTCGGGCGTCGCCCCCTCGCGCTCGAGCGGATCGATGCCCGGCTCGGCCAGTATAGCTTCGACACCTCGACCCCGATCGGCGAGGGCACCTGGGAAGCCGCCTATTGGTCAGCCCAAACGGCGCTTGCCGGGCTCGATGCGGTGCTTGGCGGTGACGCCAGCGCTTTCGCCTTCACCCGGCCGCCGGGGCACCATGCCGGCGCCGACTATCTCGGCGGCTATTCCTATTTGAATCATGCCGCGATCTGCGCCCACGCGGCGCTGAAGTCGGGCAAGGCCAGAGTCGCGATCCTCGACGTCGATTATCATCACGGAAACGGCACCCAGGACATTGTTGCCGGGCGCGAGGAAATCGCCTTCGCGTCGATCCACGCCGACCCGTCCACCGACTATCCGTTCTTCTGGGGCCATGCCGACGAAAGCCGCGGCAACCTTCTCAACCTGCCGTTGCCGCGCGGTACCGACTGGACGGCCTACGCCGCCGCACTGACCCGCTCGCTCGACTGGATCCAGCGCCACGAACCCGACCTGCTGATCGTCTGCTACGGCGCCGACACACACGAGGCAGACCCGATCAGCCACTTTCGCCTGAAGACCAGCGATTATCAGCCCATGGCCCGACAGATCGCCGGGCTCGGCGTTCAGACGCTAATTTTGATGGAAGGCGGCTATGCGGTGGACGCGCTGGGCGCCAATGTCGCAAGCTTCCTGTCCGGCTTCTAGAGCTTTTCGGTCAGCTCCGGGACGATCTTGAACAGGTCACCGACCAGGCCGATGTCGGCGACCTGGAAGATCGGCGCTTCCTCGTCCTTGTTGATTGCGATGATGGTCTTCGAATCCTTCATCCCGGCGAGGTGCTGAATCGCCCCCGAAATGCCGATCGCGATATAGACTTCGGGCGCGACGATCTTGCCTGTCTGGCCGACCTGGTAGTCGTTGGGCGCATAGCCGGCGTCGACCGCGGCGCGCGACGCGCCGACCGCGGCGCCGAGCTTGTCGGCGAGGGGATCGAGCAGCGCATGGAACTGATCGGACGAGCCGAACGCCCGTCCGCCCGAGACGATGATCCTGGCGCTGGTCAGCTCGGGTCGCTCGCTTTCCGACGCCTCGATGCCGACGAAGCTGCTATTGCCGGCATCGCTGCCCGCGTCCACCGGCTCGACTGCCGCGGTCCCGCCGTCGCGCGCCGCCTTTGCGAAGGCCGTGCCGCGGACGGTGATCACCTTCTTGGCGTCGTTCGAGCGCACGGTGGCGATTGCGTTGCCAGCATAGATCGGTCGGACGAATGTGCTCGAATCCTCGATGCCGACAATGTCGCTCACCTGCATCACGTCGAGCAGGGCGGCAATTCGCGGCGCGATATTCTTGCCGAAGGTGGTCGCGGGCGCGACGAAGGCGTCATAGCCGTCCATCAGCTTCGCCGCGACCGGCGCGACATTTTCGGCAAGGTCGTGGTCGAGGTGCGGCGCGTCGGCGACCAGGACTTTGGCGACGCCGGCGACCTTCGCAACTTCGGCGGCAACGGCGCCGACGCCCGCTCCGGCGACCAGCGCATGGACGTCGCCGAGCTTCGCCGCGGCGGTGACCGCGGGAAGCGTCGCGTCGCGCACCTTCGCGCCATCATGTTCGACGAGAAGCAATACGCTCATTGCACGACCCCCAAAGCTTTGAGCTTGCCGACCAGCTCGTCGACCGACCCGACCTTCTCGCCGGCCTGGCGCTTGGGCGGCTCGGTCACCTTCAAGGTCGCGAGGCGGCGAGCGACGTCCACTCCAAGCTCCTCCGGACTCTTCGTGGCGAGCGGTTTCGCCTTGGCCTTCATGATATTGGGCAGCGAGGCATAGCGCGGCTCGTTCAGCCTGAGGTCGGTGGTCACCACCGCCGGAAGATTGAGTCGGTCGGTCTCGAGCCCGCCGTCGACCTCGCGGGTGACGGTGACCTTGCCCTCGCCGACCTCGACCTTCGACGCGAATGTGCCCTGCGGCCAGCCGAGCAGCGCGGCGAGCATCTGCCCGGTCGCATTATTGTCGTCGTCAATTGCCTGCTTGCCGAGGATGACCATGTCGGGGCTTTCCTCGGCCGCGACCTTGGCGAGGATCTTGGCGACCGCCAGCGGCTCCACGTCTTCGTCGGTCTGGACCAGGATCGCGCGGTCGGCGCCCATCGCCAGCGCCGTGCGCAAAGTCTCCTGCGCCTTGGCCGGGCCGATCGACACCGCGACAATCTCGGTCGCGACGCCCTTCTCCTTCAGCCGGATCGCCTCCTCGACCGCGATCTCGTCGAACGGATTCATGCTCATCTTGACGTTCATCAGGTCGACGCCGGAGCCGTCCATCTTGACCCGCGGCTTGACGTTGAAGTCGATCACCCGCTTGACGGCGACCAGCAGTTTCATCGTTCCATTCTCCAACCGTTCGCCCTGAGCCTTGTCGAAGGGCTGTCGCTCAATTCAAGAAAAGCAGGGCTTCGACAAGCTCAGTCGAACGGAATCTTATGCCACCACGGGCCTGCGAACTTCGGCGACGATCTTCTTCGCCGCGTCGCCGAGGTCGTTGGCAGGGACGATCGGAAGGCCGCTCTGGGCGAGGATGTCCTTGCCCTGCTGCACGTTGGTGCCCTCAAGCCGGACCACGAGAGGGACCTTGAGATCCACCTCACGCGCGGCCTCGACGATCCCCTCGGCGATGATGTCGCAGCGCATGATCCCGCCGAAGATGTTGACGAGGATGCCCTCGACCGCCGGGTCGCTGAGGATGATTTTGAACGCCGCGGTCACCTTCTCCTTCGAGGCGCCGCCGCCGACGTCGAGGAAGTTGGCGGGCTCGGCGCCGTTGAGCTTGATGATGTCCATCGTCGCCATGGCGAGGCCAGCGCCATTCACCATGCAGCCGATGTTGCCGTCGAGCTTGATGTAGGCGAGGTCGTATTTTGAGGCCTCGATCTCCATCGGCTCCTCTTCGGAAAGATCGCGCAATTCCCCAAGATCCGGATGGCGGAACTCGGCATTGCTGTCGAACCCGACCTTGGCGTCGAGCACGAGCAGCTCGCCCTTGTCGGTCACTGCAAGAGGATTGATCTCGATCTGCGACGCGTCGGTGCCGATGAAGGCGTCGTAGAGCTTGGCCAGGACCTTGCCCGCCTGCTTGGCGAGGTCGCCGCTGAGGCCGAGCGCGGCGGCAACCGAGCGTCCGTGGTGCGGCATCAGCCCGGTCGCGGGGTCGATGGTCAGGGTCGTGATCTTGTCGGGCGTGTCGTGCGCAACCTTCTCGATCTCCATCCCGCCTTCGGTCGAGGCGACGATCGCGATTCGTCCGGTCTCACGATCGATCAGCAGTGCGAGGTAGAATTCCCTGGCGATGTCGACTCCGTCGGTGACGTAGAGCCGCTGAACCTGCTTGCCGGCGGGGCCGGTCTGGACCGTCACCAGCGTCTTGCCGAGCATCTCGGCCGCATGTTCGCGGACCTCGTCGATCGAGTTGGCCAGGCGGACCCCGCCCTTGGCGTCGGGCCCGAGCTCCTTGAACTTCCCCTTGCCTCGGCCTCCGGCGTGGATCTGCGCCTTCACGACCCACAGCGGCCCCGGAAGCTTTTCCGCTGCGGCGACCGCTTCGTCGACGCTCATCGCGGCATGGCCGGCGGGAACCGGCACGCCATATTTGGCGAGCAGATCCTTGGCCTGATATTCGTGGATGTTCATCGCGGCGGCCCTTAATCAGAAGCTCGCGCCGATGCAAAGCAACGACCGCCCGCACCGCAAGATCATCCATGTCGACATGGACGCCTTCTACGCGTCGGTCGAACAGCGCGACGATCCGAGCCTCAGGGGCAAGCCGGTCGCCGTCGGCGGCGGCCACCGCGGGGTCGTGACCGCGGCAAGCTACGAAGCGCGGCCGTTCGGGGTGCGCTCGGCGATGCCTTCCGTGACCGCCCGGCGGCGCTGCCCCGAGCTGATCTTCGTCAGGCCGCGGTTCGACGTCTACCGTTCGGTCTCGCAGCAGGTTCGGGCGATCTTCCTCGACTATACCGAGCTGGTCGAGCCGCTCTCGCTCGACGAAGCCTATCTCGACGTCACCGAGGACCGCCGCGGGCTCGGCACCGCGCGGGCGATCGCGGAGGATATCCGGCGCCGGATTCGCGCGGAGACCGGCCTCACCGCGTCGGCCGGCGTGTCCTACTGCAAGTTCATCGCCAAGCTCGCTTCCGACCATCGCAAGCCCGACGGCCTAACCGTCATCACGCCGGAGCGCGGGCCCGAGTTCGTCGCCTCGCTCCCGGTGGCGCGCTTCCATGGCATCGGCCCGGTGACCGCCCGGAAGATGGAGCGGCTCGGCATCTTCACCGGCGCGGACCTTCGCGACTGGAGCCTCGCCGCGCTTCAGGCGCATTTTGGCAGCTCCGCCGAATGGTACTGGCGGATCTGCCGGGGAATCGACGAGCGCGAGGTGAAGCCCGACCGGCCTTACAAGTCGGTCAGCGCGGAGCGGACGTTCGACGAGGACCTGCGCGACCCCGCGCGGCTCGCCGCCGAACTCGAGCGGATCGCGGGCTATGCGTGGGACCGGATCGGGCGCGCCGGGGTGGTCGGCCGGACCATCACCCTCAAGGTCAAATTCGCGGACTTCACCATCATCACCCGCTCGAAGAGCTTCGCCGCCGCGGTATCCGACCTGGGTGCGTTTCTTGCCGCCGGCCAGGCGCTGCTTGCCGCCTTGCACCCGCTTCCCAAGGGCATCCGCCTGCTCGGGCTGGGGCTTCATAACCTATGTGAGGAGGGGGTCGCCGAACCCCTCCAGCTGGGACTCGCAATCTAGGCTCGCTTGTGATATAAAATCGTTCGCATGGGGCCGCCGCGATTCAGCTGCGGCCTTCGTTCAAAGGAAGCCACGAAATAGGCGGAGAGCAACGGCCATTGGTCGTGTTGGGGGACGACGCGAACGTGTCGGCTCTTCTCCTGCAAATGGAAAGGTGTGCAATGGCTACAAAGGCGCTTAGCTTCGACGTTGGTGATTATGTTGTGTACCCCAAGCATGGCGTGGGCCGCGTCGTCGAGCTGCAAAGCACCGAAATCGCTGGAATTCGTCTCGACCTCTATGTGCTGCGGTTCGAGAAGGAGAAGATGACCCTGCGCGTGCCGGTCAACAAGGCGGACTCGGTCGGGATGCGCAAGCTTTCGTCGGACAAGACGATGAAGGACGCGCTTGATACGCTGAAGGGCAAGCCGAAGGTCAAGCGCACCATGTGGTCGCGCCGCGCCCAGGAATATGAAGCGAAGATCAACTCGGGCGACCTGACCTCGATCGCCGAAGTCGTGCGCGACCTGTTCCGGCCGGAGGACGCGCCCGAGCAGAGCTATTCCGAGCGGCAGATTTTCGAAGCCGCCTCGTCGCGCCTGGCGCGCGAGCTCGGCGCGATGGAACAGACCGACGAGAAATCGGCGCTGGCCAAGATCCTCGAGATTCTCAACAAGGCCGCGGTTGTCCATCACAAGACCAAAGAGCCCGCATAAATCGTCCGGGCGAACGCCCGCAGGACGGTTTCCGGCTGGATCGGAAGGGCGCTTTCGGGCGCCCTTTTCTTTTTGCGGTTGCGCTTCAGGATTTGACTGGTGTATTAGTCATACAATACGCTGATGGGAGACCCGGAATGAACCGCCAAGTCCTCTTCGTAGCCGCAGCCGCCGTCCTCGCCGGCGGGTGCCACGTCGGCTCAAGGGCCGAGACCCGCGACCCGGGCCCGGAGGTCAGCCGCAATTTCCAGGTCGGGGCCTTCGACAAGATCGCGGTCTCCGGTCCCTATGAGGTAATCGTTTCGTCCACCGGGCAGCCCGGCGTGAGCGCCAAGGGCGGCTCCAACCTGCTCGACGAGACCGAGGTCGTGGTCGAGGGCGGCACGCTCAAGATCCAGCCCAGGAAGCATCGCGGGCTGCGGTTCAACTGGAATGACGGGAAGGCCGTGTTCACGGTCAACGGCGCCGCGCTCCATGCCGCCGCGATCGCCGGGTCGGGCGGGATCAGCGTCGACAAGGTCAGCGGCGATTTCGAAGGCGACGTCGCCGGATCGGGCGACCTCAAGATCGCCTCCGTCGCGGGCGGCAAGGTCAAGCTGTCGATCGCCGGGTCGGGCGGCGTCGATGCCGCGGGCAAGGCCGACAGCGTCGACCTGTCGATCGCGGGATCCGGCGACATCCGCGCGGGGTCGCTCGCCAGCCGCACCGCCGACATCTCGATCGCCGGTTCGGGCAACGTCCGCGCCAACGCGAGCGAAAGCGCCGACGTCAGCATCATGGGCTCGGGCGACGTGGAAGTTACGGGCGGCGCCAAGTGCAGCGTCAGCAAGGCCGGCTCGGGCAACGTGCGTTGCTCTTAAAGCGCTCTTAACCATGTTGCGGCGAAGGTGAGCGCCATGCGCGCTTGCCTTCCCGCCATGCTTCTCGCACTGGCCGCCGCCAGCCCCGCCGACGCCGCGACCCGCAACTTCGGGATCAGCGGGTTCGACCGGGTCCGTGTCGACGGCCCGTTCAAGGTCCGGCTGACGACCGGCGTTCCGCCATTCGCCAAGGCGACGGGCTCGACCACCGCCCTCGACGGACTCGACTTCGACGTGGTCGGCCGGACGCTGATCATCCATCTCAATCGCTCGTCATGGGGCGGCTATCCCGGCGAGGCCAGCGGTCCGGTCGAGATTTCGGTCGGGACGCACGAGCTCAGCGCGGCGTGGCTCAACGGGTCCGGCAGCCTCAGGATCAACCGCGTGAAGGGCCTGACCTTCGACCTCTCGCTGCAGGGGTCGGGCGACGCGACGATCGACCAGGCCGAGGTCGACCAGCTGAGGGTAACGATATTGGGAAGCGCCAACGCCGCGCTGTCCGGCCGCTCCGGGAAGCTCACCGCAACGCTGCGCGGCATCTCTTCGCTCGATGCGTCGGGTCTGAACGCCAAGGACGCGACGATCGGAGCCGAAGGCCCCGCGACGGTCAAGGCCGCGGTCAGCAATTCGGTCAAGATCGACGCTTCGGGCACGGCCAGCATCACGCTGGCGGGCAGTCCGGCCTGCACCAACAAGGTCAGCGGATCGGCGAGCGTCAGCGGCTGCCGCTAGGCGCCGCTAGTTGACCGTCGCGCGGGACTCGACACCCGACAAGAAGTTCCACAGCGCGCCGGCGAGCTCGTCGCCCGCGGCGACCGCTTCCGTCCTCTGGTCGTCGGGAAGCCGGTCGAGCAGCGCGCGGCACACCGCGCTGTGCTCGACGTCGGCGCTTTCGTGCACGCGGAAGAAGCGCAGCGTCTCCTCGTCCGCGATCCCGTAGCGCTCGATCAGCCCCTCGATCTTGGCGCTGGCGACGCCCGGGAACTGGCTCTCGTAGGCGTAGAGCGCGCCGAGGCCGGCGGCGTAGGATTGGCGCGACAGCTTGCGGAAGGTCTCGATCAGCGCCCGGGTCTCGGGATTGACCTGCTCGGCGCGAACCGCGTCCTCGGTCTCGCCAAGGCCGCAGGCGAACATCAGCCACAGCGAGGCGTGATCCTGCTTGCCGGCCTCAATGCCTTCCTCCTCGGCGAGGTTCTCGGCGAGCATCCGTCGGCCGCCGCGGTCGGGGCAGGCGCTGTGCACCGCGCTCAC
This sequence comes from Sphingomicrobium sp., assembly GCA_035281125.1. Classification (GTDB taxonomy): domain Bacteria; phylum Pseudomonadota; class Alphaproteobacteria; order Sphingomonadales; family Sphingomonadaceae; genus Sphingomicrobium. Next base: position 15,682 of record DATEEM010000019.1, on the reverse strand, counting down.
CGCGCGGGGAAACGCCTCGACATGGTGAAAATATTGGCGGGCATATGCGCGCAACGTGTCGAGCGGCAGCCGGCCCTCGGTCCAGGCCTGGTAAAAGGAATGCTTGAGCATGGCCCGCTCGGCGACTTTCGAATCGATCTGCGACGAGGTGGTCATGCTTGGCCTCCGTGTTGAGTTGGTGGCCGACCGATAGCGCCGCGAACTGGACTAGACCAGTGCCAGCGCGACGAGCCGGCCGTAGAGCTGCGGCGGCAGTTCCGCCACGCCGGATTTGTCGCCGTCGGCCGACGGGGCATCGGCGCCGTCGAGATAGCGCCAACCCTGGTGCGCGCGGCACGGAAGCGGCGCCACGGTTTTCAGCTCGGCCGCGCAAACGATGTCGATCCGCCCGTCCTCGCGATCCTCGAATCGCAGGATTTCCACGGCGGCGATCAACCGGTGCTTGACGATCCAATAGAGATTGCCTCCGACCAGCGCGTCCGCGCGCTTCGGCCGCATCCGGGTCACGATCCGCAACTCGCCCCCGACCGCCCGTCGCGACACCCGTTCCTGGAGCATCGCCAGGTCGCGGCAGGCGAAGGCGACCTTCGTCAAATGCAGCTTCGGCACGCCTTGGCGATGCCCAACTGTTCCATGATTTGCAATGGCTTAGCGAACCAGCCCGACCGCCGTCGCAAGGCCGAGGAAGGCTAGGAAGCCCATTGAATCGGTGACCATGGTGACGAACACGCTGCTGGCGACGGCCGGGTCCGCCCCGGCGCGCTCGAGCGACAGCGGAACGAGCACTCCAGCGAGCCCCGCGACGATGATGTTGATCAGCATCGCCGCAGCGATGACCGCGCCGAGCGAAGGACTGCCAAGGACCAAAGTCACTCCGACGCCAATGAGGACGGCTATGGTCAGGCCGTTGAGCAGTGCGACCCGGATTTCGCGGCCGACGGCGCGCCAGCGATTCGAGCCGGTAAGTTGGTTGGTGGCGATGGCGCGGACGGTGACAGCGAGGGTCTGCGTGCCCGCGTTGCCGCCGACCCCGGCGACGATCGGCATCAGCACCGCGAGGATCGCAAGCCGCTCGATCGAATGCTCAAACTGGCGGATGACGAAGGCCGCGACCAGCGCCGTCAGCAGATTGGCGACGAGCCAGCGGACCCGGGAGCGGTAGCTTTCGGTCACCGGCTCGTTGATGTCACCTTCCTCGCCGACGCCCGACAGCAACAGCACGTCCTCGCCGGCCTCCTCCTGGATGATGTGGACGACGTCGTCGACGGTAATCATGCCGACCAGGCGGCCCTCGGCGTCGACCACGGCGGCCGATACGAGCGCATATTTCTGGAAGCGCAGGGCGACGTCTTCCTGGTCCATGTCGACCGAGATCAGGGTCTGCTCGCGCTGCATGATTTCGCTGACCGGCGTGGTGCGCGGCGTGCGCAGGATCAGCGAAAGCTTGCACGTGCCAACCGGATGATGCGCCGGATTGACGACGAATACTTCCCAGAAGTCGTCGGGCAGGTCCGGGGTCGAACGAAGATAGTCGATCACCTGGCCGACGTTCCAATGCTCGGGCACCGCGCAAATGTCGCGCTGCATGAGCCGGCCCGCCGTCTCCTCGGGATAGCTCAGGGCCTCCTCGACCGCGGCGCGATCGTCCGGCTCCATCTTCTCGAGGATCGCCTGCTGCTCGTCGGCGTCGAGGTCCTCGATCAGCGCGACGGCATCGTCGGTGTCGAGCTGGCCCGCGATGTCCGCGACCTGCTGCGGCTCCATCTCGTCGAGCAGGCTCTCGCGGACATAATCGTTCATCTCGGCCAGCACGTCGGGCCCGACGACCTCGGCCAGCGCCTTGACCAGGCCCTCGCGCTCGTCGCGAGCGGCCAGCTCGATCAGGTCGGCGACGTCCGCCGGGTGAAGCGGCTTGACCAGCTCGCGCGCGGTCTCGTCGTCGCCGGCTTCGACCGCATCGAGGACCCGGTCGACGAATTCCGGCCGCAGCCGGTCCTCCTCATCAAGCGTCGAATCGGCAGGGGGCGCGGCGGCGATGGGCTCGCTCTCGCTCATTGCGTCACCCCTTTTGCTGGACCCTCGCGTCCTCCTATTGGCGGCCCCGCTCTGGCGCAAGGCGGCGCGAGCACCTAAATCGCCCTGCCTCGATCCCTTGATCCGGAGCTGACGATGGCCGATGCCGACCGCCTTACCCTGAGCCTTTCGACCGGAGGCGACGTGGTCATCAAGCTTCGGCCCGACCTGGCTCCCAACCACGTCCAGCGGATCACCGACCTTGCCGATTCGGGCTTCTATGACGGCGTGGCCTTCCATCGCGTCATTCCTGGGTTCATGGCCCAAGGCGGCGATCCGACCGGCACCGGCATGAGCGGATCGCACCTGCCCGACCTCAAGGCCGAGTTCAGCAGCGCGCCGCACGTCCGCGGGACGGTGTCGATGGCGCGCAAGCCGCAGCCGGACACGGCCAACAGCCAGTTCTTCATCTGCTTCGACGACGCGACCTTCCTCGACGGCCAGTATACGGTGTGGGGCGAGGTCGAGAGCGGGATGGAGCATGTCGACGCGCTCCCCGAGGGCGAGCCGCCAAGCGAACCCGGGCGAATCCTCAGTGCAAAGGTTTCGAAAGCCGGCGAGTGACCGCGGTCGCGCTGATCACCGGCGCGTCGGCCGGGCTTGGGGTCGAGTTTGCCCGCCAGCTCTCCCGGCGCGGCCACCGGCTGGTCCTTGCGGCCCGGCGCAAGGACCGACTCGAAGCGCTCGGGGCCGAGCTCGGCAACGCCCGGGCCGTCGCCATCGACCTGGCCGAGCGCGGTTCCGTGGCGCGGCTGCTGGACGACGTCGCGGCCGCCGGCGAGCAGGTCGAATTGCTGGTCAACAATGCCGGCTTCGGCCTCACGGGGCGCTTCGTCCGGCAGGACCCCGGCCGCCTGGGCCAGATGATCGACGTCAACATCGCGGCGCTGACCGACCTGTGCCGCGCAGTCGCCGCGCAAATGGCCGATCGGCGCGCTGGCGCGATCCTCAACGTCGCTTCGACGGCCGCCTTTCAGCCCGGGCCTGGAATGGCGGTCTATTTCGCGACCAAAGCCTATGTGCTGTCGCTGACCGAGGCGCTACACGAGGAGCTGAAGCCGCACGGAGTCAAGGTCTCGGCGCTCTGTCCGGGGCCGACCGCGACGGAGTTCGGCGAGGTCGCCGGCTTCGGAAAGTCGCTTCCCGCGTTCGTCACGGCGCAGGCTGCACCGGTGGTACGCGCAGGGCTTCAGGGGCTTGACCGCAATCGCGCAGTGGTCGTCCCGGGGCTGCTCAACAAATTGTCGGCACAGGGCCACCGGCTGCTTCCGCGCGGCCCGCTCCGAAAGATCGCCGGAGCGATCAAATTTTGAACTAGAACGCCCGCGTGCCAGTTTGAGGGACGGAGGCGTGAGCGAGAGGAAGGATGAATGCCTGAGACCGATACGCTGGAACGGCCGTCGACGCGCCGGCTCCAGGTCGCGAACCTGGCTCCCGGCGACCTCGGCAGCGGCTTCGCCCGGATCCCCCAGCACGTGATGCAGGCCCTGGGCCTGAAGGAAGGCGACATCATCGAGATCGAAGGCAAGCGGACGACGACCGCCCGCGTCCTTCGTCCTTACGAGGAAGACGAGGCGCTCGAGATCATTCGGCTGGACGGCCTGCAACGGACGAACGCCCGGGTCGGGTCAGCCGACTTCGTCCAGGTCCGCAAGGCGCAACCGAAGCCCGCGACCCGGGTCGTCTTTGCTCCCGCGCAGAACAATGTGCGGCTCCAGGGATCGGCCGAGGCCTTGAAGCGGACCTTCGCCGGACGCCCATTCATCGAAGGCGACGTCGTGGCCGCGACCGGTCACCAGCGGGTCAATGCGGAGCTTCCAGACAATATCCGCCAGCTGCTCAACGCCCCCGCGTTCGCGCTCCAGGAAATTCGTTTGATGGTCGTCAGCGCGGCGCCGAAGGGCATCGTCCAAATCGACCCCAAGACCGTCGTCGAGCTTCTGCCCGAGTTCACCGAGCGCGATGGCGAGCGCCGCGCCGACGTGACCTACGACGACCTCGGCGGGATGCGCGACACGATCGACGCCCTGCGCGAGATGGTCGAACTGCCGTTGCGCCATCCCGAGCTGTTCCAGCGGCTCGGCGTGGATCCGCCCAAGGGCGTGCTGCTGCACGGCCCGCCCGGGACCGGCAAGACCATGCTTGCCCGCGCCGTCGCGAACGAAAGCTCGGCGCATTTTTTCCACATCAATGGCCCCGAGGTGATGGGCTCGGCCTATGGCGAAAGCGAGCGCCGGCTGCGCGAGCTGTTCGAGCAGGCCGCGCAGGCGGCGCCGTCGATCATCTTCATCGACGAGATCGATTCGATCGCCCCGAAGCGGGGGCAAGTGACGGGCGAGGCCGAGAAGCGACTGGTCGCCCAACTCCTCACCCTGCTTGACGGCCTCGAGCCGAGGCAGAATCTGGTCGTCATCGCGGCGACTAACCGGCCCGAGGCGCTCGACGAGGCGCTGCGCCGGCCCGGGCGGTTCGACCGCGAGATCATCGTCGGCGTCCCCGACGAGCCCGGCCGCCGCGAAATTCTGGGAATCCATACCCGGGGCATGCCGCTGTCCCCCGACGTCAACCTCGATCAGCTCGCGCGGCGCACCTACGGCTTCGTCGGCGCCGACCTCGCCGCGCTGACCCGCGAGGCCGCGCTGGAAGCGGTCCGGCGGATCATGCCGCGGATCAATCTCGCCGAGGAGTCGATCCCCACCGAGGTCCTCGATTCGCTGTCGGTCGAGGTGCGCGACTTCGACAATGCCCTGAAGCGCGTCCAGCCCTCGGCGATGCGCGAGGTGATGGTCGAAGCGCCGCAGGTCGGCTGGGACGACATCGGCGGGCTCGACGAGGCCCGCGACCGGCTCCGGGAAGGCGTCGAGCTGCCGTTGAAGCACCCGGAGGCGTTTCGCCGCCTCGGCATAAGGCCGGCGAAGGGATTCCTGCTGTACGGCCCGCCGGGGACCGGCAAGACGCTGCTGGCCAAGGCCGCGGCGCGCGAAAGCGAGGCGAATTTCATCGCCACCAAGTCGTCCGACCTGCTCAGCAAGTGGTACGGCGAGAGCGAGCAGCAGATCGCCCGCCTGTTCGCCCGGGCAAGGCAGGTCGCCCCGACGATCATCTTCATCGACGAGATCGACAGCCTGGTCCCGGCGCGCGGCGGCGGGCTCGGCGAGCCGCAAGTCACCGAACGGGTCGTCAACACGATCCTGTCGGAAATGGACGGGCTCGAGGAGATGCAGAACGTAGTGGTCATCGGCGCGACCAACCGGCCGACCCTGGTCGATCCGGCACTGCTGCGCCCCGGCCGCTTCGACGAGCTGATCTATGTCGGCACGCCCGACACCGCCGGCCGGCGGCGAATCCTCGCGATCCACACCAACGGGATGCCGCTTGCCGACGACGTCGACCTGGAATCGCTCGCCCGACGCACCGATCGGTTCACCGGCGCCGACCTCGAGGACCTTGTCCGCCGCGCCGGGCTGACGGCGCTTCGGCGGGGCATCGACACCGGCAAGGTGACGATGGCGGACTTCGAGGCCGCGCTTACCGAGACGCGCGCGTCGGTCACGCCGGAGATGCTCGAGGAATATGACCGGATCCGCGAGACGCTGAAGAGCGACGCGGTCAGGCCGATGGGCGGGATCGGCTTCGTGCTCCCGGGAATGCTGCGGCCGAGGGATGGCGGAAAGCCCGAATAACCCGTCCGGGCGGGCAATCTTCTCGTCGCGGTTTGCGCCGCGTCGATCTTGCCAACCGCCGATCCATTTGCCAACGCTCCCGCCCTTGCCCAGAGGAAATTCCGACATGCCCACTTCGACCGCGCGAACGCTCAAGGGTCCCAAGCGCCTGGCCAAACGCCGCGACCGGCGCGGGGTGAACCCGCAGTGGCAGTTCCTGCGCGGCTTCCTGAAGAACCCGGTGATGGTCGGATCGGTGATTCCGTCGAGCCGAGTGCTGATCGAGAAGATGCTGCGCCGGGTCGACTGGGGGAATACGCGCCTGTTCGTCGAATATGGTCCGGGCGTCGGAACCTTCACCCGCCCGGTTCTCGAGATGCTGGGCGAGGACGCGACGCTCGTGACGATCGACACCAATCCCGATTTCACGAACTATTTGAAGGAATCGATCGACGATCCGCGCCTCGTCGCCGTCACCGGATCCGCGGCCGACGTCGAGAAGATCCTTGCCGACCGCGGGCTCGGACAGGCCGACTATGTCCTGTCCGGCCTGCCTTTCTCCACTCTCCCTCCCGGCGTGGGCGAGGCGATTGCGACGGCGACGGCGAAGGTCATCCGCCCCGGCGGCGCCTTCCTCGTCTACCAGTTCAGCCCCAAGGTTCGGGATTTCATCGAACCGCATTTCGACCGCATCGAGCGCGGCTTCGAATGGGTCAACGTGCCGCCCGCAACCCTGTTCTGGGCGTGGCGCGACTCCGAATGATCAGGGCACCCGCATCGCCAGCCGGCGGGTCACGGTATAGTCCAGCGACGTAACCAGGAACCAGGCAATTCGCCATTTGAGCCGCTGAACCCAGGTCGCGCGCTGCTTGTGGAAGGCGGGGCTGATCTCGAGGCTGCTTTCGACCTCCTGCTCGAAATAGTTCCGCATCATGAGGGCGAAGTCGGGGTCGGCGACGCGCAGCATCATCTCGAGGTTTAGGTAGAGGCTCCGCAGGTCGAAATTGGACGAGCCGATGTGGACAACGTCGTCCATCACCAGCAGCTTCGAATGAAGCTTGGTCGGCTGATATTCGTAAATCTGGACGCCGCTCCGGAACAGACGGGCGTAGGTGCTCCGCGCCGCATCGATGGTCGGCGGGTTGTCGGATTTGGCCGGGATGATCAGCCGCGCCCGCCCGCGCGCGGCGACCGAACCGATCCGTTCGAGGATGCCGCCCATCGGTGCGAAATAAGCCACGATCATCTGCAGGTCGTTCGCCGCCGTAAGGTCGCGCAGCGTCGCCAGCGCCCACGGCGACTTAAGCTGCATCGGGCCGCCGAACAGCCACTGCAGGGGGCCGCGATGCTCGCTGTGGTCGCGGACCACCGCGCGCAACGCCTTGAGGCGCGAGCGGGGATTGAGCGCCCAGCGCATCAGCGCGTCGTAATAGGGAACGACGCGTGCCGCCGCCGCGCCTTCGATCAGCAGGCCGACATCGCGCCATGCGCCCTCCTCGGTCGTGCCGAAATAGCTGTCCTCGATATTGAAGCCGCCGATCAGGATCTTCGCGGAATCGGTTTCTCCGTCCGCAAGCGCCATCTTCTGGTGGTTCCGTAGGACATAGCGCCGACCGAAGGACGGGTTGAACCGGCAGAAGGTCGCGCCGCGATCGTGGAGCTCGCGGAAATAATTCTCATTGGTTCGGCCGCTGCCGAACCCGTCGATCAGCAGCGACACGGCGACGCCCCGGTCGAGCGCGCGCAGCAGCGCGTCGCGAACCCGGTCGCCGGTGCCGTCGCCGGTGTAGATATAATAGACCAGGCGGAGCGAGCGCCGGGCGCCGTCGATCAGGCGCATCAGTGCGTCCAGCCGGTGCGCGCCCTCGGGCAGGAAGGTGAGCCGGTTGCCGTCGACCGTTAAAATTCTCGCCATGGTCCGAGCATCGGCCATGCCTTCGTCTGACCTTCGATCCGCCGCAAGGCAAGGGCGCCGGCGCGGGCCGATTTCATTGACATTGCCGCGGGGCCTTCCTAAGTCGCCGGCCTCCCCGATTTCATAGACTTGGCATTGCGAGGCGGCGAATGGCGCGCGTTACCGTTGAAGATTGCGTAGACAAGGTTCCGAACCGGTTCGATCTCGTCCTGTTCGCCGCGCAGCGCGCCCGCCAGGTCTCCGGCGGCGCCGACCTCACCATCGACCGCGACCGCGACAAGAATCCGGTCGTCGCGCTGCGCGAGATCGCCGAGGAGACGATCCGCCCGCAGGACCTCGAGGAAGCGATCATCACCAACCTGCAGAAGGTGCGGATCGACGAGGAGGACGAAACCGAGGAGCTGGCTTCGCTGAGCGATGCGGCCGAGGCCCTGCGCCTGACCGCGGCAGCTCCGCCGCGGCCGACCCCCTCCGGCGGCGATTACGAGTAACCTCACTTAGGCTGTCGCGGCGAACGCCAGGCAGCGCCCCTATTCCGCGGCGGTCTTCAGCGCGGTCGCGACCGAAATGCGCTCGCCGTCGCGGGTGACCCACGTCAGGTCGTCAAGTTTCAGCTCGCGCCCGTCGTGGGCGAGGACGCCGATCTTGCGCACCGGCTTGCCGTCGCGGCGGTCGGCGAGAACCACGCTCGGGCGACCGTAGCCCCACTCCTCACCCCACTGGCGAAGCGCCAGCACCGCGGGCAGCAATCCTTCGCCCTTGGCAGTCAGCGAATAGGTCACCTTCCGCCGGTCCGACGGGTCGGGCGTGCGCTCGAGGATGCCGCCCGCGACGAGCTTGGCCAGCCGGTCCGAAAGGATGTTGCGGGCAATGTCGAGCCCCGCCTGGAACTCCTCGAAATGCTCGAGCCCGTTGAGCGCGCCGCGCAGGATGAGGAAAGCCCATTTCTCGCCGATCAGCTCGACCGCCGAGGGAATCGGGCAGGACAGCGCCGCTTCCTTGAACGCATCGATTCCGGACGTCACGCGATCCGCCGGCAACTTGGCTACCTCCCTCTCCGCGACTCGAATGAAAGCACAAGCGGCCTGCAAAAAATAGTTGCAAGATGAAACTGGCTATCTTATTCAGTTTCTAATCGCAACGAAAATACGAGGTCCGCGATGCTCCGTCCCCTGTTCGCATTGTCCGCCGTCGCGCTCACCTGTTCCGCCGCGGCCGCGGCGACCTATTCTGCAAAGCCGGTCGTGCCGACGAACGAGCGCTTCATTGCGCGCGATATCGTCTGGACCTGCGGCCCGGCGGCCTGCCAGGGGGCGACCGACGAAAGCCGCCCAGCGGTGCTGTGCCAAGCCCTCGCCAAGCGCGCCGGCCGGATCGAGAGCTTCGTGGTGGACGGACGCGCGTTCGGCCCGACCGAGCTCGACAAGTGCAATTCGGCCGCGAAAGCGGTTCCGGCGCCCGCCCTCGCCGCGCAATAATCTCCCCGAGGCCGCGGCGGCTTCCCTCCCCTGCCGCGGCCTCCCTTTCTTTCGCGCTTGCACAAAAGCGCCGGCTCCCCCCATCTTAGTCGGGTGTTGAGGCAGTATGAGCTGATCGAGAAGGTCCGCTCCTACGATCCGGACGCGGACGAGGGGCTGATCAACCGCGCCTACGTCTTCTCGATGAAGGCGCACGGGGCGCAGAAGCGCGCCTCGGGCGACCCCTATTTCAGCCATCCCATCGAGGTCGCCGGGATTCTCACCGACCTCAAGCTCGACGACCAGACGATCGTCACCGCGATCCTCCACGACACGATCGAGGACACGGTCGCGACCCCGGAAGAGGTCGAGAAATTGTTCGGGCCGGACATCGCCCGGCTGGTGGACGGCGTCACCAAACTCAGCAAGATCGAGGCGCAATCGGAAAACGAGCGCGCCGCGGAGAACCTCCGCAAGTTCCTGCTGGCGCTGAGCGACGACATTCGCGTCCTTCTCGTCAAGCTGGCCGACCGGCTGCACAACATGCGCACGCTCCATCACATCCCCAGCGAGGAGAAGCGCCGCCGCATCGCGCGCGAGACGATGGAAATCTACGCGCCGCTCGCCGAGCGGATCGGCATGTACGAGATGATGAACGAGATGCAGACGCTGGCCTTCCGCGAGCTCGAGCCCGACGCTTATGCGTCGATCACCCGGCGTCTCAAGCAGCTCGAGGAGCAGGGCGGCGACCTCGTCAACAAGATCGGCCTCGGCCTCCAGCTGTACCTTGCCGACAATGGCCTCGAGGCGGAAGTCACCGGGCGCCAGAAGCATCCCTTCTCGATCTGGCGCAAGATGGCCGAGCGGCACATCAGCTTCGAGCAATTGTCGGACGTCATGGCCTTCCGGGTGATCGTCAAGGACACGCCCGAATGCTATCGCGCGCTCGGCCTGATCCACAGCCGCTGGCCGATGGTCCCGGGCCGTTTCAAGGACTATATCTCGACCCCCAAGCGCAACGGCTACCGCTCGCTGCACACGTCCGTGATCCACGATTCGAAGATGCGGATCGAGATCCAGATTCGCGACCGCGCCATGCATGAACAGGCCGAGCGCGGGCTCGCCGCCCATTGGGCCTACAAGGAGGGCAAGCCGGCCGCGGACCTGCACGTTCCCTGGGTCGACGACCTGGTCGAGATCCTCGACCATGCGGAGAGTCCGGAGGAGCTGCTCGAGCACACCCGCATGGCGATGTACCAGGACCGGATCTTCGCCTTCACTCCGAAAGGCGAGCTGATCCAGCTGCCCAAGGGCGCGACCCCGGTCGATTTCGCCTACGCGGTGCACACCGGGCTCGGCGATCGAACGGTCGGTGCCAAGGTCAACGGGCGGGTGGTCCCGCTGCGCACCATGCTGGAAAACGGCGACCAGGTGGAAATCCTGACGTCGGAGGCCCAGCATCCCCAGCCGAGTTGGCTGCGCTTCGTCGCGACCGGCAAGGCGCGCGCCGGCGTGCGCCGCTTCGTCCGCCACAAGGAACGCGAGGAAACGATCGAGCTCGGCCGGAAAATCTATGACGAGATCGTCGCCCGCCTTCCCGCCGAGCTCGACAAGGACGCGCTCAAGCGCGCGCTGAAACGACTCAAGGTCGAGAATGACGACGAGCTCATGATCGCGATCGCGCGCAAGCGCGTCAGCGACGAATTGCTGATGGAGGCTTTGATGCCGGGCTCAGCCGGCGGCGACGTCTCCCCGCGGCCGCTCGGCCAGCGCAAGGCGATTTCGATCAAGGGACTGACGCCCGGCGTCGCTTATCATCTCGCGACTTGCTGCCATCCGATTCCGGGTGACCGGATCGTCGGGCTACGCCGCGAGGACGAAGAGATCGAGGTGCACGTGATCGGCTGCGACACGCTGGCGAGCGGGATCGACGCCGACTGGCTCGACCTCGCATGGGGCGAAGGCTCGGACGGCGGCTCCGCCCGGCTCGGGGTCATCCTGCGCGACATCCCTGGGGCTCTGGGAACCATGTCGGGCATCCTCGGCGCGAAGCACGCGAACATCATCAACCTTCAGCTCGTGCACCGCGACGGCAGCTTCCAGACCTTCCACCTCGACGTCGAGGTTCACGACCTCGCGCACCTGCACAGCATCATCGCCGCCCTGCGCGAGGCCGACCCGATCTCTAGCGTCGAGCGGATTTAGCCTTCGCGCGACGCTGGCGCGAATGGGCATCGCCGGCGGCGAGCACGGCCAGCATCACCAGGTCCGAAGCGGTCGCCGTCATGGGCGCGATCTGCACCGGCAGCTGCAGCCCGAGGATGTAGGGCCCGAGCACGCTCTCGCCGCCCAGCTCCCGCAGCAGCTTCGCCGACAGGTTGGCCGACTGAAGGCCGGGCATGACCAGGATATTGGCGGCGCCGGAAAGGCGGCTGAACGGATAGTAGCGCGCCTGCATCCCATGGTTGAGCGCCACGTCCGGCGCCATTTCGCCCTCATATTCGAAGTCGACGTTGAAGCCGTCGAGCAGCTTCACCGCCCCGCGCAGCTCTTCGATATGGACGCCGGGCGGATTGCCGAAGGTCGTATAGCTGACGAAGGCGACCCGCGGCTCCAGCCCCATGCGGCGGGCGAACGCCGATGAGCGCATCGCGATCGCCGCATATTGTTCGGCGGTCGGCCGCTCGGTCACTGCGGTGTCGGCGATCAGCACGGTGTGCGAGCGGCCGACGATGACGTTGATCCCGAACGGCGTCGCGTCGGGCTCGTCGTCGATCACCGTCCGCACCTGCCTCAGCGACTGGCTGAAGGGCCGCGTCGTCCCGGTAATCATCGCGTCAGCTTCGCCTAGCGCGAGCATCGCCGCGGTGAAATAATTGCGGTCCTGGTTGACCATGCGCTCGATCTCGCGGCGCAGCAGGCCGTGGCGCTGGTGCTTGGCATAGATATAGTCGACGGCACGTCCGACCAGCGGGGAGTTGCGGCTGTTAAGAACCTCGTAGGATTTCGGATCCTCGACGCCGATTTCCTTGAGCTTGTCGTAGACGTTTTCGCGCCCGACCAGCACCGGAGTCCCGAAGCCGCCTTCCTTGAAGGCGATTGCCGCGCGAAGGACGTTCGGCTCCTCGCCCTCGGCAAACAGAACGCGCTTGGGATTGGCGCGGGCGCCTTCGTAGGCGAGGCCCATCACTGCGACGGTCGGGTTGAGCCGGGCGCGGAGGCGGAGACGATAGCCGTCGATGTCGGTGATCGGCTTCTGCGCGACGCCCGTCCGCGCGGCCGCTTCGGCGACGGCAGAGGCGACCACTTCCATAAGTCGCGGGTCGAACGGCGCCGGAATGATATAGTCGCGGCCGAAACTGTGCGCGCGGCCGCCATAGGCCGCCGCCACTTCCTCCGGCACCGGCTCGCGGGCGAGCTCGGCGAGCGCCTCGGCGGCGGCGATCTTCATCTCGTCGTTGATGGCCGTCGCGCGCACGTCGAGGGCGCCGCGGAAAATGAAGGGGAATCCAAGGACGTTGTTGACCTGGTTCGGATAGTCCGAACGCCCGGTCGCGAGGATCGCATCCGGCCGCACCGCCTTGGCGTCCTCCGGCCGGATCTCGGGATCAGGGTTGGCCATGGCGAAGATGATCGGGTCCCGCGCCATGGACTTGACCATGTCCTTGGTCACGACGTTCGCGGCGGACAGCCCGAGGAACACGTCGGCGCCATCGATCGCTTCGGCCAGCGTGCGCCGATCGGTGTCTACGGCATGCGCCGATTTCCATTGATCGAGGTCGCTTCGATCCTTGTGGATGACGCCCTTGCGGTCGCACATGATCACCAGGTCGCCGCGCACGCCCATCGCCTTGATAAGCTCGGTGCAGGCGATCGCGGCGGCGCCCGCGCCGTTCACGACCACCCGCACGTCCGACAGCTTGCGTCCGGTGAGATGGCAGGCGTTGATCAGCCCGGCCGCGCTGATGATCGCCGTGCCGTGCTGGTCGTCATGGAACACCGGGATGTTCATCCGCTCCTTCAGCGTCTGCTCGATCACGAAACAGTCCGGCGCGGCGATGTCCTCAAGATTGATCCCACCGAAGGTCGGCTCGAGCAGCTCGACGGCGGCGATGAACTTCTGGGCGTCCTCGGTCTTCACCTCGATGTCGATGGCGTCGACATCGGCGAAGCGCTTGAACAGCACTGCCTTGCCTTCCATCACCGGCTTCGCGGCCAGCGCGCCGAGATTGCCGAGCCCGAGGATCGCCGTGCCGTTGGAGATGACGGCGACGAGATTGCCCTTGGCCGTATAGTCGTAGGCGCAACCGGGACTCTCGGCGATCGCGCGCACCGGGACGGCGACCCCGGGCGAATAGGCAAGCGCGAGGTCGCGCTGGGTCGCCATCGGCTTGGTGGCGATGATTTCGATCTTGCCCGCGCGGCCGCGCGCGTGGAACTCGAGCGCTTCGGCGTCGGTATATTTGACGTTGCTTTCGGACATGAGCGGCGGCCTTAACCCATGCGTCACCCCCGCGAAAGCGGGGGCCCCGGTGCCTTGCCTGGGCGCATGAGAGAAAAGCGGGATTCCCGCTTGCGCGGGAATGACGAGGACGGAGAATCGAGCTACCTCCAGTCAATGGCCCGCGCCGACGCCCCGACTCCGATGATGGCGCAATACCTTCGCCTCAAGGAAGAGGCCGGCGACGCGCTCCTGTTCTACCGGATGGGCGATTTCTTCGAACTGTTCTTCGACGATGCCAAGGTCGCGTCGGCTTGCCTCGACATCGCGCTGACCAAGCGCGGCGCCGATGCGGGCGAGCCGATCCCGATGTGCGGCGTCCCGGTCCATTCGGCCGAATCCTACCTCGCGCGGCTGATCCGGGCCGGGCACCGCGTGGCGATCGCGGAGCAGACCGAAAGCCCCGCGGAAGCGCGGAAGGCGCGCGGCTCGAAAGCGCTCGTCGAACGGGCAATCATCCGGCTGGTCACACCCGGCACGCTGACCGAGGAGACGTTGCTCGAATCCGCCTCGGCGAACTGGCTCGCAGCGGTCGGCCGGGCCGGGGACGAATGGGCGATCGCCGCGGCCGACATTTCGACCGGCCGGTTCGAGCTGATCGCGTGCGGCCCGGGCGACCTCGCCGCCGAGCTGGCCCGCCTGTCGCCCTCCGAAGCCATTGCCGACGGCGCCATTCCGGGCATTCGCACTTCGGCGGGGAAAGGCGGCTTCGACAGCCGCGCCGGCGAGACGGCGCTCAAGGCTCGATTCGGCCTCGCCACGCTGGACGGCCTGGGAGCTCCGTCGCGTGCCGAGCTCGCCGCGGCAGGCGCGCTTTTGACCTATCTCGACGCGACCCAGCGAGGCGCCGGAGTCCTGCTCGATGCGCCGCGGCGAATCGCGCGATCCGATCACATGGCGATCGACGCCGCGTCGCGCGAAAGCCTCGAGCTCACACGCTCCGTCTCGGGCGCAGTCGCCGGCAGCCTACTCGGCGAAATCGACCGGTGCCAAAGCGCTGCCGGGCGCCGCCTGCTCGCGGAGGATATTTCCGCGCCGCTGACCAACCGGTCGGCGATCGAGTCGCGCCTGGCGCTGGTTGCCTGGCTGCATGACGATACGCTTCGCCGCGGCCGGGTCCGCGAGCGGCTGAAAAGCATGCCCGATTTCGCGCGCGCGCTCGCGCGGCTCGCTGCGGGGCGGGGAAGTCCGCGCGACCTCGCCTTGCTCCGCGACGGGCTCGCCGCGGCCGCCGGGCTGCGCCAGGAGCTCGAAGGCGAGGCCGAGCGGCCGGCGCTGCTCGACAGCCTGCTCCCGCGCCTGGCCGGTCACGCCGCGCTGATCGACAAGCTGGCCTCGGCGCTCGTCGACTCGCCGCCGATCGACTCGTCCAAGGGCGGCTATATCGCCGGCGGCTATGATGCTGCCCTCGACGCGCTGCGCGATGCGGCCTCAAACGGACGCCGGGCGATTGCGGCGCTGGAAGCGCGGTACCGCGAGTCGACGGGCATCGGCTCGCTCAAGATCCGGCACAATTCGGTCCTCGGCTATCACGTCGAAGTCTCGGCGCGGCACGCCGATTCGCTGATGGGGCCGGACAGCGGCTTCACCCATCGCCAGACGCTCGCGGGGGTCGTGCGATTCAACTCGCCCGAGCTCCACGCGGAGGCGAGCCGGGTGGTCGAAGCTGCGGCCCACGCGCTCGCCGCCGAAGCGGCGCATGCCGAAGAACTCACCGGGCTCGCGGTCGCCACCGCCGCCGCCATCACGGCGACCGCCGAAGCGATCGCCCGGATCGACGTCGCCGCCAGCCACGCGCAGCGCGCGGCCGAAGGCGGCTGGACGCTGCCGCGAATCGTCGACGAGCCATGCCTCGAGGTCGCGGCGGGACGCCACCCGGTCGTCGAGTCGGCGCTCCAGGCCACGAACGAGAGGTTCGTCGCCAACGACCTCTCGCTCGGGCCCGCCGACCGGCTGTGGCTGATCACCGGCCCGAACATGGGCGGCAAGTCCACCTTCCTGCGCCAGGCGGCGCTGATCGCCGTCCTCGCCCAGTCCGGGAGCTTCGTCCCGGCGGCCCGCGCCGTGGTCGGAA
>DATEEM010000018.1:0-22913 GCA_035281125.1 Sphingomicrobium sp. | reverse complement strand
GTCGTCTACGAGGCGCTCGGCCACCTGTGGATCAAGGACTCGGCGGGCGGCGAGCCGCGCCGCCTGACCCGCGCCACCGACGAATTCGAGCTCTACCCGAGCTGGTCGCGCGACGGGCGCAGCATCGTCTACGTCAGCTGGAACGACCGCGACGCGGGGCACGTCAAGGTCGTGCCGGCGAGCGGTGGAACGGGGCGCAACGTCACCCCGGAACCCGGCCATTATCTCGAGCCCACATTCTCGCCCGATGGGCAGACCATCGCCTACCGCAAGTCGCGTGACGGCTATCTGACCACCCCTTTGTGGGGCCGCGACCCCGGCATTTACGTCGTCAGCGCGCGCGGCGGCGTGCCGAGGAAGATCGTCAAGGACGGCGCGCTGCCTCAGTTCGGGGCGTCGAACGACCGCTTGTTCTTCCTCGCCACTGAGAAAGAGGACAAACGGTCGTTGCGCTCGATCGAACTCGGCGGCGCGCGCGAGATGACCCACATCATTTCCGAGTTCGCCAGCGACTTCGCAATTTCGCCCGACGAGCAGTTCGTCGCCTGGACCGAACGCTACCAGGCCTACGTGATGCCCTTCACGCTCTCCGGCAGGACGATCGACATCTCGCCCAAGACGAAGGCCGTCCCGCTGGCTCGCGTCAGCACCGACGCGGGCGACTGGATCCACTGGTCGGGCAACGGCCGAAGCCTTTACTGGAGCCAGGGTCCGGACCTGTTTCGCCGCGACCTGCCGCTCGCCGCGGCCTTCGCGCCGGCGGCAAAGGAGCCGGCGCCTGCCGCGCGGATCCCGCTCGGCTTTTCCCAAGCCGTCGCGCGCCCGAGCGGAGCGCTCGCCATCACCAACGCCCGGATCATCACCATGCGCGGCGACGAGGTGATCGAAAACGGCACGGTGCTGATCGACGGCAACCGGATCGCGGCCGTCGGACCGACGGCGGCCGTCGGGCATCCCGCCGGAACGCGGACGATCGACGCCACGGGCAAGACTGTCATTCCGGGGCTGATCGACGCGCACTGGCACGGGTCGATGGGCACCGAGGAGGTCATCCCGCAGCAGAATTGGGTGCTGTACGCGAGTCTCGCCTACGGCGTGACCACGGTCCACGACCCGTCCAACGACACGAGCGAGATTTTCGCCGCATCGGAGCTGCAGAAGGCGGGGACGATTGTCGGTCCGCGCATCTTTTCGACCGGCACGATCCTCTACGGCGCGACGACGCCGTTCACGGTCCAGATCGACAGCTTCGAGGATGCGCTGTCGCACCTTCGCCGCCTCAAGGCGAACGGCGCCTGGTCGGTAAAGAGCTACAACCAGCCGCGCCGCGAGCAGCGCCAGCAGATCATCGAGGCCGCGCGCCAGCTGCAGATCGAGGTCGTTCCGGAGGGCGGCTCGCTGTTCATGCACAACATGACCATGATCGCCGACGGCCATACGACCATCGAGCATTCGCTCCCGGTCGCGAGGATCTATGACGACGTGCTGCAGTTCTGGCGCGGGGCGGGCACCGCCTACACGCCGACGCTGGTAGTCGCGTACGGCGGGCGCTTCGGCGAGCAATATTGGTACGAGCACAGCAACGTCTGGGAGGACCCGATCCTCTCGCGCTGGGTGCCGCGGCGGATCCTCGACGCGCGGTCGCGCCGGCGGGTCATGATCCCGCCCGAGGAGGAGAATATGATCTCGATCGCGCAGCAGGCCCGGCGCATCAACGAGCTCGGCGTGCCCGTGTCCATCGGCGCCCACGGCCAGCGCGAGAGCCTCGGCGCCCACTGGGACATCTGGAGCTTTGCGCTTGGCGGGATGAGCCCCCGCCAGGCGCTGGCCACGGCGACAGTCAATCCGGCGCGGGCGCTGGGACTCGACAAGGACCTGGGCTCGATCGAACCGGGCAAGCTCGCCGACCTCGTGATCCTCGACGCCGACCCGCTCGAGAACATCCGCAACACGGCGAGCGTGCGCTATACGGTGGCGAACGGCGTGGTCTATGACGCCAACCTCGACCAGGTCGCGGGCGGCAGCCGCAAGCGCCAGCCTTTCTGGTTCGAGCAAAGCGCCGGCGGCGCCTACACGGCCGGCGCGGCGGCCGGCGTGCCGCACGAGGACTGACGTTTCGGTTTGACGGTTAAAGACGGCTGGTGGAGCTGAGGGGAATCGAACCCCTGACCTCTGCAGTGCGATTGCAGCGCTCTCCCATCTGAGCTACAGCCCCGCGCCTCCAGCCGCCGCGGCAGCCCGGCCTTCGCCGGGCTCGTGGGAAGCGGCTCCCTAGCCGCTCGCACCGGCCCTTGCAATCACCTGTCCCGGCAGCGCTTCGGCCCATCGATTTGGTCCGCCGGATCGCCGTTTCGAGGGAACGGCCATTCGGCTGCAAACGTTTTTCCATGCGGTTCCCACCAGCCCTTTTTGCGGGCTGCTTCAGACCCTTGGAGGACGAGATGGCATATGATCGGTACGACACGCGGGAAGGACCGCGTGACGAGCGCGGGCGCTGGCGCGGCGCGCAGCACGAGCGCGGCGAGCGCTACGGCCGCGACGACGACCGCGGCTTCTTCGAGCGCGCTGGCGACGAGATTGCATCCTGGTTCGGCGACGAGGAAGCCGAGCGCCGGCGGCGCGACGACCAGCGCATGTACGAACGCGAAGGCGGGCGCGGCTGGAGCCGCGAGGGCGACCGAGACCGGAGACGCGGCCGCGACGAAAACCGTTCAGGCGGATTCTTCGGTCGCGGCGACTTCGACCGCGACGACGACCGCTACCGTGGCGGCGACTTCCGTGGGCGCGACCGCGACAGCTCCCAGTTCTTTGCCGCGAGCGGCTATGCCCGCGGCGGGTTCGGCCCCGAGGATTTCGAGCAGGAGCGGCGTAGCCGTGGCCGCGGATATTCGCGCTCGCAGATCGATCGGGAATGGATCCCGAACAGCCCCGGGAATACGTGGCAGGAGCGTGATCCTGAGGGCCGTAGCCGGATGATGGGCGGCTCGGCCGGCTACGGCTATGAGTCCGCGCGCTCGCGGGATTACGACCCCCATTATCATTCGTGGCGCCAGCGGCAGCTCGACGAGCTCGACCGCGACTATGAGGACTATCGCCGCGAGCGGCAGTCGCAGTTCGAAGACGATTTCGGCAGCTGGCGCGAGCAGCGCATGCAGAAGCGTGGCCTGCTCGGGCGGATTCGCGAGCATATGGAAGTGGTCGGCAGCGACGAGCAGCACGTCGGCACCGTCGACCGCGTCGCCGGCGACCGGATCATCCTGACCAAGTCCGATCCGGAATCGGGCGGCGTTCATCATTCGCTGAGCTGCGCCGACATCGCCAGCGTCGAGGGCGATCGCGTCCTCCTCGCGGTCGATGCCGAGCAGGCGAAACAGCGCTGGCGCGACGAGAGCCGCGAGCGCGCCTTGTTCGAGCGCGAGGACCAGGGTGAGATGGGCGATCGGGTCCTCGATCGGAGCTTCTCGGGCACCTATCGCTAGGACGGCGATAGCAGGCTGAGCCTCCCATGGACGCGGAGGCTGACCGGCCCGGCGGTGCGCCCCCTCGCCGCCGGGCCTTTTCTATCTTCCCCGCGCTGCTAGGGAGGGGAGCAGGAGACGCCCATGCCCCGCGCCTGGCATTTGACGAGCCGCCCGAGCGGCCTGCCCACCGCCGACGATTTCGCATTGAAGGAGATTGACCTTCCGCCGGTCGGCGAGGGCCAGGTCCGCGTGCGCAACCGCTGGCTTTCGGTCGATCCCTACATGCGCGGACGGATGAACGACGTGAAAAGCTACGTCCCGCCCTTCGCGCTCGGCGAGCCGATGGAAGGCGGCGCGATCGGCGAAGTGGTCGAGAGCAGGGCGGACGGTCTCGACCCCGGCGACCTCGTCCAGCATATGGCCGGCTGGCGTGACGAAGCGGTGATCGACTCCCGCACGGCGACCAAGCTGCCCGACCTTGGCGCTCGGCCCGAACAATTCCTCGGCGTTCTCGGCGTGACCGGGATGACTGCCTACTTCGGACTGCTCGATGCCGCGTCGGCGAAGGAGGGCGACGTGGTGTTCGTCTCGGCCGCTGCGGGCGCTGTCGGCTCGGTCGTGGTCCAGATCGCCAAGACGAAGGGCATGATGGTGATCGGCTCGGCCGGCGGGCCGGACAAATGCGAGTTCGTCCGCTCGCTCGGCGCGGATCGCGTGGTCGACTATCAGGCCGGTCCGATTCTGAAGGGCCTGGCGGCAGCTGCTCCCGAAGGGATCGATGTCTATTTCGACAATGTCGGCGGCGATCACCTGGACGCCGCGTTCGCTCTCGCCCGGCAGAATGCGCGGTTCGCCATCTGCGGAATGATCGAGGGATATAATGACGCGACGCCGATGAGCTTCCGCTTCATCATGCGGGTGATCGCGATGCGCATCCGCCTGAAGGGCTTCATCGTCTTCGACTATTTTCCGCGGATGGGCGAATTCTACCGCGACATGGGGCCGTGGCTGGCGAGCGGCGCGGTCAAGTCGCGCGAAACGATTGTGGAGGGGCTCGACAAAACACTGGACGCCTTTCTCGGCCTGTTCGAAGGCGCGAACGTCGGCAAGATGCTGGTGAAGCTTTAGCGGTTGAATCGGCAGGCGGCGGGGTTGCCCGACTGCAGGCCGGTGCGGAGCGCGGCCATGCGCTGGGCCGAGCTGCCGTGCGTGAAGCTTTCGGGCACGACGACGCCCTGGCTCTGCTTCTGGAGCATGTCGTCGCCGATCGCTTCGGCGGCGCGCATGCCTTCCTCGACGTCGCCAGGCTCGAGCGCCGGGCGGCCTTGCGGGTCTTTGGCGTTGGCGGCCCATACGCCCGCATAGCAATCAGCCTGCAGCTCGACCTGGACCTGGATCGCATTGCCCTCCGCCTCGCTTGACCGGGCCTGCGCGGAATGCGCCCGTTCCAGCGTTCCCTCCAGATTTTGCACGTGGTGCCCGACTTCATGCGCGATCACATAAGCCTGGGCGAAATCGCCGGGGGCGCCAAAGCGCTGGCTGAGCTCGTCGAAGAAGGTGGGATCGATGTAGATTCGCTGGTCGTTGGGGCAATAGAAGGGGCCCATCGCGGCCTGCCCCATGCCGCACGCGGTCTGTGTTCCGCGCGTGTAAGCGACTAGCCGCGGCTCGACGTAGCGGGCGCCCGAACTCGCGAAAAGCTGCGCCCACACGCTGTCGGTCGATTCAAGCACGCCGGTGAGGAGCCGGCGATTTTCGGGCGACAGTGTCGACTGACCGCTCGGCGCGCTCGTCTGCTGACCACCCGGAAGAAGACCGCCGCCTCCACCTCCGAGCTGGGTCAGCGCGCAATAGCCCAGCAGGAGGACGAGAACCCCGACGATGCCGAACCGGCTCGCGACCAGCGGCAAAAGGCAGCCGAGCATATTTCCGCCCCCCCCACCGCCGAAGCCGAATCCGCCGGGTGAACCTGTGCGATCCTCGAAATTGTCGCTGGGGCCGTCGCCTAGGCGCATCGTCTTTCTCCCTGAGCCGCCCAATGCTTCGCCGGCGCTACGGTTGCAAATCTTGCTGCACGCGCCAATGCCGGCGCCATGATTCTGCAAGGCAAGACTGCGCTCGTCACAGGTTCCACTTCCGGCATCGGGCTCGCGATCGCGAAGGCGCTCGCGACCGAGGGCGCGAAGCTAATGATCAACGGCTTCGGCGAGCCGGCCGCGATCCAACGCGAATGCGAGGAGCTGAACGCGATCCATGACGGCGCCGACCTATCCGACGCGGAAGCAATCGAACGGATGATGAAGCGCTGCGCCGATGAGCTGGGCGGGCCCGACATCCTCGTCAACAATGCGGGGATCCAGCACGTCTCGCCAGTCGAGGACTTCCCGGTCGACAAATGGAACGCGATCGTCGCGATCAACCTTTCGGCCGCCTTCCACACCACGCGCCTCGCGCTGCCCGCGATGAAGGCCAAGGGCTGGGGCCGGGTGATCAACACCGCGAGCGCGCACAGCCTCGTCGCCTCGCCCAACAAGTCGGCTTACGTTGCCGCCAAGCACGGCATCGCCGGCTTCACGAAGACGGTCGCGCTCGAGGCCGCGCGGGACGGGGTGACCGTCAACTGCATCTCGCCCGGCTATGTCTGGACGCCCTTGGTCGAGAACCAGATCCCGGACACGATGAAGGCGCGGAACATGACCCGTGAGCAGGTGATGAACGACGTTCTGCTCGCCGCCCAGCCGACCAAGCGCTTCGTCACCCCCGAGGAGGTTGGGGCGCTCGCGGTCTTCCTTTGCCGGGACGAGGCGCAGTCGATCACCGGCGCCAACCTCAGCATGGACGGCGGCTGGACTGCCGCCTAGGCTCACCGCCATGCGCTTGCTGGTTCTGTCGGCCCTGCTTTTGCTATCCGCCTGCGGCGCGGTTCGCTCGTCCGCTGGAATGATCCCCGAATGGAATCGTGACTGGCGACAGGTCGCGACGAACCACGACCGCGCCCGGCTGCGCGACTGGCGCAAGTCCTTCACCGACGCGCTCGATTCGGCGCGCAAGGCCGGCCATGGCGCCGAAATCGCCCGCGAGGGGCGGCTCCTCGAGCCGGACGCAGCGCTCGGCGGCGGCCCGATTCCCAACGGCAGCTACGCCTGCCGCGTGATCAAGCTCGGCGCCAAGTCCCCCGGGATGCTCGCTTACGTCAGCTATCCGGCTTTCGCCTGCCGCATCCAGCAGGAGCGCGACATCCAGGGCTTCGCCAAGCTCACCGGTTCGCAGCGACAGGTCGGCCTGATCTTTCCGGGCGACGTGATGCGCCAGGTGTTCCTCGGCACGCTCGTGCTGGGCGACGAGCGCGAGGCGCGGCAATATGGGCAGGACGAGACGCGCGACGTCGCCGGCTATGTCGAGCGCATCGGCTCCAATCGCTGGCGCTTGCTGATGCCGAGCCCGGCCTTTGAATCGCAAACCGATGTCATGGAGCTAGTGCCCGAAGGAGTGCGCTGATGAACAGATTCCTGCTATTGGCGGCCGCGATGGCCCTGCCGATTTCACCGGCCTCCGCCGCCGCTTTGTCCGACGCGATCCGCGGCGACATGCCGCAGCTGATGGAGCTGTACAAAGACCTGCACGCCAACCCCGAGCTCAGCATGCAGGAGGTGCGCACGCCGGCAAAGCTCGCCGCCGAGTTGAAGAAGCTCGGCTTCCAGGTCACCGAGAAGGTCGGCAAGACGGGCGTCGTCGCGGTGATGAAGAACGGCGCAGGGCCGGTCCTGATGCTGCGTGCCGATATGGACGCGCTGCCCGTGGTTGAGCAGACCGGCCTGCCGTTCGCGTCGAAAGTCCGCGCGACGGCGCGGTCGGGGGTCGAGACGGGCGTGATGCACGCCTGCGGCCACGACACGCACATGACGGCGTTCATCGGCACCGCGCGCAGGCTCGCGGCAATGAAGGACCAATGGTCCGGGACGCTGGTGATGATCCTCCAGCCGGGCGAGGAGACCGGCGAGGGCGCCAAGGCGATGCTCGACGACGGGCTCTACACGCGGTTCCCCAAGCCGCAGTACGTCCTCGCATTCCACGACGCGGCGACGCTGCCCGCGGGCGTGATCGGAATCACCCCCGGCTATGCGCTCGCCAACGTCGACAGCGTCGACATCCTGGTGAAGGGCGTCGGCGGGCACGGCGCCTATCCGCACACGACCAAGGACCCGATCGTGCTGGCCTCGCGGATCGTCACCGCGCTGCAGACCCTGGTCGCGCGCGAGAACAACCCGCTCGATCCCGCGGTGGTCACCGTCGGCAGCTTTCAGGGCGGGTCCAAGCACAACATCATTTCGGACGAGGCGAAGCTCCAGCTGACGGTCCGGAGTTACAAGCCGGAGGTGCGCAAGTTGCTGCTCGACGGCATCCAGCGGATCGTTCGCGGCGAGGCGATTGCGACCGGCTTGCCCGAGGACCGGATGCCTGTGGTCACCATCCGTGAGCAGGAATATACGCCGGCGACCTTCAATACGGAGAAATTGTCGACCCGCACGCTGGAGCTGTTCCAGCAGCATTTCGGGCCCGAGCGCGCGATCAGCACGCCGGCAGTGATGGGCGGCGAGGATTTCAGCCGCTATTGGCTGGCCGACAAGTCGGTCGAAAGCCTGATTTTCTGGGTTGGCGGCACGCCCAAAGCAAAGTGGGATGCGGTCAACGGCGACACGCTGAAACTGCCGTCGCTCCACAGCCCGTTCTGGGCGCCAGAGGCGGACACGGTGATTTCCACCGCGACCGAAGCGATGACCATCGCGGCGCTGGACCTGCTCAAGAAGGGCTAGTGGTCCGTTCTTCGCAAAGACCGGCGTTCACCACTTATTTGTAAAATTTAGCGACACCCGCCGCCATGTCGGCGGAATTGACAGCGGCACGGCCGTGTCGGGCCTGATCTCCTTCTGGAGCTACGCGCTGGCGGCGTGCCTGTTCGCGTCGCTACTTTTGTGGCGGCTCCGCACGCGCGTCGACCCGGCGGACCGCCTGCTACTTGCCGCCTTCTTCGCGACCGCTGTGTGGGCGACGGTCGCCGCGGTCCGCGGTCCGACCGATACGCTGGCGATGATCGCCGGTTCGCTGCGCAACCTCGTCTGGGTCATGCTGCTCTACAACATGTCGAGCGGTCTCAGGCACAGCGCGCTGAAGGGCCTTCGGCTGGTTTTCGCGGCCGTCGCGCTGGTCATCGGGCTGCAGCTCGTCCTCGGCCTATTGCGCCTAGCCGTCCCGCTGACGCCGGCCCTCGTCGAGAATTTCCAGGCGACCGGCCAACTCTTGCGGGTGACGATGGCGGCCGGGGCTTTGGTCCTCGTCCACAACATCTACGGCCAGGCAGCGCCGCAAAGCCGGCTGCGGATCCGCGGCACCATGCTCGGCCTGACGTTGATGTGGGGCTACGACCTCAACCTCCACACCGTGGCCTATCTCGGCGCGCCCGGAGTCGACGGGCTGTACACGTTCCGCGGCCTGTTCCTCGCGTTCGTCGCGCCGGTGTTCGCGTTGTCGGGTCGGCGCGACAGCTCGCTGAAGGTCAAGCTGTCGCGCGCCGCGACCTTCCAGTCGCTGTCGCTGCTCGGCATTTGCATTTACCTCGCGGTGATGGCGACGCTTGCGACGGCCTTCCGGCGCAGCGAATGGGATTGGGCGACGGCGAGCACCGCCGGCCTTCTCGGGGTCATGACAACCGCCGCCGCGCTTCTCGCCATGTCCCAGCGCCTCCGCGGCTGGCTCCGGGTGAAGCTCGCCAAGCATCTTTTCGAGCACCGCTACGACTATCGGACCGAATGGCTGCGATTCACTGACACGCTGGGCCAGTCCGGATCCGATGCACCGCCGTTGGGAGACCGCATCCTCAAGGCGTTCGCGGACATTGTAGACGCGCCCGGCGGGCTGCTCCTGGCAAGCGACGCGGGCGGGGCCGTCGCTACGGCGGCGTCGTGGAACTGGCCGGTCGCGACGATGCCTCCGGGCGACTCGGAAGAGGAAGCGCGCTTCTGGTCCGAGGTTGAGGGCCGGGCACGGATCATCGAGTTCGACGCGATGCGCCACGGCTGGGGCCATCCCGCGGACCGGGCGCGGAAGGTCCCCCAATGGATGCTGGACGAAGAATGTGTCTGGGCGGGCATTCCTCTCGTCCATCATGACCGGCTGGTCGGGATCGTGCTGCTTGCCGCCCCCGATTATCGCCGCCCGCTCGACTGGGAAGATTTCGACCTGCTCCGCACCGCCGGGCGCCAGGCGGCGAGCTCGCTGGCGGAGGCGCATGGCCAGGAAGCGCTGTCGAACGCGCAACGCTTCGAGGAATTCAACCGTCGCTTCGCCTTCATCCTGCACGACGTGAAGAATCTCGTCAGTCAGCTTTCGCTGGTCGCGCGCAACGCAGAGCGTCACGCCGACAACCCGGACTTCCGCGCCGACATGGTCGAGACGCTCAAGTCGTCGGTCGGGAAAATGAACGACCTCCTGACGCGGCTTTCGCCGCGCGCAGGCTCGCGCGTCCAGCAGGTCGGACCCCAACCTTTGCGTCCGATCCTCGCCGCCGCGATCGCCGCCAAGCGCGGCGACCATGACCTGAAGCTGCTCGGCGACTCGAGCCTGTGGGCGCAAGCCGACCCGGCGGCGCTCGAGCAGGCGGTCGGGCATTTGTTGCAGAACGCGGTCGAAGCCTGCTCGCCAGCCAGCCCGGTGACAGTCCGCATCACTGCAACCGAGGGGACCGTTGCCGTCGCCATCGCCGACAAGGGCGTGGGCATGGATTCGGATTTCATCCGCAACCGGCTATTCCAGCCATTTTCGTCGTCGAAGCCCGGCGGTTTCGGGATCGGCGCCTTCGAAGCCCGTTCGCTGATTACGGCGATGGGCGGCCGCATCGCCGTCGACAGCCATCCCGGCAAAGGCACCACCTTCACCATCTTCCTGCCTGCGGCGGAACCGGCCGCTGAACCCTTGAGGAAACGCGCATGACCGACGCATCCGACCTTCCCGTACTCCTCGTCGTCGAGGACGACGAGGGCCTGCAGCGACAGCTCAAATGGGCCTACGACGGCTACCGGGTCGTCGCGGCCGGCGATCGCGCCCAGGCGATCGAGGCGCTGCGGGTCCATGAGCCCGCGGTCGTGACGCTCGATCTCGGCCTGCCGCCGGACCCCGACGGAGTCGAGGAGGGCTTTGCAACGCTGCAGGAGATCCTGCGGATCAAACCCGATACCAAGGTCATCGTCGCGACAGGGCACGGCGCGCGCGAAAGCGCGCTCAAGGCCGTTTCGCTCGGCGCGTACGATTTCTACAAGAAGCCGGTCGACATCGACGATCTCGGCCTGATCGTGGCGCGCGCCTTCCACCTGCACGAGATCGAGCAGGAAAACCGCCGGCTCGAAGCCGATGGCGGCGCGGCCGTGCTCGGTTCAATCATTTCCGCATCGCCAGAAATGACGAAGGTCGCCAAGACGATCGAGCGGGTGGCTTCCGCCGACGTCTCGGTCATGCTGCTCGGTGCATCGGGAACCGGCAAGGAACTGCTCGCGCGCGCGGTCCACGAGAAAAGCGGGCGCAAGGGCGAGTTCATCGCCATCAATTGCGCCGCGATCCCCGAGAACCTGCTCGAGGCCGAGCTGTTCGGCTACGAGCGCGGCGCGTTCACCGGCGCGGTGAAGAGCAATGTCGGCAAGATCGAACTCGCCGAGGGCGGCACCCTGTTCCTCGATGAAGTCGGCGACATTCCGCTGCCGCTCCAGGTCAAGTTGCTTCGCTTCCTCCAGGAGCGGGTGATCGAGCGGATCGGCGGGCGCCAGCCGATCGCTGTCGACACGCGAATCGTGTCGGCGACCCACCAGGACCTCGAGGCGATGATCGGCGACGGGCGTTTTCGCGAAGATCTTTATTATCGCCTCGCCGAGATCGTCGTGAAGATCCCGGCGCTCGCCGAGCGGCCCGGCGACGCCGCGCTGCTCGCGCGACATTTCGTCAACCGCTTCTCGCGGGAGCTCAATCCGAAGGTTCAGGCCCTGTCGGCCGAAGCCATCGCCGCAATCGACGCCTATGCCTGGCCGGGCAACGTCCGCGAGCTCGAAAACCGCATTAAACGCGCGGTGATCATGGCCGAAAGCCGCACCATCGGAGTTGACGATCTCGACCTTCCCGGATCCGGGGAGGACGGGCCCGAGCTGATCAACCTCAGGGCGGCGCGCGAAATCGCCGACCGCCGCGCGATACGCCAGGCGATGAGCCGGACCGACAACAATATTTCCGGCGCGGCGAAATTGCTCGGGATCAGCCGGCCGACGCTATACGATTTGCTGAAGCAATATCGTCTGCAAGCGTAGCGCAGCGTTCGACCGGCGGATTTGCCCGGGCGAGCTCGGTCGCTAAGGATCGTGGCCTCTTTCCAAGCCACGGATACAATCATGGACCGACGCTCCTTCCTCGCTACCAGCGCAACCGCCACGCTTCTCCCGCTCGCCCAAGCCCCGGTGCTGGCCGCGGCCGCGAAGCCCGGAAGCGGTGACGCCAAGCTCAATACGTTGTTGGAGGAGATCTTCCAGGAACGGGTCCGCACGTCGCCCGAACTCGCGACCTCGCTCGGTCTGGACAAGGGGCCGAATGCGGCACTCAAGGCCAAGCTCGATACCGATCCTGCGCCGGTGAGCCGCCAGAAGAGTCTGGCGCGCAATCGTCGCGCGCTCGCCAGGTTGAATGCGATTGCCGCGCCAACCTTGTCCGATACGGCCAAGCTCAATCGCGAGGTTGTCGTCTATTCGCTCCAGACGGCGACCGTCGCGCCGGCACGGTGGAACATCAACAGCGCCCAGCGGCCCTATCCAATCTTTCAACAGGGCGGTGCCTATTTCTCGACACCCGACTTCCTCAACAGCGCGCACACGATCGAGACCGCCGCAGATGCGGACGCGTATCTCTCGCGGCTGCAGCAGTTCGCGACGACCCTCGACAACGACACCGCCGAGCAACGGGCCCAGGCGGCGCGCGGCTTTCTTGCTCCGGGCTGGTCGATTGACCTGACGCTGGGCCAGATGCGCAAGCTGCGCGAAGTTTCGGCCGACAAAAGCACGATGGTCGAATCGATCGCCCGGCGAGCAGCGGCGAAGAACCTGGCCGGCGACTGGGCCGGCCGGGCCACGGCGATCGTCGCCAAGGCGGTCTATCCGGCGCTCGACCGCCAGATCGCGGCAATGGAGCGGCTTCGCCCGACGACCCGTCCGGGCGACGGCGCGTGGCGCCTCCCGAACGGCGCCGCCATCTACGCCGAAGCGTTGCGCCAGGCGACGACGACCAACTTCTCGCCCGACGAAGTTCACCAAATGGGGCTGGCCCAGGTCGCGGAGATCAGCGCGGAGATCGACACCATCCTGCGCGGCCAGGGCTATACCCAGGGCAGCGTCGGCGAGCGGCTCGATGCGCTGAACAACGACCCACGGCAGCTCTATCCCGATACGGAGGCCGGACGCGCGCAACTTATCGCGGACCTCAACGGCGACGTCCGCGACATCGACTCGCGCCTTCCCGCCGCGTTCCTGACGTTACCCAAGGCGCCGCTCGAGATTCGCGCCGTGCCGGTCGAAATCCAGGACGGCGCCTCGAACGGCTATTACCGCCGTGCCGCGCTCGACGGGTCGCGACCGGCGATCTTCTTCATCAACCTCAAGGACCTCGGCGACTGGCCGCGGTTCACCCTGCCGACTTTGAGCTATCACGAGGGCAACCCCGGTCATCACCTGCAGATCAGCATCATGCAGGAGTCGAAGGACATCCCGATGCTGCGCAAGCTCGGCTTCTTCTCCGCTTATTCGGAAGGCTGGGCACTCTACGCCGAGCAGGTCGCCGATGAGCTCGGCGTGTACCGTGACGATCCGCTCGGGCGGGCGGGATATTTGCAGTCGTTCCTGTTCCGGGCGGCGCGGCTGGTCGTTGATACCGGGCTGCATGCGAAACGGTGGAGCCGGGAGCAGGCGACCGACTATATGGTCCGCACGACGGGCTACGCCCGACCGCGCTCGCAGCGCGAGGTCGAGCGATATTGCACCCAGATCGGCCAAGCGTGCAGCTACAAGGTCGGGCATATCGCCTGGGCGAGAGCCCGCGCCGAATCGCAAAAGCGCCTCGGCGAGCGGTTCGACATTCGACAGTTTCACGAGGTGCTGCGCGACGGTGCGATGCCGCTGTCGATGCTCGAGCGCCGCATCCGCGAACGCGACGAAGCGTTGGCGGGCCGCGCCTCGCCGACCGAACGGGGCTGACTGAAGTCAGCTCCGCTGGAACAGCGCAGCGACCGGGGTTAACATCGGTCCTTCATGGCAGAGTCATCCGACGAACTGCTGACGCTGCGACGAAAGCCGCGGATCCGGGGCTGGTACGGTCTCGGTTGGAGGCTGGCCGCCGCCGCGGCTCTGCTCGGCCTGCTTGTATTGTTTCATTGGCTCGAGCGCGACGGGCTCAACGACACGCATGACGGCAAGGTCAGTTTCCTCGACGTCATCTATTTTACGATGATCAGCGCCACGACCACCGGCTACGGCGACATTGTTCCGGTAACCGACAATACGCGGCTGTTCGACGCGCTGGTGGTGACCCCCGTCCGAATTCTGTTCCTGCTCTTCTTCATCGGCACCGCCTATCTGTTCGTCGCCAGGCGCTCGTGGGAAAGGTTCATCATGAAGCGTATCCAGCGCACGTTGCGCGATCACATCATCGTCGTCGGCTATGGCACGAAGAATACGCGCGCGGTCGAGGAGCTGATCAGCCTTGGGGCCGAGCCCCACGACATCGTCGTCATCGACACCGACGACCGCCGGATCGAACTCGCCAAGGCGCTGGGCTGCACGGTGCTGAAGGCCGACGCGACACGCGACGCCAGCCTGCGGGCGGTGCACGTCGATCGCGCCAAGCTGGTCATCATCTCGGCCGGACGCGACGACACTTCGATCCTCGTTTGCCTGACCACGCGGCACCTTGCGCCCGATGTGCGCATCAGCGTTGCCGTCAATCAGCAGGACAATGAGATTCCCGCCCGGCGCGCCGGCGCGGATGTCGTCGTCAACCCGCTTGATTTCGCCGGTCTGCTGCTTGCCACGACCCATGCGGGCCAGCATATCGCCGACTACCTTGCGGACCTGGCGACGATGGGCGGAAGGGTCCGACTGGTTGAACGCGACGTGCGCGAGGAGGAAGTCGGCAAGTCGATCAAGGACCTGACGGAGGGGCTCGGCCTCCGGATCATTCGCGACGGGACCGCCTACGGCTTCTGGCGCCCCCAGGCGCAGAAGCTGCAGCCCGGCGACATTGTCATGGAAATTGTGCCGACGGTCTAGCCGGCGAGCTGCTCAGCCATCTCCGCGACCTCGAGCCAGCGCAGCTCGAGCGCTTCGATCTCGGCGCGGTTGCGGGCAATCCGTTCGGTCAGCTCGGCGAAACGTCCGGGGTCGCGCGTGTAGAGGTCTGGGTCGGACAGCGCCGCCTCGTCGGCGGCAACCGCCCCCTCTAACCGCTCGATTTCGACTGGCAGCCGGTCGTAGTCGCGCTGGTCCTTGTAGGAGAGCCTCCCCGTTGAAGACCGGAGTCCAGGAGCCTGGTCACGGGTTGCTTTCGCAGCGCCCTGAGCCCCGGCTTTCGCCGGGGAACGCACCGCCTGATACCGTTTGCGAATCCAGTCCTCGTAACCGCCGGCAATCACATCGACCCGGCCGGACCCGTCGAGGCCGAGCGTAATCGTCACCGTCCGGTCGAGGAAGTCGCGGTCATGGCTGACGATCAGCACCGTGCCGTCATAATCGGCGATGACTTCCTGGAGCAGGTCGAGCGTCTCGAGGTCGAGATCGTTGGTCGGCTCGTCGAGGACGAGCAAATTGGCCTCGCGGGCGAATTCGCGCGCGAGCAGCAGCCGCGATCGCTCGCCGCCCGATAGAGAGCCGATCGGCGCGTCCACCAGCGCTGGATCGAACAAAAATTCCTTGAGGTAGCCCTTGATGTGGCGCTTCGCCCCGCGGACTTCGATCCAGTCCCCGCCGTGCGCCAGCACGTCGCGCACCCGCTTGCCCGGCTCCATGAGCCTGCGCTGCTGGTCGATGACGATCCCGGTGAGCGTCTTCGCCAGCGTCACCGAGCCTCTGTCCGGCCCGAGCTCGCCGGTCAGCAGCCGCAGCAAGGTCGTCTTCCCGGCGCCGTTCGGCCCGACGATCCCGATCCGGTCGCCGCGTTGCACGCGCAGCGAAAAGTCCTTGATGATCGGTCGCTCGCCGAAATTCTTCGTCACCTGCTCGGCATCGATCACGGTCTTCGAGCGCACATCGTCTTTCGCGAGCGCAAGCTTCGCGGTGCCCGTACTCCCGAGCATCGCGGCGCGTTGCGCGCGCATTTCGTGAAGCTTGGTCAGCCGCCCCTGGTTGCGCCGGCGCCGCGCCGTGACGCCGCGCTGCAGCCAGTGCAGCTCGAGCTTCAGCTTGGCGTCGAGCTTCTCGGCCGCGCGGGCCTCTTCGTCGTAAACCCGCTCGGTCCACGCCTCGAACCCGCCGAAGCCTATCTCCGCGCGACGCAGCCGGCCGCGGTCGAGCCACAGGCAGCTGCGCGTCAACCGCGCCAGGAACGTCCGGTCGTGGCTGATGGCGATGAACGCGCCCTTGAAACGCTTGAGCCATTCCTCGAGCCATTCGATCGCGCCGAGGTCGAGATGGTTGGTCGGCTCGTCGAGCAGCAGGATATCGGGCATCTGCGCCAGCGCGCGGGCAATCGCCGCTCGGCGCCGCTCGCCCCCGCTCGCGGTCGCGATGGGCCGGCCGAGATCGATTCCCAGCTGGTGGGCGATCGCCTCGGCTTCGTGCGGTTCCGGAGCTCGATCGCCGTGGAGAACCCAGTCGCGGAGCGTCTCGTGTCCGTCCATCGCGGGGTTCTGCTCGAGCAGGATGACGTTGATGCCCGGAACGATCGTCCGCTTGCCCTCGTCCGGGTCGATCAGCCCCGCGAGGCATTTGAGCAAGGTCGTCTTGCCGGCGCCGTTGCGGCCGATGAGCGCGAGGCGGTCCCGCGCGCCGATGTACAGGTCGAGGCCGCGGAACAGCCAGCCTTCGCCCTGGACCAGGCCGAGTTCTTCATAGGAGAGGATCGGTGCCGCCATGTTCGCGTCCCGCTAGCGGAGGGCGCTCGTTTTTGTCACCTTCCGGCGCGAATCGATTGCAGCGGAAGGGGGCGCGAGATGCCGGTGATCGGAATGGGCGGCTATTTCTTCCGCGCGAAGGAGCCGCAGGCGCTCAAGGCCTGGTACCGCGAGCATCTCGGTGTCGGCGGCGGCTGTGGGACCGGTCCTGACGGCCAGCCGAACGAATGGGTCTGGTTCCATGAAGGGGGGCCGATGGTGTTCGAGCCGTTCCAGGCGGATACCGACTATTTCCCGGCCGACCGCACGGCGATGGTCAATTTGCGCGTGAGCGACATCGACGGCCTTCTCGCACAGCTGCGCTCCGCCGGCATCGAGGTGATAACCAAGGAGGAATGGGATTCGATGGGGATCGGTCGGTTCGCGCGGATCCACGATCCCGAAGGCAATCCGATCGAGTTGTGGGAGCCCGTCGCCTAGGCGGTCGAGCGGCCGGTCTGGCGCCGGCCGCCGATTCGCGGCACTTTAGGAGGCTGAACGGGGGCGTTCACCGGCATTCATTACGCATTCAATGCCTTGTGATAGAAGCCGCCGTCGAGAGTCGCGTTATGACTTTGTATCGAACCCTTCTTGCGGCGACCTTCGCTGCTGTTCTCGCCGGCGCCCCCGCGCTGGCCGATCCCCCGCGCGATGCGGACCGGGCATTCAAGGCGACCCAGCAGGGGCGTTCAATGCCGCTTCCCAAGCTCGAGGAGCGGGTCCTGCCGCTCATGGACGGCGCCGACTATCTCGGTCCCGAGCTCAACGGCGGCACCTACCGTCTAAAGTTCATGCGCAACGGCCGCGTCATCTGGGTCGACGTCGACGCCCAGACTGGACGCATCCTCCGCCACTCGCGGCCGTAGCCGTCTCCGTTCGAACTGAGGACTTAGCGGCCACGGGCAGGGCGCGCGCCGCGCCCTACTCGGCACGGCAGCGCTTTCGCATTTGCGCACCTCTTAGTCGCCGCCCTTTTCACGCGTCGCGAACCAAATGTCGCTGTTCGAAGATACGATCAGCATGTCTCCGCTCCAGCTGACGAAGGGGCGTGTTTCCGCGAAACTCGTGTTGACCTGGTCTAGCTGGATCGCCTGCCCAAAGGTCTCCGACGTGCTGGAGCGCGTTGCGTACCAGATGTCGGAGTTCCCGCCGCGGAGGGAGTCCCAGAATATTGTTTTACCGTCGTGCGTTACGCTTGGACGGTTGTCCGATCCCGAACTGTGGGGCCCCCCGGCGAGCAGGGTTGCGGGCGCGCCGTCGACGCTTTCATAGATATGCCCGCCGGCTCCCACGAAAGCGCCGTTTGGACGACGGGAGAAGACGAGGACTTCGCGGCCCTGGTCATCCTCATAAAAGCTGACACCTTCCTCCACATTCTCAGGCGTGTTGATTACCGGACCCAGGCTGGTTGGAATGCTCCAGCCGTTCGGACCCAGCTTTGACACGAAAAGATCACCTGTCCCAGGCGCGCCGGTCGAGCGGGTGAAGTACAGCCGGTGCCCCTGCGTGATCGTCGGGCAGGATTCCTGGGCCTGAGTGTTGATTGGAGCGGGCAGCATGACCGGATCGCCGAAGCCTTCCGACGTGCTGGCCCGGGTCGCCATCCAGATTTGCTGGTTTAGGCTGCGGAACGAATTGAACACCAGCGTCATGCCGTCGGGTGAAAGGCTCGCACATCCGTCGATCGATGGTGAATTGACGTCCGTGGACGATCCTGGGAGCGCTTCGACATCGACGAGACCCGACCAGTCTCCAAATGATGGAATCGCCAAGGCGGCTGCGGCGGTCAGGGCGCAAAGGCCGGTCGCGCCGGCCGAGGCTAAAAATTTTTTTGTGATCTTATGCATGACATTCCCCGCTCAGGCTCGGTTGACAAGTACGGGCGTAGAAACGGCCAGGCGGATATGCGATGAAGGTTTGCGGATGATATTATGATCATTTGATGATCTTGTTCGGGCGAGAGCGCGCGGAGGGCACGATGCTCAAGCTCAGCGACCTGGCACTAAGACCCGACATGCAACTCGGGCCAATGCTCGTCAGCCCTTCACGCAGGTTGGTCGAGGGACCGGGAGGGCAAGTCCATCTCGAACCCTTGATCATGCAGGTTTTCCTGCTGCTGCTCGATGCGCGCGGAAGGGTCGTCACCCGGGGCGAGTTGTTCGACCAGTGCTGGGGCGGCGTCAGTGTCGGTGACGACAGCCTCAACCATGCCATCGTCAAGGTTCGGCGAACCGGTGCCCAGGTCGTCCCGGGATTCTTTGAGATCGAGACTATTCCACGCACCGGGTATCGGCTGACTGGCGACATTCTGCAGGTCGAGGGTCATTCAGATGTGCCGGCGACACGCATGCGGCGACGGGCGGTTATAGGTAGCGGCCTCGCGGTCGCCGCGGTCGGCGGCAGCGCTGGACTCTGGTGGGCAAATCGGCCTCGTTTCGATCCCCGTTTCGACGCCCTGATTGAGCGCGGCCAGAATGCGCTTCGCCTGGATGAGAACGCCGCCGAATATTTTCGGCAAGCGGCGACCCTCCAGCCGGAAAATGCCAAGGCTTGGGGTCTCCTCGCCTACGCAATTGGAAGCGGTCGCGATAGCGGCCCTACGGCAGTACCCGGCCCGACCGCGCAGCTAGCGGAGCGCGCGGCCCGTACCGCCCTCAAACTCGATCCTAACGAGCCCAATGCGCTCCTTGCGATGACTTTCATTCAGAGCGTCATGCTCGATTGGATTTCGCGAGAGAATGAATATCGGCGGATTCTTGCGATCGATCCGGCCAACACGCTCGCCATGCGGCATTTGGGCGTCGCGCTGCACGCGGTCGGCCGCTGCCGGGACTCGCTCGAAATCGTCGAACGAGCGCTCGCGATCGAGCCGCTGACGCCCGATCACCAACTGCGCAGGGCGATGCGGCTGTGGGTGCTTGGACGAGTCACGGAGGCCGACCGGACGAGTGACCGGGCCATGCAGCTTTGGCCGTCGCATCGTCTGGTTCGCTTGGCCCGGCTGATGATCTACGCATTCACCGGACGAACGCGTGCGGCACTCGCGATTGTCGAGGAAGAAGAGAAGCATCCAATTCTCCTGATGCCGGGCGCGACAGGCCTTTGGCGCGTTTCGCTGGCTGCGCTCGAAAATCCGACCTCTGAGCGCGTCGCAAGTGCGCGTAGCGCGAACCTAGACGGTGCGCAGGCAAATCCGGCAATGGCTGCCTGGGCGATCCTGATGCTTTCGGCACTCGGCGAACTTGACGGTGCATTCGAGGTTGCCAATGGCTTCCTCCTCAGTCGCGGCCCTGCTGTCCTGCAGCCATCTTCGGTATCGAAGTCAGAAAGGCCGATAAGCATCCCGGGGTGGCGCAATACCTTCGGCCTTTTCACTCCGCCAACGAAAGCGATGCGGCTGGACAAGCGCTTCGGCGCACTGGCCGATGGCCTCGGCCTTACCGACTATTGGAAGCGTCGCGGGATCGGACCGGACGACTTCCTGTTTAAACCTTAGAAACGCGCCTCAAAGCCGATGCCGACTTCGCGTGGGTCGGCGGCGACCCCTGCCGTAGGCGCAAAGAGATACGTCATGTGGAAATGATCGAGGACGTTCCGCGCGTAACCGAACAGGGTGGTCCGACCGAAATCATAGGCTGCGCGCGCGTCGATTCTGGTAGCATGTCCGACGCGGCGATTCGGGACGTTGGCATCGTCGCTGAAGTAGCCAGCGTTATGTCGGATGACGGCGTTCAGCTCCAACCGCTTCAACGGCCGCCAGGCGATTATGCCGGATGCGGTCCATCGTGGCGATCGGCCGAAGTCGTTTCCCTCAAGTTCCGGAGCCTGGTTCGCCGGCTGGACGATCCGGGATCGCAAAAGGCCGAGGCCCGCCCGCACCTGCAAGCGGTCGGACGGTCGCCACTCGAAAGATGCCTCCAGTCCGTACGTCTCCGCTTTTGGAACATTGTCGATCCGCGCCCAGAACGCCATTCGTCCACCAGGGCCGGTAAGTGGGAAGAAGGTCGACCGTTGGGTGTCCCTGAAGCGATTGTAAAAAGCGTTCGTCGACACCTTGAAACGCTCCGCGAACGCTATTCGGGCGAACAGCTCATAAGACCAGACGGATTCCGCTTCGAAATTTTGCTGCTGACCCGTTGCAAGGTTCAAGGTCGTGCCGCCCGGATTGTAGGCGCGCTGAACGAGCGCTCCCGCAACGACCTGATCGGTCAGTCGATACGCCACGGAGAACTTCG
This sequence comes from Sphingomicrobium sp., assembly GCA_035281125.1. Lineage (GTDB taxonomy): Bacteria > Pseudomonadota > Alphaproteobacteria > Sphingomonadales > Sphingomonadaceae > Sphingomicrobium. Next base: position 2,055 of record DATEEM010000018.1, on the reverse strand, counting down.
GCAGCCAAGCCTGAAATTTTCGGTCGAAGTCGACGACAAAAACCATGGCCGGGGCGCCGAGAGCACCCCTACGACGCTGGGCATCCCGTTGGTACCGGAGACCGCCGGTCACAGATAGGCGCCGCAATAATTGAACGGTCGCTTCTCCAAAAATACCGAAGCTTCGCTGATCGTCGTCGAACGCGCCCCGGCCCAACACGGCTGACAGGTCGATGGTCTGGTCGATCCGTGATTTCAGGAAATGGACGCCTAAGACCCCACGAATGGGATCAACCGGCTTCCAATCGAGCAAGGTTTCGAACGACATGTCCTCGATGTGCGTGTCCGTTCGGCCCAAGCCCGGCGGCGGAAAGCGCCCGATCCGGCTTGCTCCGTAAGATGTCGTTGCTCGCAGGCTCAACGAATGTTCGAGCTCGATGGCGAGTGAAGCGACCAGTGCATCGATATTGGTCTTGAACACGCCTGCGGCGCCGCGGTCATTCCGCCGCTCATGGAACGGGGCCATGACGACCTGCGCCGGATGGGATTCCGACTCGCTGTGCGTGTAGATGAGTTCAACGCGGCTTCGGGGCAGTGCTTTCGGCTCCGCAAGAAGTCTCGCTCTCAGCAGGCTAAAATTGTCGTCGTTCGGATCTGCGCCAGGGTTGACGTCCTTGATCCTGCTTGGGGAGCGGCCGCGACGAATATCTCCCGAAATCCTGAAGGCGAGTTCCGAAGCGATAGGGCCGGAGAGAACGGCCGAGATCTGCCGTCCGTGAAAACTTCCCGCGATCGCGCGGGCGCGGGCTTCCCAATCGTAGGTCGGATCCTTCGTTCGAATGAAAATGGCGCCGGCGATGGAATTGCGACCCTGGGTTGTGGTCTGCGGGCTTCGGAAAATTTCGATTTGATCGACATCCCAGACGGGCGCGACGCCGAACACGAACTCGTTGAAGCCGACCACCCGCCCGTCGACCTGAAGCGTTACTCGGGGGCGATTTCCCCCCAGGAATGCGGGCAGATCCTGAAGCGCACCGGTCGTATCCTGGCCCCTGATGGTGGGTCCCAGGCTGCCGGTCCCGAGAGTGATGTTTGGAATAGACTCCAATAGCTGATCGAGGCGATTGGCCCCAGGCGTCGCGTTCAGCTCGGTGTCCGCGATCACTATGACGCTGGAGGGCGTCTCCCGAAGCGGCCGCGCCACGCGCTCACCCGTAACGATGATGACTTGTCCCACGTTACCCGTGGGAGTTGGAGGTTGATGGGCCGCCAGGGCTAGGAGTGCGGCCATCCAAACCGGTTCGGACATTCTGGTTTTCCCGTCCCGCCGAGCCGTGGGATCAACCTTACATTGGTTATCGAAGATCAGCTAGCAGGCATTCGCCATCAGGGGCCAAGCGGGTTCGCCTCGCACGCTGCAAATCATTCCGTTAAAGCAACCGTTCAGCTTCGCGCGGGTTTGAACCGCGACCCGGCGAACGGTAAGGGACCTTTCATGCGCGTTCTGATCGTCGAAGACGAACCCAACCTCGGGCGGCAATTGCGCTCGACGCTCGAGGGCGCGGGCTATGCCGTCGACCTCGCGACCGACGGCGAGGACGGCCATTATCTCGGCTCGACCGAAAGCTATGACGCGGTGATTCTCGATCTCGGCTTGCCCGAGGTGGACGGGCTGACGGTGCTCGACCGGTGGCGCAAGGAAGGGCGCAAGATGCCGGTGCTCGTCCTGACCGCGCGAGACAGCTGGTCGGACAAAGTCGCGGGACTCGACGCCGGCGCGGATGATTATCTGGCAAAGCCGTTCCAAACCGAGGAGCTGATTGCGCGGCTGCGCGCGCTGATTCGCCGCTCGGCCGGAGTCGCGAGCAGCGAGCTCATTGCCGGCGACATCCGTCTCGATACGCGATCGGGCAAGGTGACCAAGGCGGGCGAGCCGGTGAAGCTCACCGCGCAGGAGTACAAGCTCCTGTCCTACCTCATGCATCACAAGGGCAAGGTGGTCAGCCGGACCGAGCTCATCGAGCATATCTACGACCAGGATTTCGACCGCGATTCGAACACCATCGAAGTGTTCGT
>DATEEM010000017.1:0-24404 GCA_035281125.1 Sphingomicrobium sp. | reverse complement strand
CCCGCGACCATCGACCGGCTGTGGAACGCCGTCGCGTCGCAATGGTACGAAGGCGGCAAGTCCGACCCCAAGCTCGCGCTGCTGCGACTCGACGTCGAGGACGCGAAGATCTGGAAGAGCGACCTCAAGGGCTTCATTCGCCCGGCGCTCAACAAATTGCTCGGCCGCAAGCCCGAATCCGGAATGGGCGAGAAGGTCGCCGAGGTCAGCCTTTAGCGTTCGGCGGGCGCCACTCGACTTCCTGCCGGATCCCGGCGCGCACCGGATTGCCGTGGGCGTCCATCGCCGGGGTGAAGCGAGCCCGGCGGCGCATGATCGCGCAGGTGGCCGCGTCGAGCGCGCTCGAGCCGCTCGAGGCGACGATCACGCAGTCGCGCACCCGGCCGTCCGGGCCGACACCGAGCAAGAAGCGCACTTTGCCCTGCTCGCGGCGGGCCAGCGCCGAAGCGGGATAATCGTCGCGGGCGATGTAGCTCTGCGCCGGACGCAGCGGCTGCGGGCCGCGGACAACGGGCCCCGACGGCGGGACCGGGACGATCACCGGCGGCGAATTGGTGACCGCGACCGGTGGAATCAGGATCACCGTCGGCGGCGCCGGATTGGCCGGCACCGCGACGATCGGTGGTGGCGGCGAGTCGGTGACGGCCACCGGCGGCTGCTCGGCCGCGGCCGCCGATGCGCCTGCGACGGCGATGCACAGGCAGGCCCATTCCATCTGCGCCAGCCTAGCCGGCGGCACGGGAAAGCCAAGCGTCACGCGCAATCGGGGCCGAATCCGCCGCCCGTCGCCGCTCGCGAGGCGATTTACCAGGTGCCGGTTGGCGGACGGAACCGCTCGCGGCGCGGCTGGCCGTCGATCACGTAGGTCTTGAGCTTCCTGCGGATCTTCGCGGCGCCATCGCTGCTCATGCAGACCAGCCGAACGCCGCCTTGCGGCAAACGTTCGATCGCCGAAACCCCGACATGTTCGGACAGGCAGCGAATGATGACCACGCCTTCCTCGAGGTTGAGATGCACGACCCGGCTCATTCGCTGGCCGCCCTCTTGGCCGCGGCGAGCGCGTCGCGCGCCTGGGTGTAGCGATAGCCGTTCCACAGGAACACGTCGGTCGGCTGGCGAACGATGCCGTAGCGCTCCAGTTCGGCCGTCTCGGCGGCGCTTGCCGGCGCGACAGGCATCGCCGGGCCCGCGGCGGCGGGGCCGGTCATCGTCGCATGCTCGATGGGTCGATCTCACGGGCTTTCTTGTCGAAGTGCTCGCCGAGCGCCTCGAGCGCCTTCACCCCGGACCGGGTTCTGGCCTTGACCGAAAGGCGGCGGCACGCGGCGGCCTGTTCGCGCAGGCTGTCGGCGGCGTCGGCGCCGGATTGGCCGTTGGGATTGTCATCGCTAGGCAAGTCGGCGCTCCGGTCGGGTAAGCGGGAGCACCAAGCCAGGTCTCTCAGCCGCGCGCGGGCCTACGGGCAGAGTTGCGCGCGATGACTGAGCCTTAGCACGTTCGGGTCGCAATGGCGAAGGACGTTTTCGCCCTTAGCTGGTCAGCCCCGCCTCCGCCTTGCGCGCGGCTTCGGCCTCCTTCAGCTTCTCGCTCCGCTCGGCGCGGTCGGCGAGCGCCTGCCACGCCGCCTGGGAGCGGCGGCAACGCTCGCGCACATGGTCGAGCGTCGCCGCCTCCGCCTCGGCCCGGGCCTGGTCGACCCGGGCGAGGTAGAAATCAAGATTGGTGCTTCGCGCGCTGACCACCATCGTCAGGCCTGCTCCCCCTCGTCGCTGGCGTCGGCGGTGTCGGCGCTCGAATCGCTGCCGGCGGCGTCACTGGCGTCGCGCAGGTTGCACGCGGCCATCTTGCCGCGACGGTCCTCTTCGAGGTCGTAGCTGACGCGCTGGTTCTCGCGCAGGGTCTGCATGCCGGAGCGCTCGACGGCGCTGATGTGAACGAAGGCGTCCTGGCCGCCACCCTCGGGGGCGATGAAGCCGTAGCCCTTCTGTTCGTTGAAAAATTTCACGGTGCCCGTCGGCATGGCATTTCCTTCTCGTTTCGCGGGACCCGGACGTCGGGGCCCTGGTGCCAGGAGCAGCAAGCGAGGGAGAAGGAGCCGCAAAGCGCCCGTTGATCCGTCAGTTTGCGACTGATAGCGCTTCTTCATAGCCGCCGGGGTCGCGGATTGTAACCCTCGCCCCGTCCGCCCGGCCTGATCGGCGCGGCGCTCGTCGCCCGTCGGCGCGCATCGGCGGCCTGAAAACGTTAATTTGCGTGAACCAATTCCCCTCACACCGCGCTAACCGCGGGACGGTAAATTGATCCTCACGCAGCGCTCACTCCACTTTGGCGAGCTCGAGTCGGCGCTGCGACCAGTTGGACGGAAGCCCTGCCAAGATGCTCCCCTCGCTCCCCTCGGCAGGGCTTCCGAGTTCCACTCCTCGACGTAATCAAGCGGCCGGCTTTCCCTCCGGCGCGCCTCGGCCGAGCTTGTCGGGTAGCGGCACGCCCGCCGGCGTGAAGTCGAGGCTGACCGAGTTGATGCAATAGCGCTCGCCGGTCGGGGGTGGCCCGTCGGGGAAGACGTGGCCCTGGTGCGCCCCGCACCGCGCGCAGACGATCTCAGTTCGGACCATGCCGTAGCTGGTGTCCCGGATTGTCTTGAGATGGTCTTCGGCAAAGGGCTGGGTGAAGCTCGGCCAACCCGTCCCGCTTTCGAACTTCGTGCCGCCGTGAAACAAAGGCAGCCCGCACAGCCGGCAGGTGAACAGGCCCGGGCGCTTCTCGTCGAGGAACGTCCCGCAGAACGGCGCCTCGGTGCCGTGCTCGAGCAGCACGTGGCGTTCCTCATCGCTAAGCTCTGCAGCAAGCGCGTTGAACTGGTCCTGAGTCGGCGGGGTGAGGTCGAAAATCTGAGTGTCGGCTTCCATCGGCGCTGCTCCAGTCGTCATGCCGCACCTGATCCGGCATCCGCCTTTCTTTCAGGCTTCAAAGGCAAGCTGATCCCGGGTCAGGCCCGGGATGACGAAAATAGCCCCTACTCCTCGGCCGGTTCGAACCGCAACACGCCCGCGGTGTAGGTTCGGTGATCGGCATTGTCCGCAGGGTGGCGATCGCCGTCATAGACGACGACCTCTGTGAAATCGAAGGGCGAGACGCCCTCGAGGCAGGCGACGTTGACCCCGAGCTGGTCGGGGTTCGAGCGCCGCTTGTGGTGGGTGTAGATGCCGCACACCGAGCAGAAATGATGCTCCGCGGTCATCGTGTTGAAGCGGTAGGTCGCGAGCTTATCCTCGCCTTCGAGGATCTTGAACCCGTCGTGGGTCGAGGTGACCGCGACGGCGCCCCGCATCCGGCACATCGAGCAAGTGCACCGCCGCGCCGACGCGAAACCCCGGGGCAGCTCCGCGGTGAACTTCACGGCGCCACAGTGGCACGCGCCGTTGAGGGTGATCGGGTCGGACGACGGGGCATCGGTCACGCGGCCAACGCTTCCTTCACCGCTTCCAGCGCCTCGTTGGCCTTCGAGCCGTCGGGGCCGCCGCCTTGGGCCATGTCGGGCCGGCCGCCGCCGCCCTGCCCGCCGAGCGCCGCAACTGCTGCCTTGACCAGCTCGACTGCGCTGATCTGACCCGCGAGATCGTCGGTCACCCCGACCGCGACGCTGGCGCGGCCGTCGTTGACCGCCACCAGAGCCGCGACACCAGTGCCGACCCGCTGCTTCATCGTGTCGACGGTCGAGCGAAGCTCCTTCGGGTCGAGCCCGTCGACGACCTGACCGAGGAACTTGTGGCCATTGACGTCTTCGGGAGCAGCTTCCTCAGACCTCGCGCCGCCGCCCACGGCCAGCGCTTTCTTCGCGTCCGCCAGCTCGCGCTCGAGCCGCTTGCGCTCCTCGACCAGCGTAGCGATGCGCGCCGGAACCTCGTCGGGCGCGGCCTTGAGCGTTGCCGCCGCTTCGCGCAGCTTGGCATCGCGCTCAATCAGCCAGCGCCGCGCCGCCTCGCCGGTCAGCGCCTCGATCCGGCGGACGCCCGCGGAAACCGCGCTCTCGCTGATGATCTTGAGCAGCTGGATGTCGCCGAGGGCGCGCACGTGGGTGCCGCCGCACAGCTCGACCGAATAATCGGCGTCGGAATGACGACCCATTGAGAGCACGCGGACCTCGTCGCCATATTTCTCGCCGAACAGGGCCATGGCGCCTGCGGCGATCGCGTCGTCGGGGCTCATCAGCCGCGTCGTCACCGGCTCGTTAGAGCGGATCTGGGCGTTCACCTCGGTCTCGACGGCCTCGATGTCCTCGCGGCTGAGTGCGGTCGGGTTCGAGAAGTCGAAGCGGAAATAGTCCGGCGCGACGAGGCTGCCCTTCTGCGTGACGTGAGTCCCGAGCCGACGCCGAAGCGCGGCGTGCAGCAAATGGGTCGCGCTGTGATTGGCGCGCACGCGGTCGCGTCGCTCGCGGTCGACCGCCTGGTGCACCGTCTCGCCGACCCTGAGCTCGCCATTCAAAACCTTGGTGCGAAGCACATGGAGCTTGCCGAGCGGCTTCGCCGTGTCCTCGACCGCGCCCTCGAAGCCCTTGAGTGTGGTCAGCTTGCCAGTGTCGCCGATCTGGCCGCCGCTTTCCCCGTAGAAAGGTGTTTGGTTGAGCAGCAACTCGACGGTGTCGCCGCTCGCCGCCCGGTCGACGCGCGCGCCGTCGCGGACGATCGCCACCACCATGCCCTCGCCCTCGTCGCCGGAATAGCCGGTGAACTCGGTCGCACCATGCTCTTCGGCAAGGTCGAACCAGATGTCCTCGCTGGCCTTGGAGCCCGAGCCCTTCCACGCAGCTCGGGCCTTGGCCTTCTGCTCGGCCATCGCCGCATCGAAGCCCTGCTGATCGACCTTGAGGCCGCGCTCGAGCAGGGCCTGTTCGGTAAGGTCGAGCGGAAAGCCGAAGGTGTCGTACAGCTTGAACGCCGTCTCGCCGGGCAGTGTGCCGCCTTCGGGCAGCCCGCCGGTCGCCTCGTCGAGCAGCTTGAGGCCGTTCGCAAGGGTCTGGCGGAAGCGCGTCTCCTCCTGCTCAAGCACCTGCTCGACCAGCGGCTGGGCGCGGACCAGCTCGGGATAGGCCGCGCCCATCTCGGCAACCAGAGCCGGGACCAGGCGGTACATCAGCGGCTCGCTCGCGCCGAGCAGATGCGCGTGGCGCATCGCGCGGCGCATGATCCGGCGCAGCACGTAACCGCGGCCCTCGTTCGCCGGCAGCACGCCGTCGGCGACAAGGAAGCCCGACGTCCGCAAATGGTCGGCGATGATCCGGTGGCTCGCCGCCGTGTCCGGCGAATTGTTCGAGGTCAGCGACTGCGATGCCTCGATCAGCGCGCGGAACGTGTCGGTCTCGTAATTGTCGGGCGTCCCCTGAAGCACCGCGGCGATCCGCTCCAGACCCATGCCGGTGTCGATGCTCTTCTTGGGCAGCTCGGAGACGATCTCGTTCGCCGCCTGCTCGTACTGCATGAACACCAGGTTCCAGATTTCGACAAAGCGGTCGCCCTCCTGGTCGGGGCTTCCGGGCGGCCCGCCGGGGATCTGCTCGCCATGGTCGAAGAAGATCTCCGAGCAGGGCCCGCACGGGCCGTCGTCGCCCATCGCCCAGAAATTGTCCTTGGTCGGGATGCGGATGATCCGGCTCTCGGGAAGGCCGGAGATTCGCTTCCACAGCTCATAGGCTTCGTCGTCGGTGTGATAGACGGTCGCGGTCAGCCGGTCGGGGCTGATCCCCCATTCCTTGGTCAGCAGGGTCCAGGCGAGCTCGATCGCGCGGTCCTTGAAATAGTCGCCGAACGAGAAATTGCCGAGCATCTCGAAGAAGGTGTGGTGGCGCGCGGTATAGCCGACATTGTCGAGGTCGTTGTGCTTGCCGCCGGCGCGGACGCACTTCTGGGAGCTGGTGGCGGTCGCATAAGGCCGCGTCTCGAGCCCGGTGAAGACGTTCTTGAACGGCACCATCCCGGCGTTGACGAACATCAACGTCGGGTCGTTGTGCGGCACCAGTGGCGCTGACGGCACCCGCGCGTGGCCGTTCTTCTCGAAATAATCGAGGAAGGCGCGGCGGATGTCGTTGGTCGAAGTCATGTGCGACCGATGTAAATGCGCTGCTGCACTGCGGCAAGGCGAAGGCTTTGCAGCGCCCTTAAGTGGCCGCTAGGGCTTGGCGATGGCGCGCAACCCGACGATTCCCCGCTACAAGCGCCGGCGACGCGACACGCGCTCGGTGCCGCGGCGGGTCTTCGGCTGGATCGTCAAGCTGGTCGTCGCCTTCTTCGTCATCTCGATCCTGTGGGTGCTCGCTTACCGCTTCATCAATCCGCCCATCACCGTGACCATGCTCGGCGACATGCTCGCCGGGCGCGGTGCGACGCGCGAATGGATGCCGCTGACGCAGATGGACCGCGACATGGTCCGCGCCGCGATCGCCGCCGAGGACAGCAAGTTCTGCCGGCACCGGGGCTTCGATATCGACGCGATCCAGGAAGCGGCGCGCCGCAACGCCTCGGGCGGGCGCATCCGCGGCGGCTCGACCATCAGCCAGCAGACCGCCAAGACCACCTTCCTGTGGAACGGCGGCGGCTACGCGCGCAAGGGTGTTGAAGCCTGGTTCACCTTCCTGATCGAAAACCTGTGGGGCAAGCGGCGGATCATGGAAGTCTATCTCAACGCTGCCGAAACCGGGATCGGCACTTATGGCGTCAACGCCGGATCGCAGCGCTATTTCGGCCATGACGCAAGCGCGATGAGCGCGACCGAGGCGGCGCGGATCGCCGCGGTCCTGCCGCTTCCCAAGAAGCGCGGGGCGGTCGCGCCCAAGGGCTTCACCCGGCGCTACGGCAATACCATTACAGCGCGCATCGCCGTCGTCGCCCGCGACGGGCTCGACGCCTGTGTCTACAGGGATGCCGCGGCCCCGGCGAACAAAGCCCCGCCGCCGGTCACAAAGGAGACGCGGCCACTGCCGGGCGACGAATATGAAAGCGTCCAGCCGCTGCCGCCGGTCGAGAATACCATCGAGCAGGCTCCGCTTTCGGCCGAGCCGCTGAACACGGCCGAGCCGGCGCCGGTCAACTTGACCAACACCGTCGCGCCGCCGCCATCGAGCCAGCAACCGCCGGACCCGGCGAACCAGCTTTAGCGCTCGCGGCGAAAGGTGGCGGAAAGCGGCTCGCAACAGGAACGGGCCGGGCTCCCCGACCGTTGAGACGGTCGATCAGGACAAGGAGGAATCGATGGCCACGCGTACCCAGAGCCGTTCCCGCAATCGCACGTCGAATCGCAGCAATTCCAACGACCGCGGCGAAAGCCGCAGCGCATTTTCATGGGGTGAGAATGCCGGTCCGCTGATCGCCGCCGGACTGGCCGGCGCGGCGATCGGCTTTGCCGCCAATTACGGGCGCAAGGCGCTGATGCAGGGCATGGAAGCGGCGGCCGGCGACTGGGACGAGATCCTCGCGGCCGAGCACGACATGGCGCTTGCGATCTTCGACCGGATGCTGGCGACCGACCAGACCCAGACTTTCAAGCGCAAGATGCTGCTGCTGAAGCTGACCCATGCGCTCGACAAGCATGCCCACCAGGAGGAAATGGTGGTCTATCCCGCGCTGCGCGAAGGCAATGAGGCGGCCGATGCCGACCATCTCGAAGGCGAGCACGGCTATATCAAGACCTTCATCTACGAGCTGACCAAGATGGGGCCGGACGCGGCGAACTGGCTGGAGAAGGTGCGCGATTTCCGTGCGCTCGTCTCCCAGCACGCGCACATGGAAGAGGAAGAGGTGTTCCCGCGCTTCAAGAAGGCGCTCAGCGACGAGCAGAATGCCGAAATCACGAGCCTGGTGAACCGCGACGGCTTCTGGATGGCTTAACCGACCAGCGCGAGCCGAGGGGGTTCGAGCGCGCCGAGCGCGACGCTGCCTTCGCCGGTGATCGCCTCGATCCGCGCCGCGAGCTCGCCGTCGAGCGCGAAATCGCGTCCGGCGAGGAGGACAGCCTCGCGGTCGCCGCCGATGGGCACGATGAGGCGTACGATCCCGCTTCCGCCGCGGGCTCCCTCGAGCTCTCGCGCCAGGGTCCGGATCAGGTCCGCTGACGACGCGCGTATCGTCATTTCGAGCCGCGTCCGTCTAGCCAGCGCCTCGAGCGGCTGGAAGCGCTTGATCGTCACCCGCGGCGTCTCGTCGCCGGAACGGCGGTCGAGCTCGACCGTGAGCAGACCACAGCCGCCCGCCTTGGCCGCCGCCTCGAGCGCGGCTGACGGCTCCTCGTCGAACACCGTCGCCTCGAACTGGCCCGACCGGTCGGACAGGCTGGCGACCATGTAGCGCCGGCCGCGCGCCGACACGCGCCAGCGAACGCCTTCGGCCAGCGCCGCCATGGTCGTGCTGATGCGCTCGCCTTCCGGAATGCGAAGCTCGGCGACTTCCTCGAAGGTCTTGACCTTGTGCGCCGCGAGCAAGTGGCGATGCGCGTCGACCGGATGGGCCGAGAAATAGAAGCCGAACGCCTCGCGCTCGGCCGCCATGCGCCCGGCCAGGGTCCAGGCCGAATCACGCGGCAAACGGATCGGCGGAAGCTCTTCTGCGGTTGCGCTGAACAAGGCCGCCTGGCCGCTTTCGCGCTGATCGTGCGCGCTCGCCGCATGCGCCAGGATCGTCTCCGCGGCGGCGAAGACGGCGGCGCGCTCGGGATTGATGCTGTCGAATGCCCCGGCGCCGGCAAGGCTTTCGAGCTGCCGCCGGTTGAGCAGCCGGGGATCGATCCGCGCGGCGAAATCCTCAAGGCTGGCGAACGGGCCGCCGCGCGCCCGTTCCTCGACCAAAGCTTCCATCGCTTTCTCGCCGACGCCCTTCAGCGCGCCGAGCGCGTAGCGGACGCAGCCGTCCTCGACGGTGAAGTAAGCGCGACTGGCATTGATGTCAGGCGGCAGGCACTCGACCCCACCGCGGCGCATGTCCTCGACGAACACGCCGAGCTTGTCGGTCAGCGCCATGTCGAAGCTCATCGACGCAGCGTAGAATTCCGCGCGGTGATGCGCCTTCAGCCACGCGGTCTGGTAGGCGACCAAAGCGTAAGCCGCCGCGTGGCTCTTGTTGAAGCCATAGCCGGCGAACTTGTCGATCAAGTCAAACAGCTCATTGGCCTTGGCCGCCGGGATTCCGTTGTGGGTTGCGCATCCCTCGACGAAGCGGGCGCGCTGCGCGTCCATCTCCGACTTGATCTTCTTGCCCATCGCCCGGCGCAGCAGGTCCGCCTCGCCAAGCGAATAGCCGGCAAGCAGCTGCGCCGCCTGCATCACCTGCTCCTGATAGACGAAGATGCCGTAAGTTTCGGCGAGAATGCCTTGGAGCAAAGGGTGCGGATATTCGATCGCGACCCGCCCGTTCTTGCGGTCGCCGAACATGCCGATATTGTCCATCGGCCCGGGCCGGTAGAGCGCGACGAGGGCGACGATGTCCTCGAACTTGGTCGGACGCACCGCCGCCAGTGTCCGCCGCATGCCTTCCGATTCCAGCTGGAACACGCCAACCGCGTCGCCGCGCTGAATCAGCTCATAGACCGCGGGGTCGTCCCACGGCAGCGTCGCGAAATCGACCTCAATCCCCTGCTCGGCGAGCAGGCGCCGGCCCTCCTTCAGAACCGACAGCGTCTTGAGGCCGAGGAAGTCGAATTTCACCAGGCCCGCCGCCTCGACATATTTCATGTCGAATTGGGTGACCGGCATGTCCGAGCGCGGGTCGCGATATAGCGGCACGAGCTCGTCAAGCGGCCGGTCGCCGATGACCACGCCCGCGGCGTGGGTCGACGCATGGCGCGGCAGGCCTTCGAGCTTCATCGCCAGATCGAACAGCCGGCGGACCTCCGGGTCGTTGTCATATTCCGCCTTGAGCTCGGACACGCCGTTGAGCGACCGCTCGAGTGTCCACGGATCGGTCGGATGGTTGGGGATGAGCTTCGCCAGCCGGTCGACCTGGCCATAGGGCATCTGCAGCACGCGGCCGGTGTCCTTGAGCACCGCGCGCGCCTTCAGCCGGCCGAAGGTGATGATCTGCGCGACCCGGTCGCGGCCGTATTTCTGCTGGACGTAGGCGATCACCTTGTCGCGGTGCGTTTCGCAGAAATCGATGTCGAAGTCGGGCATCGACACGCGCTCGGGGTTCAAGAACCGCTCGAACAGCAGGCCCAGCGCAATCGGATCGAGGTCGGTGATGGTCAGCGCCCACGCGACCACCGAGCCGGCGCCCGAGCCGCGGCCCGGCCCGACCGGTATGTCGTTCGCCTTGGCCCATTTGATGAAGTCGGCGACGATCAGGAAATAACCGGCGAACCCCATGCCGGTGATGATCTCCAGCTCATATTCGAGCCGCTCGAAATAAGCTTGCTGCTCCTCGGAACTGCGGCCGGCGAGCCGTTCGGCGAGACCCGCGCGGGCGTCGCGGCGGAGCTGCTCGTCCTCGTCGTCGCTCAGCCGCGGAAGGATCGGCTTGCGCTGCGGCGCGGCCACTGCGCAGCGTCGCGCGATCACGGCAGTGTTCGCCAGCGCTTCGGGCAAATCGGCGAACAATTCGGCGAGCGCCGCCCCGTCCTTGAGCCAGGCGTCGGGCGACGACGCCGCGCGGTCGGCAGTTTCGACATAAACCGAGTTGGCGATGCACAGCATCGCGTCGTGCGCGGCATGGAAGGCGGGGTCAGTGTATGCCGCAGGGTTGGTCGCAACCAGCGGCAGGTCGCGGGCATAGGCGAGGTCGACCAGGTCTGTTTCGACGACCTCCTCGACCGGGTCGTTGCGGCGCGCGATCTCGACATAAAGCCGATCCGGGAACAGCCGCCGGAGCCGGTCGAGATAGGCCTCGGCCTTGTCGCGCTGGCGCTCCGCGAGCAAGCGCGCAAGCGCACCCTCGCTTCCGGCGGTCAGGGCGATCAAGCCTTCGGCCAAGCGTTCGAGGACGGCGAACGGAACGTGCGGCTCCTGCTCGACCGGGCGGCCGAGATGCGCGACCGACACGAGCTTGCACAGGTTCGAATAGCCGAGCTCGTCCTTGGCGAGCAGGATGAGCCAATCGATCCCGCCCTTGCCGCCGATCTCCGCTGGACGGGCGACGCCAAGCGTCGCTCCGATGATCGGCTGCACCCCCTTGGCGATGCACGCGTCGCTGAACGGCATCGCTCCGTACAGTCCGTTGCGGTCGGTGAGCGCGACCGCCGGGAAGCCCAGCTTTGCCGCCCGCTCGGCGATCGTCTTGGGCTCCATCGCCCCTTCGAGCATGGTGAACGACGACAGGACTCGAAGCGGGACGAACGGCGGACTCACGTTCCCACTATGGGGGATTCGGCAGCAGTGGAAAGCCGCAGGGCGCTCTTTTCCACAATTACTTGGGTGGTGAGGACCGACTCGGCTTGTAGGTGAAATCAAAGCTGGTCGTCCACGTCCTGCCATCGTCGCCGCGGGTCTCGCCATGCTGACGGACCGACCCGTCGGCGTTGCGGGTCCAGGTCGTGCGGGCGAAGGCCTTGGTGCCCGGGCCGTTGACGTTCTCCCACGGGCCGGACAGGACCATGGCGGCGCCGTCGAATTTGCCTTCGAGCACGGCCCAGCCGTTTGCGGAATCGGTCCACGTCTGGCGCCAAAGCTGCTGCTCGGGCCGGTAGGCGCTGAGGCTCCCGCCTCCGCTCCTCTTCAGCGGCATCCAGTTTTCGCGGATCGCGCAACCGCCGTAGAGTTTTTCAATCAGGCTGTGCGCGACGAGCCGGTCGGTGCCGGTCGGGTAAACGTCCCAATAGCCGACCCAGAAGTCGAACTGGCGGTGCTCGGCGGCCGTACAGGCGGGCGGCGGGGGAGCAGCGGGCGGATTCTGCGCGCCGGCGCCGGCCGCGAGCGCGCCAAGGATCGACAAGGGGATGGTCCGTGCGATCAACATTTGAGTCGTCCGCGGCCAATCACGCAGACCTCGACTGCGCGGGCAAGCCGTCTTTCGACCAACGATCAGCGTAACTGCTGCAAGCGCCCTTCCATGATATCGCGAATCTCGCGCATCCGGCCGAGATAGGCGTCGGCGATGCAGGTGCGGTCGGGGCAGCGGTCGCGATAGGCGAGAAAGCGTTCGCGGCCGGCGCGCAACAGCTGCATCTGCGCCGGGGACGCAGTGGTCAGCGCCCTCCGGTACTGCGTGGTCATATTGAGGTCGAGCGCCGCGAGGCCGCTGTCCGAGCAGACGGCGATTTCGCCGCGGGTGTTCGCCCGCGCGCAATCGAAGCTGGGCCGCCCCGGGTAGGACGACGGCGGTCCCGGCGCGACCGCGGCCGATTCGGACGCCGCGACATTGGCTTCCGCCGCCGTTTCGCCGGGCACGGCGGCGGGCGGCTCGACGACCCGGTTGAGCGTGGCGAGCGCGGCGATGATCCCGTCGCCGTTGCGCACCGTTACCCGGCCGTCCGATTCGAGCACATAATCGACGTTCCCCGACAGCGTCCGGCGGCCGCCCTGCACCGCGATGCCGGGAGGCAGATCGAGCAACAGCGAGCCCGAGCAATTGACCGTGCCGGCGCCGCGGTCCTCGCTCTCCATCACGGCATGTTCCATCCGCACGAACGCCGCGCGAGCGATCTGGTCAAACACCGCATGGTCGCTTCCGCGGCGCTCGGCCGCCTGGCGGAACAGCTCGCGCTTGAGCAGGTCGAAAGTCGCATTTTCTCCGCAGCGTGTCTCCGGCTGCTCGGCCGGCGCCGCGACCACGACATTGTCGCCGAGCTTGTCCTGGTCGGGGTCGCGGTCGGTGCTGAAGAACCACAGCAGGACGAGGAGGATCGCAGTGCCGGTCAGCACGGCGATGAGCAGCGGGCTGATGCGCCGCCCGGTTCCGGTCTCGTCGTCCGGATTCACTGCAGCCGGCCTTCATGCAGGCGGAGCACGCGGTCCATCTTCGCTGCCAGGCGTTCGTTGTGGGTGGCGACCAAAGCGGCGCTGCCTTCTCCCCGGACCAGGCCGAGGAACTCGGCGAGCACTGCGTCGGCGGTATGCTCGTCGAGGTTGCCGGTCGGTTCGTCCGCCAGAATGAGGGGCGGCCGGTTGGCCAGTGCACGCGCGACGGCGACCCGCTGCTGCTCGCCTCCGGACAGCTTCGCCGGCCGATGATCGAACCGCTGGGCAAGGCCGAGCGCCCCGAGCAGCTGCTCCGCCCGCCCTCGGGCCGCGGCGACGTCAGCGCCGCGCACCAGCTGTGGAATCATCACATTCTCAAGCGCATTGAACTCGGGCAGAAGGTGATGAAACTGGTAGACGAAGCCGAGCAGGTCGCGACGAAGCCCGGTGCGGCCTTCGTCGTCGAGGCGGGCAACCTCCTGGCCCTGCAACCGGATCGATCCCTGGAACCCGCCCTCGAGCAGTCCCACCGCCTGGAGCAATGTGGATTTCCCGGAGCCCGAGGGGCCGAGGAGCGCGACGATCTCCCCTGGCGCCACCTGGAGGTCGGCGCCGCGGAGCACTTCGATAATCGTCTCGCCCTGACGAAAATTCCGCTGCAGGCCGCGGGTGATGAGGACCGGATCACTCATAGCGCAGGACCTGGACCGGATCGGTGCGGGCGGCCCGCAACGCAGGGAATAGGCTGGCGAGAAACACCAGGACCAGAGTCACCACCAAGATCAGCGTGACTTCCAGAAGATCGGTCTGCGCCGGGAGCTTGGTCAGGATCCGAACCGACGGATCCCACGGGTCGACGCCGGTTAGATTGTGCACGACGGCGACGAAGCCTTGGCGGAAGAAAAGAATCACCGCGCCGAGCAGCAGCCCGATCACGATGCCGGTCACTCCGATCGACAGGCCGACGGTCATGAAGATGCGCTGGATCGACCGCCGCGTGGACCCCATGGTCCGCAGGATCGCGATGTCGCGGGTCTTGGATCGCACGAGCATGATCATGGACGAGGCGATGTTGAACGCGGCGACGACGCCGATGATGCTGACGACGACGAACATCACCACCCGTTCGAGGTCGAGCGCGGAAAACAGAGCCGAATTCATCTGCCGCCAGTCGACCACGACCGCGTTGCGCACGACAGTGGCCTGGAGAGGCGCAAGGATTTCGCGGACCCGGTCCGGATCGCTGGTCTGCACTTCGACAAGACCGACGGAATCGCCGAGCATGAGCAGGCTCTGGGCGTCCTCCATCGGCATGATCACGAACGCCTTGTCATAATCGTAGATGCCGACCTCGAACACCGCGCCGACCGTATAGGTCACGATCCGCGGGACGGTCCCGACCACCGTCGAGCGGCCTTCGGGACTGATCAGGCTGATCTCGCTGCCCGGGCCGGCGCCGAGCCGGTTGGCGAGCCCCGAGCCGATCGCGATCCGCCCGCTTCCCGGCGTGATCGCGCGCAAGTCGCCGGCAACCACGTTCGAGTTGATCGTCTCGTTCGACAGCAGGTCCTGGACGCGCATGCCGCGGACGAGGACGCCTTCGACCCGACCGTTGGAGGAAGCCATCAGCGGCTGGTCGATCAGCGGTAGCGCCGAGGTCACTCCCGGCGTCTTGCGAGCCGCGTCGGCGACCTGCTGCCAGTTGGGCAGCTGGCCGTTGTATCCCTGAATGACGGCATGGCCGTTGACCCCGGCGATCTTGTTGAACAGCTCCGCGCGGAAGCCGTTCATGATGCTCATCACGACCACCAGCGCCATCACGCCGAGCGCCACCGCGACGACGCTGAACCCGGCCACGACGAAGATGAAGCCCTCGCCCTTCTGGGGGAGCAAATAGCGCCGCACGACCATTCGCTCGAAGCGGCTGAGAATCATGAGGTCAGCCTTGCAAGCGCCGATTCGGCACTCAGCTCCTCGCGCTCGCCGGACGCGCGATTCTTGAGCTCGACCGTGCCGGCGGCAATTCCCCGCGGGCCGATCACCACCTGCCAGGGTAGGCCGATCAGGTCCATCGACCCGAGCTTGACGCCGCCGCGCTCGTCGCGGTCGTCGTACAGCACCTCGACTCCGGCCGCGTCGAGCTTCGCATAAAGCTCCTCGGCGGCGGCGCTGCTCGGCGCATCGTCGGCGCGCATCGTGACCAGCCCGACCTTCCACGGCGCGACCGGCTCGGGCCAGACGATCCCCGCCTCGTCGTGGCTCGCCTCGATGATCGCCCCGACCAGCCGCGACACGCCAACGCCGTAACTGCCCATCATCGGCGTCACCATCGCCCCATCGGCGCCGGACACCTTCAGGCCCATGGCGGCCGAATATTTGTCGCCGAAATAGAAGATGTGACCGACCTCGATCCCGCGGCCGGTGCGACGCCTGTCCTCTGCAACCGTGCCCCAGCGGGCCTCGTCGTGAGTCTCGTCGGTCGCCGCGTAGGTCGCGTTCACCCGGTCGAACAGGCCCTGGAGCCCCGCTTCGTCGCCGTAGCGCAGATCGGCCTGCTGCCAGTCGAACTGCTCGTAGGCGGCGTCGTAGAACACCTCGCTCTCGCCGGTCGGGGCGAGGACGATGAACTCGTGGCTGAGGTCGCCGCCGATCGGGCCTGACGCCGCCTTCATCGGCACCGCCTGGATGCCCATCCGTTGGAAGGTGCGCAGATAAGCAAGCATCTGCGTGTAGTAACTCTGCCGTGCGCCGGCCTCGTCGAGGTCGAAGCTGTACGCGTCCTTCATCAGGAACTCGCGCCCGCGCATCACGCCGAACCGGGGCCGGACCTCGTCGCGGAACTTCCACTGGATGTGGTAGAGGGTGCGCGGCAGGTCGCGATAGCTTTTGACCTCGTCGCGGAAGAGGGCGGTGATCATTTCCTCGTTGGTCGGCCCGTAGAGCATCTCGCGCTCGTGCCGGTCGCGGATGCGAAGCATCTCGGGACCGTAGGCGTCGTAACGTCCGCTCTCGCGCCACAGCTCCGCGGACTGCAGGGTCGGCATCAGCATTTCCTGGGCACCCGCGCGATCCTGCTCCTCGCGGACGATCTGTTCGATCTTCTTGAGGACGCGGAAGCCAAGCGGCAGCCAGGCGTAGATGCCGGCGGCGGTTTGCCGGACAAGCCCAGCGCGCAGCATCAGCTTGTGGCTGACGATCTGGGCGTCGGAAGGACTCTCCTTGAGGACCGGGAGGAAGGCTCGGGACCAGCGCATGGCCGGCGGCTCTAGCGGGCGAAGCTTGCGACTGGCAACCGCTGGCGGATGTGGCCGCGCCGACACAGCGGCTGCACAAAAGCCGCGGTCAGCTGTTTCAGGCGTGACAGCAACGGCAGGCGCGCATAGCGTCCCCCCGTCCGAACGCCTGACCCTTGGGTCGCAGGTTCGGGGATGCGGAAGGTTGGCGCCGCCGGCTCGGCTGGGGATTGAGCCGATGGTGCCTGGGGAGCCTTCCGCGACAGACGTCCAAGGGGGCTGACGAGCAATCGTCACGCAAGGCGCCCGGATCGCTGGTCGATCCGGGCGTTTGCTTTTGCGGGGACACCGCCTTTGTTGTAGGAGGCACGCGCTCCGGCCTGACCCGCCGGGCGGAGTCGACAGCGAAAGGAGGACGCCATGCCCAAGCGCGTGATTCTCCCGCTGCTCCTCTTGACCGTGGCGATTGCTCCGGCCTCCGCGCAGGAACGCGAGATGCGAAGCGAGACGGAAGTCCGGCTTCTCGATCCCGGCACCAACGACATTTTGTGGAATTCGTTGGGCTTGCTGGGCTTGCTCGGCCTACTCGGCCTTCGCCGCCGCCATTCCGAGGACAGCTATCACCCCGCGTCGCTCGAGTGAGCGGCGCGAACAGGAGGGTCCATGAAACATCGAATCGCATCCTCGATTGCAATCGCCATCCTCGCGGCATCGCCCGCCCTCGCCCAGAACGACGACGCCGCCAATGCGGCCGCGCAAGCCGACGTGACGAACGTCGATGTGAACGCGGCGAACGCCGACGCTGCGGCGCCCGTCGCGCCCCCGCCGACCACCGTCGCCGAACCGGCAGCGACGCCCGCCGCGCCGACCGAGCCGACCGCGCCCGCCGAGCGCTCGGGCTTCCCGTGGGGCGTCCTCGGCCTGATCGGCCTCATCGGCCTGCTCGGCAGCCGCAAGGGCGCCGCCTGAGCGATTTGATGCGCGCCCTCGTGCTGGCCTAAGCAGGCGCGCATGAGCGACAGCGAACAGCGCCAGCGCACCCGGCTGGTCGAGGGAGGCCGCCGCAAGGCGTGGCGCGGACCGCTGATCAATCCGCCGGTCCATCGCGCTTCGACCATCCTGTTCGACAGCGTCGCCGAGCTTCATGCCGCGAAACCCAAGTTCGGCGAATATTATTACGGCCTGCACGGGACGCCGACGCAGTGGGCGCTGGCCGAGGCGCTGACCGAGCTCGAGCCCGGCGCCGCCGGGACCGTTCTCTATCCGACCGGTCTGGCAGCGATCACCGCGGCGCTCCTGACGGTGCTTTCACCGGGCGACGAGCTGCTCGTCACCGATACCGCCTATCTCCCCACGCGCCGGTTCTGCGACGGGCTGCTCAAAAGGTTCGGGATCGCGACGCGCTATTACGACCCGCTGATCGGCGCGCAAATCGCGGAGACGATCGGTCCGGCCACGCGGGCGATCCTGCTCGAAAGCCCCGGCTCGCTGACCATGGAAGTGCAGGACGTCCCGGCGATCTGCGCCGTCGCCCGCGAGCGCGGAATCGTAACCCTTCTCGACAACACCTGGGCGACTCCCTTGTTCTTCCCGGCGATCGCGGCCGGCGTCGACATCAGCATCCTCGCGGCGACCAAATATGTCGGCGGACATGCCGATGTGATGATCGGCGCCGCGACCGCGACCGAAGCCTGGTACCCCCGGCTCGAGCGGACGGCGTGGGACTTCGGCTACGCATTGTCCCCCGACGACGCCTGGCTCGGCTCGCGCGGGCTCCGCACCATGGCCGTCCGCCTTGCCCAGCACGAGGCGTCGGCGCTGAAGGTGGCCCACTGGCTGAAGGCACGGCCGGAGGTCGGCGCAGTGCTCCATCCGGCGCTGCCCGATTGCCCGGGCCACGAATATTGGAAGCGCGACTTCAAGGGCGCTTCCGGCCTGTTTTCGTTCGTCCTCCGCGGGTCCGACCCAGCCGCCCGCGCGCGGTTCATCGAGCGCCTCGCGCTGTTCGGACTGGGTTTTTCCTGGGGCGGCTATGAAAGCCTCGCCGTCCCCGCCGATCCCGTCCGCACGCTCAAGCCCTGGGTCGCCGACGGACCCCTGGTCCGGCTCCACGTCGGGCTTGAGGATCCCGACGACCTGATCGACGACCTCGCCCAAGCATTTGACAATTTAACGGAATCTACCGCTGTTTAACGCCTGATACTGCGCTGGATTGTGCTTAGGCTGCGGTGGCTGCGTTTCCCTTTTCGCGCGCCCCATGCGTAGACTGAGGGAAACCAGTGGAGATTTTCCCATGCGTTGTTCCCGGATGAAGTGGATTTCGGCCGCGGCCGTGACGGCACTGCTCGTGACCCCGACGATGGCGGCGGCCGCTGCGCCGGCGACGGCGCCGCAATCCGGCTGGACGGCGCTCAGCCAGCTGACCCCGGCCGGCGCCACCGCGCTTGCCAGCACCGGCGTCACCGCCGGGTCGCCGACGGCCGCGACATTGTCGGCCGCCCAATCCAGCGTCGCGGTCGACGAGCCGCGCGCCAACCCCCTGCCTTTGCCGGTGATCGCCGTGCTGCTCGCGGTGCTCGGGACGGCGATCTACATCGCGTTCATCGAGGACGATGACGACGGCGGACGGGTGTTCCTCACCAGCCCCGACTGATTTCCAACCTTTGGTGTGCGATCGAGCGGCGGCGCCGGAAGCGGCGACGCCGCTTTTCGCATGTCAGGACTTCGGCGAGGGGGGTTGGTAGCGGAGGAGGGACTTGAACCCCCGACACGCGGATTATGATTCCGCTGCTCTAACCAGCTGAGCTACTCCGCCCCACGACCCGGAAATCGCGCGCATTTGGGCGCTTCGGAGCGGCGCGATATAGGTGGCGGACTCGGGCCGGTCAACGCGAGGAACCGCCAACGGCTGCTCTCGTTGAGCGACAAAGGAAAGCACGCTGCCGATGGACCCTTTGACCCCGCTCGATACGCTCTGCCGGATCATCCTTCGCGCCCGCGAATATGAGGCCCAGACGCCCACCGACTATGACGGCGGCGAGGCCGCAGACAATGTCGACGACGAAGACGAAGGCGCATTGTCGGTGCTCGACGACACGATCAACGAGAGCGTCGAGGAAGAGCTCAAAGCGGCGCTCGAGGATCTTGGCGAGGACCAGCTGGCCGAGGTCCTGGCCTTTTGCTGGGTCGGCCAGGGGACGTACGACGCCGGCGACTGGGATGAGGCAATGACTGAAGCCCAGGATCTGGTCAGCGAAGGGTCCGAGGGCGCAATCGAAGAGCTGATGGACATGCCGATGCTCGCCTCGGTGCTCGAGTCCGGGCTCGCCGCGTTCGATCTCAGCTGCGACGGAGTCGGCGACGTCAGCTGACTGGCGGCGGTCACCGCGCCGAATCGAGCAAACCGACAGCCGATTATCGAAAATCGACGGTTCTTCGCACTTGCAGCATGCGGTGGGAATTCCCAACTCCCCGCCCCCGATGTGGTGAAAATCCCGAACCTCAGGAATGTGCTGCATCGTAAGTGATTGATATACCGAGTTTATGCAGTTTGGCATGGCTCTTGCTCTGAAAGGGCATCGGCTTTGCCAATGGAGTGGAAGATGTCAGCGCAGTCCGTCCCGTCCAACGAATATGTATCCCTGCCCGCCCGTCCGCACACGATCCTCGGGGTCTGCGAAGGCATCGGCGAGGATTTCGGGTTCAACCCCATATTCCTGCGCATCCCGCTGGCGGTGATGGTCATCTGGAGCCCGCTGGTCGCCTTCTCCACCTATTTCGCGCTCGGCGCGGTCGTGCTCGCGGCGCGCCTGCTCTTCCCCGGCGCGCGAGCCACGGCTGACCGGATCGGCGCAACAGTCGATGCGGACAACGACCGCGTCGAGGCGGAGCGCATCGCCGCCTGAGCCGATTGCCAGGCGCGCCGCGAGATCCCCCGCGCGCCGCGCCTGGGCAATTCTATCGCCGATGGTCGTGGAAAGGGGCCGCAAGAATTTTCAGGCCCATAAACGGGTAAACCCCACCGGTTTGACCCGGCGGGGTTCCCCATGCTTTGAAACCGAAGTCTCAAAGCACGGTTCGAGTCATACAGCCGTTCCGGGCGCCGTCCAGCATTTTCTTTTGCCTTTCCCCGCCGACTCGCACTTTCCTGTGGATAAAACTGTGGACGACTCGGCCGCTTCGAGCGTGGGGCCCGCGTTTACCTCCCTCTCCGAAAGCTTACCCGCCCATAAACCTCGTCTTTACGCCCTTGCGTTAGGACCGGCTGCATAAGGCTTCGCCTGAGGCACTTTCAGACGAGGGGAAAGGAATGGCGATCAATCGGTCCGTCGGCCGCCAAACGGCCAGCGTTGCCGAGGCCCAGCTTGCGCGTGTCGCAGGCGAAGGGTGCGCGCGCCATCCGCACCTCAATGCCTTGCTCGAAAGCTCCGGCCCGCACGCCGGCCGCGACCTGTCCGACGCGGTGCACCTGCTGTGCAGCCTCCATGGCCATTATCCGGGCCTGATCGAGCTCGCCGTCCAACGCTGCCCGCCGGGCCCCGCCCAGGCGTGGCTGGCGACAGCTTCGGAAGCGTTCGAGCGGGAGCGGCTTTACCTCGTCCGGCTCACGGCATCGGTCGGTCCGCTGCCGAGCACGCCGGGCGCAGCGGAGACCGAAGCAAGCCTCGCGGCCGCGCGGCACGCGCTCGCGACGCTTGCCCATAGTGAACGCAAGGGCTGCGCGCTCGGTGCTGCGACCGCGCTGGTCGGCGACTGGTGGCCGATCCGTCGCTTGCTCGACCGGGCCGCCGTGCGCGCCGGCCTGCAGTGCCCGGTCCCGTCTCTTCCTGACGAAGCGTCGGTGATCGCCGTGATCGAGGAATCGTCCGACAGCCCGGCAAGCGAGCGCGCCCTCGGCTTCGGCGGCGAGCAATTGCTGCTTCAGCATCGCGCCTTGTTCGACCTGCTCGAAGCCCGCGCCGAAGCCCGCGGCGACTTCTAAGCGTCCGAACTTGCTCCAGGCATAAGAAAAGACCGCCGAACGCCTCGCTGGCGGACGGCGGCCTTGTCCCCCTGCTCTTGAAAGCTCAGTCGTCGCGGTAGGCGAGCTCGAAATTGCCCCAGCGGCGGCCCTTGATCCACAAGGGCACGAACACGTTCTTCACCGGGATGAACTT
This sequence comes from Sphingomicrobium sp., assembly GCA_035281125.1. Lineage (GTDB taxonomy): Bacteria > Pseudomonadota > Alphaproteobacteria > Sphingomonadales > Sphingomonadaceae > Sphingomicrobium. The sequence goes on along the minus strand of DATEEM010000017.1, from coordinate 3,141 downwards.
GTCGCCGAGCTCCATGCGGTAGGTGGCGAGCGTGGCCGGCCTGTCGCTGGCGAGCGCGTTCCGAGTCGTGTCGTCGATCAGGATCCGCTTGTTGCGGCAATGCTCGTCGTTCCACACCGGGTCCGGTCCCTGCGGATGGCTGCGCTCGGAAAGGTGGGTCGGAAGGTAACCGTTCATGTCGCCGATTGCCGAGCCGATGACGCGGTTATCGGAACCCTTGGTGCGGTCGAGGATCGGACGGACATGCTTGTCCGCGGCCGCATTGAAGCGAACGTCATACTGGACGGGGTTGCTCCCCTCGATAATCTTGTAGTCGGTGTCGAACACGTCTTCGACCGTGACCTCGCCTTCGTCGATCGCCCGCTCGACGGCCACGGTGATCTGCCGCGCCGCCTCCTGCGCGCGCAGGATGAAGGGCGTGTCGTCGATCTCCGCGCCCGAGTTGGCGAGCGTATCGAGCATCGTGTTTGACAGCATCTCGAGGTGCGATAGCCGCTTCTGCGCCGACAACAGCTCGCTGCCATTGGCGCGAGCGTCGCCGGCGAAATCGGTCAGGCCCGCCTTCACCCGGTCGACGCTGGTCTGGATCATGCTGGTCGAATGGGCGATGCCTTCGGTCTGGCGGTCGACCATCCCGACGATCTCGCTGACTTCGCGGACCGTGTCGCTGATCTGACCGAAACCCGACTGGGCGGCGCGGCTGCGCTCGACGCCGGTCTTGATCTCGGTGGTGACGGCGCTCGCCTCGCGAGTCAGCTCGCCGATGGTCGAGCCGATCTGGCTTGTCGCGGCGCGCGTGTCGTGCGCGAGCTTCTTCACTTCCGCGGCGACGACCGCGAAGCTGCGCCCGGCGTCGCCCGCGCGAGCCGCCTCGATGGTCGCGTTGAGCGCCAGCATGTTGGTCTTGCGGGCGATGGTCTCGATGGTCGACGAAACGGTCTGCACCTGGTTCATCGCCGCGGCGAAGCCGGCCATCCGCTCGCCGAGCTGGACGACGAGCTCGGTCAGCCCCTTGAATCCCTCGATCGTGCCCTCGATTGCCTCGCGGCCGGCTTCGAGCTTGGCCTTGGCCTGTTCCGACAGCAGCCGCGCCTCGTCGGTCGAATCCGACACGCGCGCCTGGTCGGCGAGCAGCCGGGTGGTCACTTCCTCGAGCTGGTCGAGCATTTTGAGATGTTCGCCGATGCGGTCGGAGACCCCTTTGACGTATCCCGCGACGTCGCTGCACTCCATCGACAGCGAACCGCAGTCGCGAGCGACCGCGCGGATCGCATTTTCGGTGACTTCCTCGATCCCCAACGTCGCCATCTGGAGCCCCACTCCCGAACCTGTTTGCGACCGAGATACGGGCAACCTCCTACTCTTTCGTTAACTATGTCCTTGCGCCCCGCTAGAGCCGGCTGATGCAGGGCAATCCGGAGCGCGTGTCGTTGAATGCTGCAAGGCGCATCGCGCTTGCGGCGCAGGGGTTCGCGGCCGCGCGCCCGGCCGCGGTCGACGCCGGCCATCTTCGCCGGACGATTGACCGCTTGTCGCTCCATCAGATCGACAGCGTCAGCGTGCTGGTCCGCGCCCATTATCTGCCGGCCTTCTCACGGCTCGGCGTCTACGATCGGGCCTTGCTCGACCGCGCCGCCTGGGGTCCCAGGAGCCGGCGACGATTGTTCGAATATTGGGCGCACGAAGCGTCGCTTCTGCCGCTCAATCTGCATCCGCTGCTGCGCTGGCGGATGGCCGAGGCCGACCGCGGCGCGATCGGCTGGCGCAGCTTGCGCGCTTTCGCCCGCGAGCGCCGCAAGGAAGCCGACGCAGTGCTCGAGCGGATCCGCGCCGAAGGCCCCCGCGCCGCGTCCGATTTCGAGAAGGGCGGAGGTGGGTGGTGGGGCTGGAGCGACGCCAAGCAGGCGCTCGAATGGCTGTTCTGGGCGGGGCACGTCACCGCGGCCGCGCGCAAGCCGAGCTTCGAGCGCGTCTACGACCTCACCGAACGCGTAATCCCGCGCGCAATCATGGCCTTGCCGACGCCCGACCCGGCGGACGCGGCCCTCGCCCTCATCGACCGGTCGGCGCGCGCCCTCGGCGTCGCGACAGCCGTCGACCTCCGCGACTATTTCCGCCTCCCGCCGGAGCCCGCGCGCGAGGCGATCGCCGCGCTGGTCGAGGAGGGCGCCCTGCGACCCGTGTCCGTCGAAAGCTGGCGCCAGCCGGCCTTCCTCCACCGCGATGCGCGGGTCCCGCGGCGCATCCGCAGCCAGGCGCTGCTCGCTCCGTTCGACCCGCTGGTGTGGGAACGCGCGCGTGCCGAGCGGCTGTTCGGCTTCCGCTACCGGATCGAAATCTACACGCCCCAGCACAAGCGCGTGCACGGCTATTACGTCCTGCCCTTCCTCCTCGACGAGCGCCTGGTCGCACGCGTCGACCTCAAGGCGGACCGCCCGCACTCACGCCTGCTGGTGCGGAAGGTCACATGGGAACCGGACGCACCGCCCGACGCACTCGAACGACTGGACGCCGAGCTCCGGCTGATGGCCGACTGGCTCGGCTTGGAAACGGTTGATCAGTAGAGCAAGTACGGACGCCGCTGTTCCTCCCACGCTTGCTCATCGGGGACGGTCAGCGCGTCGAGATCGCCTGGCTCGGAATCCTCGACGTCGACCCATTCGCGCAGCAGCGGCGAGCCGTTGATCACGTCGATCGCCAGCTTGTCGAACTCATATTCGTAGGGGAAGTCGCGCCACAGCACATAATCGGGATAGAGCCTGCGGATCACCTTGAACGCCAGCGCCTGGAGCCGCCACGGCCGGAACGACGCATGATCGTAGAACGGCCCCTCGGCGTGGATGAACAGGCCGCGGCACATCTCGCCGACATGCTTGTGGAAGGTCGGCTGGAAGGTCGTCTCGCGCAGCTTGCAGCCGGCCAGCCATTCCGGTGCCAGGCGCTCCATCTCCGCCAGGATCCGCGCCGGCTCGATGTCCGGCGCACCGAACAATTCGAGGGGGCGGGTCGTGCCCCTGCCCTCGCTCAGCGTCGTTCCCTCGAGCATCACCGTTCCCGCGTAAGCGCGGGCCATATTGAGGTTCGCGGCATTGGGGCTCGGGTTGATCCAGATTCGCTCGGGCGGCCAGCCGAAGCCCGGCG
>DATEEM010000016.1:0-5541 GCA_035281125.1 Sphingomicrobium sp. | reverse complement strand
GTAACGGGGAGTGACCGCGGTATCGTCGATCACGACGCCGGCCGCCTTGCTGCTCGCCTTGCCCGCCGCGCCGGCGACGTCGTCGATCGACGAGGCGGCGAGCTTGGCGATGGTCGCCACATCGTCGAGCAAAGCGAGAAGGCCGGAGGGCATTGGCGCGCGTTAGGCGAACTTGCCCTCGTCGCGCAATTCGCGCACTTGCCGAGGCGATGCTGGCTCTGGACTTCGTCAAGGCGAACCGCGAGGCGGTCGAGCGCGCGATCCGCGACAAAGGCGTGCTGCTCGACCTCGACGCGCTGCTCGCGCTCGATTCGGAAGTCCGCACGGCGAAGACCGCGATCGAGAAGCTGCGAGCCGAGCGCAACGCGATCAGCGCCCAATTTCCGAGGGCGTCGGCGGAGGACAAGGCCGAACTTGGACGCAAGGCCAAGGAGGCCGGAGCAGCCGCCGCAGCGCTCGAAGCCGAGCTGACGGACAAGGACGCCGAGCTGAAAGCGCTGATGCTTCAGCTCCCGGGTATCCCGTACGAGGGGGCGCCCGTCGGCCCGGATGAAAGCTTCAACGCCGTGGTCCGCAGGGGAGGGGAGCCGCCGACGTTCGAATTCGAGCCGCTCGACCACGTCGCGTTGATCGAGAAGAACGATTGGGCCGACCTCAGCCGCGTGACGCAGGTCTCGGGCAGCCGCACCTATTGTCTCAAGGGGCGGCTGGCGCTGCTCGAGACCAAGCTCATGGGCTGGGCGCTCGAGCGCATCGCCGCCGCGGGGTTCACGCCGATCACCGTCCCGGCGATCGCGCGCGAGCAGGCGTTCCTCAACCAGGGCCAGTTCCCCGGCCACCGCGAGGAAACCTACGAGCTGCCCAACGACGATCTGTGGCTGGCGGGAACGGCCGAGGTCGTATTGACCTCGCTTCATGCCGGCGAGATCATCGAAGCAGACAAGCTGCCGATGCTATACGCCGGCTTTTCACCCTGTTTCCGCCGCGAGGCCGGCAGCGCCGGCAAGGATGTCCGGGGCCTGCTGCGCGTCCACCAATTCGTCAAGGTCGAGCAATATGTGATCTGCGAGGCCGACGAAGCGCAGTCGGCGGAGTGGCATGCGACGTTGCTGCGCCTGGCGGAAGAAATGCTCCAGGCCATGGAAATTCCCTATCAGGTGATCGAAACGTCGACCGGCGACATGGGGCTCGGCAAATACCGGATGAACGACCTCGAGAGCTGGGTGCCGTCGCTTGGCAAGTATCGCGAGACGCACAGCTGCTCGACGCTGCACGACTGGCAGGCGCGACGGGCGAACATCCGCTACCGCGGCGCCGACGGGAAGGTTCGCTTCGCCCACACGCTCAACAACACTGCGCTGGCATCCCCCCGAATCCTCGTGCCGCTGCTCGAGAATCACCAGACCGAAGACGGCCGGGTGCGGCTGCCGAAGGCGCTGCAGGAATTGATGGGCGGGGAATTTCTTTAGTGGCCCGCTTCGCGGGCGACGATCGGCCGCCGCCAGGCTGGCGGCGGATTGCCGAAGCCTTGTGGCTCCTGCCGCGCCTGCTGCGCGGGTTCGGCAAGGTTTCCGTGCTCGGCCCGGAAGATGGGCCACCGGCCTTCGTCATCCCCGGGTTCGCGGCGACCGACAAGACCTGCGCGCAGCTTCGGCGCTCGCTCGCCGAAGCGGGCTGGCGGACCTATCCATGGGACCTCGGGTTCAATCGCGGCGCCGGCCCCGATACGATCCGCCGCCTTCGGCAACGGCTCGAAGTGATCCACGACGGCCGGCCGGTGCTGGTCGTGGGATGGAGCCTGGGCGGGGTTTATGCGCGCGAGCTGGCACGCGAGGTGCCGCAGCTGGTCCGCGCGGTGGTGACGCTCGGCTCGCCCTTTTCGGGGGATCCGCGCATGAACAACGTCTGGCGGTTGTACGAATGGGTCGCCGGTCACAAGGTCGATGATCCGCCGGTGCCGCACTATCCGGACAAGCCGCCGGTGCCGCACCTCGCTTTGTGGTCGCGCAAGGACGGGATCATCGCGCCGCGGGCTGCGCGCGGCCTCGACGGCGAGCGCGACAAGGAAGTCGAGATGGCCTGCAGCCACATGGCGTTCGGCGTCTCACGCAAGGCGACCCGCCGGGCGGCAAGGGAGATCGCTTTGTTCCTCGAGGAGGTTGAGGGAAAGCCGCCGCTCGAGTCGCGGGATTGACTCTCCGTTGCGAGTCGCCGGATAAGAACAAAAGTAGAACAAAAACGTTGTGAGTCGTGTGGCAAGAGGCTTGTCTCTGGTCGCCGGCGGGGCTGTCTCCGCTAGGCGTGAAGTCTCCTCCCCCGGATTTCCGGGGGAGGTGGCGCGGCGCAGCCGCGACGGAGGGGTTTTGTATGCCGCAAGAAGGCCCCTCCACCATGCTCCGCATGGTCCCCCTCCCCTGCAAATGCAGGGGAGGAAACCGACCCTGTCCGAACTCTTCGCCGGGCACCCGCGCGACGCGGGATGGGCAGGGTTCCTGCTGGCCCAGGTCGATTCGGCCAAGCCCCTGCTGTGGGTCCAGGACCGAATGGCGATTCTCGAAAGTGGGCGGATTCATCCGCCCGGCCTTCCTTCGCGCGACCTCATCCATGTCGAGACGCGCGATGCGAGGGACGCGCTGTGGGCGATGGAGGAAGGCGTAAGATGCGCCGCGCTGTCCTGCGTCATCGGCGAAATCTGGAGCGACCCCAGGGCGCTCGACTTCGTTGCGACCCGGCGGCTGGCGGTCGCGTCGGAGCGCAGCGGCGTACCCTGCTGGCTGGTCCGGCTCGGCGGCAGCGCGAACCTCAGCGGCGCCAGGATGCGCTGGCGGATCGCAAGCGCGCCGTCGCTCGCCAACCCGCTCGACCCGCGCGCGCCTGGCGCTGCGGCATGGGATGCGGAGCTGTTCCGCGCCCGAGGCCATGCCCCCGGCCGGTGGAGCCTCTCGCATGAAGCGGGTGTGTTCCATCTGGTTGCCCCACCTGGCGATCCAACGCTGGGCGAAGGACAGCGACTCCGCGCTTGACGATCCGGTCGTCCTCATCGTCGAGGGCGCGCACGGGCTGCTGATTCATGCTGCCACCAAGACCGCCGCCGAGCGCGGCGCGGCACCCGGTGCGCGGCTAACCGACGCCCGCGCGCTCGATCCCGGACTGGTCGCGGTTCCGGCCGATCCGGACGGCGATGCCGCCCTGCTGCGGCGGTTGGCGAAATGGGCCGGCCGCTGGTCGCCGCTGGTCGAGGTCGACGGAGCCGATGCGCTGCGGCTCAACGTCAGCGGAGTCGCGCATTTGTTCGGCGGCGAACACGGGCTGGTCCGCGACATGCGCCGCTGCTTCGCGCAACTGGGGCTGACCGCCCGGATCGCGATCGCGCCGACCGCCGCGGCCGCCTGGGCGCTGGCTCGCTACAGCCCCTCTCCCCCTTTGGCGGGAGAGGGTTTGGGGAGAGGGGGAACGGAGTCAGGACACCCCTCTCCCCGCTCGCGCTCAGGCGCGAGTCGACCCTCTCCCGCTGAAGGGGAGAGGGGTTTAGATCAGCTCGCGCCCCTCCCGGTGTCCGCCCTGCGCCTCGATCCCGGCACGGTGCGGACGCTCGAACGGCTGGGCCTCAAGACCGTCGGCGCGCTGCTGGAAATCCCGCGGCTCGCGCTCGCGCGCCGGTTCCGCGGCGGCGAAGACGTGGTCGACGCGCTCGACCGCTTGCTTGGCTGCAGGCCCGAGCCCCTGACCGCGGCGCCCGCGAACCCGCCGCCGCGCGCCCTGCTCAAGCTCGAGGAGCCGGCCACACATCCCGAAGCGGCAAGCCAGGCGCTCGAACGGCTGATGCCTGAACTCGTTCGCCAGCTGGAACAGCGGCACCTTGGTGCCCGGCGGCTGTCGCTCGCCGGTTACCGGATCGACGGCAGCGTCGCGGTCGCCTCGGTCGCGACGGCGATTCCCAGCCGCGAACCGAAGCATCTCGCCCGCCTGCTCGCCGACAAGGCCGCGGCATTGAATCCTGAATTCGGCTTCGATGCCTTCGCGCTTCAAGCGGAGTGGTGCGAGCCGCTGGGCGCGGCGCAGGGCAACCTGGTCGAGGAACCGTCGGGGGCAGGCGACATTGCGCGGCTGGTCGACCGGATGACGGTGAAGCTGGGATCGGCGCGGGTCCGGCGCCCGGTCGCCGTCGAGAGCCACTTGCCCGAGCGAGCGAGCGGGTGGGTGGCGGCAGTGTCATCCTCCCCTGCATTTGCAGGGAAGGTGGCGCGCGAAGCGCGACGGAGGGGCCCCTCCACCAGCTACGCTGGTCCCCCTCCCCTCGAAATCGAGGGGAGGATGCGTCCCCACCGCCTCCTCGACCGGCCCGAAGCGATCGACGTCATCTACGCGACCCCCGAAGGAATGCCGCGGCGCTTCGTGTGGCGCCGCGCGGTGCACGACATCGCGCGCGCCGAAGGACCCGAGCGCATCGCGCCCGAATGGTGGCGCCAGCCGTCATCGGCGCGGCTGCGCGATTATTACCGCGTCGAGGATTCGCATGGCCGCCGCTATTGGATTTACCGCGAAGGGATCGCCGGCGACGGGCGCGGCGGGGCACCCGGCTGGTTCATCCACGGGCTGTTCGGCTGATGCGCGCTTCCACCCGTCATTGCGAGAAGCCGAAGGCGAGGCGGCAATCCAGCCTTTTTTCTGGATTGCTTCGCTTCGCTCGCAATGACGAAGAAAGAGGAGCGGGCTGATGCCTGAAAAGGTCGGATTCTCCCGCGTGAAGCTGGTGCGCCGGGCGGGCATGCCGCCGCCGCCGACCGGCAAGGCGCCGTTCGTCGAGCTCGGCGTCACCAGCCCCTTCTCCTTCCTGCGCGGGGCGTCGGACGCGATCGAACTGACGCTGCGCGCGCTCGAGCTCGGCATGGATTCGATCGGCATCGCCGACCGCAACACGCTCGCCGGCGTGGTGCGGATGCACAGCGCGTGCAAGGCGGGGGGTCTGCGGCCGCTGATCGGCTGCCGGCTCGACCTTGAGGATGCCCCGAGCCTTCTCGCTTATCCCATCGACCGCGACGGCTACGGCCGGCTGTCGCGCCTGCTCAGCCTCGGCAAGATGCGGGCGGAAAAAGGCGAGTGCACGTTGAGCCTCGAAGACGTGGCGGAGCACGCGCAGGGAATCGCGTTCATCGCCTGGCCGCAGGACGACCTCGACGCCTTCGAAGCCGAACTGCCGCGGCTCAAGGGCGCATTGGCGTCACTGCGTCATGTCGCGGCAAGCTGGCTCTACCGCGGCGGCGACCATGCGCGGATCGAGCGGCTCGACCGCATCGCGCGCGGCAACGGCTGCACCATCCTCGCCACCAACGACGTCCATTATCACGCCGCCGAGAAACGGCCGCTGCAGGATGTCATGACCTGCATCCGCGAGAAGACGACGATCGCCAGTGCCGGCTATCTGCTGAGCCCGAATGCCGAGCGGCATCTGAAGTCGCCGGACGAGATGGTCCGGCTGTTCGCCCGCTGGCCCCACGCAATTTCGGCGACGCGCGAATTCGCCGACGCGCTTCGCTTCAG
>DATEEM010000015.1:0-20399 GCA_035281125.1 Sphingomicrobium sp. | reverse complement strand
CTGGTCAATGCGACCGGGGTTCGCGTCAGCCTGCCGGCCGGCGACATCAAATATGAGCAGGCGTTCGCGATGATGCCCTTCGGCAATAATCTCGTGGTGATGACCCTGACCGGGCAGCAGATCGAGGCGATCCTCGAGCAGCAATATCGCAACGATCTTCAGACTCCGGGCACGAGGCCGAGGGCGCTGGTGTGTTCGGCCGGCTGCACCTACACGCTCAACATGAAGAGGCCGGCAGGGGACCGCGTGTCGGACCTGCGGCTGAACGGCAAGCCGACCGATCCTGCTGCGCGCTACCGCGTCGCCGTAAGCAACTTCCTTGCCTCTGGCGGCGACGGCCTGACCGGCTTCACCGCCGGCACCGACATCACCGACAAGGCCATCGTCGATCTCGATGCGCTCGTCGCGTGGATTGCCGGGGGGCAGGTGCCGCCCGCCGTCGACCGAATCCGCTATACCGGACCCTAGCGCAGCGGCGGTTCGTCGAAGCTGCGAAGCTTGCGCGAATGGAGCGAGTCGCCCTCGTGCTTGAGCAAGGCCAAAGCTTCGATGCCGATGCGCAAATGCTGGCTGATCGCCCGTTCGTAGAAGGCATTGGCCTGGCCGGGCAGCTTGAGCTCGCCGTGCAGCGGCTTGTCCGACACGCACAACAACGTCCCGTAGGGCACGCGGAACCGGTAACCCTGGGCCGCGACCGTCGCCGATTCCATGTCGATCGCGGCGGCGCGGCTCTGGTTGAAGCGCAACGACGAGGCGGTGTAGCGCAGCTCCCAGTTGCGGTCGTCGGTCGTAACCACGGTACCGGTGCGGAGCCGGCGCTTGAGGTCGTCCTCGCCTTCCCCGGTCACAATCATCGCCGCTTCGAACAGCGCCTTCTGGACCTCGGCGATGGCCGGAAGCGGGATTTCGGGCGGCAGGACGTCGTCGAGCAAATGGTCGTCGCGAAGATAGGCGTGGGCCAGGACATAATCTCCGATCGACTGGCTCGGGCGGAGGCCTCCGCAATGGCCGATCATCAGCCACACCTCCGGGCGAAGCACTGCGATATGATCGCAGATCGTCTTCGCATTCGCCGGGCCGACGCCGATGTTGACCAGGGTGATTCCGGCCCCGCCGTCGGCCATGAGGTGATAAGCCGGCATCTGGTGACGGCGCCACCGGCCCGCCGCGATCTCGGCCTCGGCATTCGCGAGCTCGCCCGGTTCGTACAGCGCGCCGGGAACCGAAAATGCATGGTAGGGGCTGTCCTTGCGCCGCAACGCGTCGACCGCGAAGCCGACGAACTCGTCAACGTAGCGGACGTAATTGGTGAACAGTACGAAATGCTGGAAATGCTCGGCCGGCGTGCCGGTGTAATGCTTGAGCCGCGCGAGGCTGAAGTCCGTCCGCGGGGCGTCGAATAAAGCAAGCGGACGACAGTCGGGACCGACGAAGGACCGGACTCCATCCGCCACTTCGTCGCCGATCTGGACCAGCTCGCTCGACGGGAACCAGCGCGACAGCTCGGTCGAGCTGACGTTGCCGAGCTCGATCCCGCTTTCATCGATGACATAAGGATAGGGAATTTCGCTCTCGGAACGCCCGACCGAGATCTCGACGCCATAATCGTCAATCAGATGCTGCAGCTGGACGGTGAGATAGTCGCGAAAAAGCCTTGGCCGGGCGATGCTCGAGGCATAGGTCCCCGGCTCGTTGAGCCGCGCGAAGGCCCGGGTCGGCATGGCCGCACGCTGCGGCGCGGTCGGGTGGTACTCGATGCGAAGCTCGGGATAAGCGAAGCGGCCCGCGGCGCGCTCCTTGGGATCGGGCAGCTCGCCGCGATCGAGATAGGCTGCGAGCGATTCCCGCAAGTTTTCGACCGATTCATCGAAGATCGCGCAAAGCTGATCGACTACGGTCTGAACGGATTGGGTCTTCAACATAGGACACGATTGCAGCGCCGGCGTCGCTTAGGCAAGCACCGCATGCTCGCATCGCGGTGTGGCACGCCGCTTGCAGCGTTCTGCAGCATGGCTGGACATCGCTTGAGTGGCCCGCGAGCGGGCTTGCGACCGGAGCCGTCTGTTTCCGGACACTCGCTGTCCGAAGGCGGACAGTCCGCGCTCCCATGCCGGAGGTGGAGGTGCAATCAGTCCGAGGCCGACAATTCTCTGTGTCGAATTCGCTGAAAAGCTGCGTTTTACAGGGAAATCTTCGTTTCCTACGGATCAACGCGAACGCGAACCGTCAGAAAATCGCAGTTTTGGGCCGCGTTACAAATCTCATTTCTGTGAAACGAAACAGGGAATCGAACATGCCCATCAGCGATTGAATAACTCTAATCAGCGTTCCGGAATTCAGGCCAATTCGCTTTCAGCGAAGATGACTCATTTGATATTGATTATGCGGCTGACGGCTCCTCATTTCGAGCGCGCAAGCATGCATTCAACCTGCCGTCTCATGAGGCGATGTCCCAGCCCGCACATAGATGTCCCGGAGGGCGCCAATGCAGCTTGAACAACTTTCGCAAACATCGCCGCGCTGCGCGATATACACACGCAAGAGCTTTCAGCCGCCCCTTGGGCAGGAAATCACATCACTCGAAAGTCAGCGCTCAATTTGCCCGTCCTACATCGCCAGCCAGCAGCACAAGGGGTGGATCGAGCTGTCAAAGCGGATTCGGGCCGGTCCGGTGCAAGTCTCGACCGGCCCGCACTCCGCGAGCTGATCTTTGACATCGAAAACGGCCTCGTGGAGATTCTTGTTGTCTACAAGCTGGACCGGATTTCGCGAACCCTTCTCAACTTTGTGCGGCTGATGGATTTTTTTGAGCGCTACGGCGTCATTTTCGTGGCGATCACGCAGAATTTCGACACGAGCGACAGCATGGGCCGGCTGATCCGCAATGTCCTGCTCACATTCGCCCAGTTCGAACGCGAAATCGCAAGCGACCGGATGCGCGACAAGAGAATGGTAATGAAGCAAAACGGCTTGTGGGTCGGTGGCGATGCGCCGCTTGGCTATGATCTTCGACGCGGCAAGCTGCTTCCGAACGGGTTGGAAATTCCAGCAGTCAGATGCATCTTTGAAACCTACGTCGCGACCAAACGGGTCAGTCAGGTTCACAAGGAACTGCTCGCGCGGGGCCATCGGCGAAAGGTCTGGAAAGCCAAGACCGGGACACTGAGGGGTGGTGGTCCGATCGCCCGCACCTCACTTCACCACATACTTCGCAACCCGGTCTACGTTGGGGAGCTCGATTACAAGGGGGAAGCGTTGTCCAGGGATCCATGAGCCGATCATCGATCGGTCCCTGTGGGAAGCAGCGCAGGCCGTCCGCAAGGAACGGGAGCAGTTCAAGCCCCGGCGTCCCGACCACCTTCTGACGGGAATTCTGTTCGATGGTCACGGCCGGCGGATGTACGCCCGCAACTGGTCTCCTGGAGGTCGACGGCGCGTCGTTGGGCATCGCTACTATGAATCACCGATTTCAACCGGACCGATGGGACAAAATTTACGGCGGACAAGAGCCCAGGCGGACAGCTCGAACGCCTGGTTCTGGAAGCGCTAAAATCACTCATGAGCGATCGTACCCGCGTGAGGCCGGTTCTGATGACGGCCAACGTATTCGGTTCGCTCCTAGAGGATCTGAGCCATTTCGCTCCAGCCGCCGCGGCACGGCTTGACAGACTGTCGATCCGACAGGCCTCAATCGCGTTGAAAGGATTGCTGACGCGGGTGGAGGTCGGTGAGGACTGCGTGCGTCTGATCATCCGGGCTTTTGCTCTGGCCAAGTTCATCGGGTGGGACGGCGTCGGCCTCTTCAGACTGACCGAAGCGGAAATGGTGCGAGCCACTTGGCTGCATATGGTGGTAATCCCCGTGTCCGTGACGCGCCGTCGGCGTGTCTCATGGCTGCCAGTCCAGAAGAAGCGTTCCACGAGCATCCCGGACCTTCGGCTCGTTCGCCTGATCAGGGAGGCCCGCTCGGCGCAGGATCTTCTTTTCAGCCAGCGTGAAAAGCCGGTCGTTGAGATAGCGCGCGAAACGGGGAGGCGGATTGGTTCCTTTTCGCGGCTCGTACGGCTGAATTATCTGGCGCCCGATATTGTTTCGGCGATCATCGATGGAACTCAACCCACCTCGCTCACGCGCCGACAGCTGATCGGGTGCGATCTGCCGATGGACTGGGAATTGCAAAGGCGTCTGTTGGGCTTTCCACCAAAATGCGAGTTGGCAGTGCTCGATCGGTCGCACAGAGCCACCGCGGAAACGCGACTTCAAGTTTAGGTTCCTGCTTGCAGACCCTGGTCGAAGTCATTGTGCGGGGCGCGGTTTCGTTCCATCGCCCCCAGTCCCTTTGCGGCATTCAGCACCGGACACTGGCCGACCCAGTCACGGCCAAGTTGGATTTGCGGTCCCGGGGATCGCCGATCTCATGCTCTGGTCGGCCAAAAAAGGAAGGCCCGCCGAGTCTCCCGACGGGCCTTCGCCAGCTTCGGCACGCTCCAAGTGGGGAAGGAGCGGCTGCCGCACTGAATAAGGGCCGCTCACCTAAGGCTAAGTTGATCTTCAATCCGCAGTGGACCGAATTCGCCCAGCCTCGATGCGGCATCGAGCGAAATCCGTGGTTGCAATGTAGGAAATCGAAAGGCAGATTTGCAGAGTCAGCCTGCCGATCTCGGAATGGGGGCGGATGCAACTCGGGGCATCCGTCTCCATCTGAATGATCCAGAATAGTGACTTCCCGCATAGAAATAGATACACGATCCAGGCCGAATCGCCCTTTGCTGGGGACGGTGATTCGTGCCGCAAGAAAAGAAAAAGACGTGGTCCAAACCGGCGATTGTTCGCCTTTCAGTCCCTGACAATCTCGATGTCTTCGATGCCTCGGGTCCTCTGACGCGGGAGCAGTGGGAAGCCGTCCGCGCACTGGTCGCCAAGGCGAAAGTGCGCATAGAACGCGCCGGCTGAAGCAAAGCTGCGGGCGATGATCCCTCAGGCGACTTTAGGCGTTGCTGAGCCGGCCTTGCGCGGTTTTGACCGTTCAAGTTCAGCTTCTAGAATTCTGAGAAGCTCTGCTGTTGGCTCAATTCGCTTTATTTGGGGCTTGGTCCAACGCTTCTTGGGAGGGTCGGCCACTCCGCTTCTCCTGATCTGCAGCGATGTAGATCAGACAAACCGAAAACGCAGGGGTAGTATCCAGATCGTCCATCACGGATATTTATCTATCCAAAATGGGTCTACGTGGAGCCTTCTCCTGAATTTAGCGGTTCTCTATCGTGACTGAGGAAATGTATCAGTACACTGACAGAGAGAGCGACCAAAGCACCAGAATCCTGGAGCTGAACGGGCAGGATCTCGAGAGTGCCGCTCGCCTGCTTTCGCTGATCCTGAACGCCCCGCCGGCACGCCCGGCGCCCCCTCCCCACGTGAGCAGGCCGATCCCTTCGCAGCCGATCACCCGCGACCAGGTGATTGAATTTGCAGGGTGGCTGTTTAACGCACGTAAGGCCCGCAGCCGCTTCTTCCACCCAGGGTTATTCGGAGAGGCCGCGTGGGACGTCCTGCTGGTGCTGTACACGTCACACCAAAGCGGTCCACGCTACTCGATAGGCGCATTGGCGACAGCGGCAGATGTCCCTATTGCAACAATCCTGCGGTGGCTGCAGACGCTGGAGGAGCAGGGCCTGGTCAGGCGAACGCCGCATCCGAATGACCGAAGGTCCGGGCTCATACACATTACACCGACCGGCCAGGAATTGATGGAAGCGTATCTTTCCGAGGCGCTCTCATCTTCGCCGTAGACAGAGAGGTTGATTTCGTTTCAACTGCGCAGCGGTGTCCGTGGGGAAATCGGACGCCCCTTTGCTCGGGGGTGCACATGGCTGTGTTGCATGCAGATGCGGACGATCGTCCCGACGATCAGTCCGTTGAGAACGCCTTGGCGTTGCTCAGACAGGCTTTGATAATTTTGGACGACAGCGCTTTGCCGAAGCACATCAGTGCGCGATTGCAGGAAGTGATCGAGCTGGTCCACCAAGTCGATCAGGGTCGGGTCGACAAATCCTAGCAGAGCGGAGCAACTGCTTTAGCCGCTCGTTCCAATGCGCTTCGTTCCTATCCGCCCGTAACTCTTTGGTTGTTAGCAGCTGGACCGGTAGGTCAATAATTCGGCTGCGCCGCGTAGTGCCGAAGAGCCCGGGCCAGCGCGTCAAGCCGAAGTACGTCCTCGGCGAGATCAACGGTCAGTACCGACGAGTTCGCGAGGCGGATGCAGATCTCCTCGAGCTCCAGACTGAGTCTTTCCAGATCAAGGACGGCTGGGTCATCCGTGATTTCAGGAGAACGCGCGCGGCTTTTGACCGCCTCAACAGCCTCATCCACTCGTTGCTGCGCGGCATGACCGACCCGCCGGACCCAGCTTTCAACTTCGATCGGGGTGTCGAAGCTGATGCCAGCTTGATCCCGCGCCTGCCAAGCAATTCGGCCGGTCACACTGAGCGGACCACGCAGGAGGCGAACGGCTGTGCCCGATGGTGGCAGCGAGGGGCCATCCATGAGTGCCCCACCGGCCGACAGATTTCGGATTCGAACAGGACGGTTAGATGAACCTTCCACAATTATGGCCGCAAGAAACACATTCGACCTGGTTTCCTGGCGATTCTGCGTCTTTCTGGCCAACGTTCCACGACTCCGAGCGAAAAACTACGGGAAGACGTAGATCAGTGACCGTGGATGAAAACATCTCATCCATACTGGACTGATATTCCGACCATGATGGACCGAACGCGGAATTTGCGCGGGCTCGCGTGTTGATGCATTGTTTGAGCACCGGTCCAAAACAGTGTCGGGACGAGGCGGGAATCGCCGGCGAGGAACATGCCGTACAAGGGCAATGGCCATGTGACCTTGAGGATGAAGCCAGCAAGTTCGCAGCCGGGAGTCTGACCCAGGAATCGTCATCGAGCCGGTTTCGGGGGACTGACTGGCAATGAATTCGGCAGCCGAGAGGGTGAGGCCCAATACCGGCGTTGGCAGTTTCCCCGCTGATGCGCTGACGCAGGGACAAATCGAGTGCCTGCTCCTGGTCGGAGAGCATTTCACATCCAAAGAGATCGCATCGACTCTGCGCATCTCCCGTCACACTGTCGACCAGCGGATTCGCCTGGCGATGCGGAAGCTGGGAGTTCAGGGGCGTCGCGAGGCGGCCCGCATCGTCCTCGACCGTTACGGACCGATGTTCCGATGGGGCTCGGGGGCCGAGGAGCCCTTCGTAGTGAATGCGGTTGCGCCGGCTAGACCCTCGCCAAATAGCCTGCATCTTCCGTTCGCGACCCGCCTTCGCCCGAGCAACGAAATGAACCTTCTGCTTCGCCTCGTCTGGATTGTAGCGATTGGATTTGGCGCAGCGGCCGCGGCGGGAATGTATCTCGCCGGGCTCGAAAGTTTTGGTCGCCTTCTGGCTCAATAATGACGGCCTCGGAATTCCACGATGGACGCCCTTCCTCGAAGAGGAACGGTTAGGCCGGGCCTCTCGGCGGCAAAGCGCGTGAGTGCTTCGAGCGTGCGAAACCAGGCCTTGCGGAACCGCGCCGACCGGCATGCTGCCGGCTGCGCTTATTCGCCTGGAGGGGTCTCACCAAGGAGGCGTCCAAGACCCTCGCGGCGCGCCTGAATCCACCGCGCGAGCGTCTCGAACGCGAGGCATTCGTTGAATGAAAGTCCGAAACTCGCGCCTGACGTCCAGCGAACTACCGCGGCAATCGGTGGCAGGTCGGGAAGTAACAGGTGAACATTTGTGAAATCGGGTGGCTGCCCTGGGCATTCGAGACTTGCTCCCCCCTGCGAGATATCCCGCAGCATGACGTCAACGAACTCCAGGCCATTGCCGAGGCGGCCCGCGCATTCGACGGCGATTCTCGGGAGCGCGCGGCGCCTGCTGAGTTGGGGAGACCAGCGACTGGCGAGGACTTGAGCGACATCAATTGGCTGAGCGAAGGCGATCCCGACATCGCACTGTCGTTCCCAGATTACGGATCCGGTCAGCCGTTCGCCGGAGCGCAATTCAACGTCGACCTGATCGCCAGCGGAGAGCTTTCGGTAAACGCGCGCCGACAGGCCGTTGGAAGAAAGGTTTCGAACAACGCAGATGTCACTGACGCCCCCGGCGTGAAGCAGCGCAACGCGGAGAAGCGCCAGCTGGCGAATCTGACGCCGGCGCTCTGTCAGAAATGTAGCGCCAGCCGATGAACTCTTCACCCGTTCCTGCAGCATGGTTGGTCCTCCATGAGCGTGAAACAAGCGGATTGTTTTTACACTTCGCTTAAGGAACGCTCCGGAATGGATGCGCAGCGCACCCAAAGCGTCGTATCCAGGTCATTCAGCGGCGATGTTCAGCTTGCGACGCATCCTTATTTCCAGCCACAGTGATGCCATCCAGGCTGATATGGAACGGGTGCTGTACCAACTGTTCAAGTCGGATGGCACGCTACTGGCGTGATCACCGTTGCTCAAACCTGACCTAGCCCACAAATCTGAACGCCACCCGCCACGCTGGGTAAGGTTCGCAGGGTCACTGCGGGGCACCCGACGCTCCACCGCATCGCAGCAAAACCCATCGGCTTCCGCGACAGCGTGCGTTATGTGAAGAATCGGTTCGGGCCCATCACCTCCGCCGTCTGAAAAGACCTGACAGGGCGGACCGCTGACTCTCAGCTCGGGGACAGCGGTAGTTGGGACTCTCGGGCGGGCAGCGCCGCGCCCAGATGATCGCCGGAACGTGCGGCAATGGGTCGAAAGTAGAATTGGGGCCGATTGAAACTCCTAAAACGGTGCGTCGGGATTTGGCACCAGAGACCGGCGGGAGGATTCGGGCCCAACGAGCCGCCTGGCGCCGGTCACCGCGGACGTTTTTCCGTCAAGAAAGGCGCGGAACTGCGCCATATTGTAGCGAACAAAAACAGAGACTTAAGCCTCTAAATGTGCGTGGAGGCCCGAGCCGGAATCGAACCGGCGTGCAAGGATTTGCAGTCCTCTGCGTAACCACTCCGCCATCGGGCCGGGAGAGCGAAGCGCCTTTGTGGCGACCTTCCGGGTAGAATCAAGGGGCATGTGCGGTCGACTTGAGCCGTTCCGCAGGCTCGACCTGCGTTTATCTTTCGACCAATGGCGGTTGGCGACCCGAACGGCGGCCGATAAGACCAGCCGGCCTCATCCGCACGCGACGGGCTTGAACTTTAGGTGTATTAGCGGCATAGAACAGTTATGACGATCCAGACCCCGATTCCCGACTATGCGGCGGCCCGGCGCGCCATGATTGAGAGCCAGCTTCGGCCGCAGGGCGTGACCGATCCGCTTGTTCTCGACGCCATGGCATCGATCGAACGCGAGCAATTCTTTCCGAGCCACACCCGTCCGCTGGCTTATGTCGACCGCGGCGTCGCGGTCGGCGACGGCCGCTTCATGCCGGCCCCTGCGGTGCTCGGCCAGTTGCTGACGCAGCTGATGCCGAAGCCGGGCGAGAAGGCCCTCGTGGTCGGAGCGGCCACCGGCTATTCGGTGGCGGTCCTGACGCGCATCGGGCTGGATGTCGTCGCGGTTGAATCCTCGCCGAAACTCGCGGCCGCGGCGCGCGCGCTCGGAATCGACGTGGTCGAAGGAACGCTCGAAGCGGGCGCCCACAGCAGAGGGCCCTATGACATCATCCTCATCGACGGCGCGATCGAGTGCATTCCGGACGCGATCGTCGACCAACTTGCCGATGGCGGGCGGCTCGGCGCCGCACTGATCGATCGCGGAATCACGCGCCTCGTCGTCGGTCGGAAGGCCGGAGGCGCATTCGGCTATTTGTCGCACGGCGACGCCGGGGTTCCGCGGCTGCCCGGCTTCAGCCGGCCCAAGGCATTCACTTTCTGAGGGGCTCCCAAGTGTTTCGCAGGTTTCTCACCGGATCACTGATCGCCGGGCTCCTTGCCGGCACCGCTGCCGCGGATACGCTGCGCGACGCCCTCGTTGCGGCCTATAACACCAATCCGACGCTCGGCGCGCAACGCGAGACGCTGAAGGCCACCGATGCGACGGTGGCGATCGCCCGCGCCGCCGGCCGGCCGCAGATCACGGGCTCGGTCGGCCTCAATCGCGACCTCACCCGGAGCGGCATCCTCGATACGGGCGGGAGCAAGGGTCCCACCCTCTCCCTCGGCGCCGACCTCAGCATCCCGCTGTTCAACGGCGGCGCGGTGCGCAATTCGGTCAATGCCGCCAACACCCGGGTCGAGGCAGGCCGGGCCACCCTGCGCGCGGTCGAGGGCGACATCTTCACCCAGGCCGTGGCGGTCTACATGGACGTGATCCGCGATCGCGCCATCGTTGAGCTCAATCAGAACAACGTCCGGGTCCTTCAGACCAACCTCGAAGCGACCCGCGACCGGTTCGAGATCGGCGACGTGACCCGAACCGACGTCGCCCAGTCCGAAGCCCGTCTTCAGCTCGGCCGGTCGCAGCTCGCCATCGCGCAGGGGAATCTGACGGCGAGCGAGGCGAGCTACCGCGAGGTGATCGGGCACGCGCCCGGCAACCTGGCGCCGCCGCCGCCGCTTCCGCCGCTTCCCCGCACCGACAGCGAAGCGGTTCGGATCGCGCTGTCCGACAATCCCGACCTGCGCGCGGTGGAACGGCAAGCGATCGCCGCGGGTTACGATGTGCGGGTCGCTCGCGCCGGGCGTCTGCCGACGCTGTCCGGAGTCGCCAGCGGAACCTATCTCAACGTGCTGCGCGGCACCGACCCGGATCCGATCACCGGGCAGCAGAACCGGACCGGCACCTCGACCGCGGTCGGCCTCGCCGCCCAGGTGCCCATCTTCCAGGGCGGGCTACCGGCGGCCCGGATCCGCCAGGCCCAGGCGCAGGAAGGGCAGCAGCTCGAGACCCTCGTCGCCACCGAGCGCGCCGTGGTCCAGCAGACGCGCGCGGCCTTCGCCCAATATGACGCGGCCCAGAAGGCGATCGCGGCGAACACGATCGCCGTCCAGGCCAACGAGCTCGCGCTCGAAGGCACCCGCGCGGAGCAGACCGTCGGCACCCGCAACGTCCTCGACGTGCTCAACGCCGAGCAGGAATTGCTGAACTCGCAGGTCGCCTTGGTTTCGGCCAAGCGCAACGCCTATGTCGCCGGCTTCCAGCTGCTCAACGCCATGGGCCAGGCCGAGGCGCGCGATCTCGGGCTCGACGGCGGCCCCCTTTACGACCCGCTCGGCAATTATCGCCGCGTCGCCGGCAACTGGAACGACTGGGCCGGCGACCCCCGCCATGTCCCGTCTTCGACCCGGACCGTCGCCCCCGACGAGATGCCCGCGGCGCCGATCGTCACGCCCCAGGTCGCACCGGCGCGCGTCGACCCGTCGCCCGCGACCGTCCCAGGGGTGACTCCGCCGCAGCAATAAGCGATATCGCCTGCGCCATGGCTTCGCGTGAACCGTCGATGGAAGACATCCTCGCGTCGATCAAGAAAGTGATCGCGGAGGAGAAGGAGCAGCGCGTCGCGCCTGCGCCCGAAGACGCGGACGAACTCTTGCCCGAGGAGACGGCGACCGAGGTTGACGAGAGCGACGACGTGCTCGAGCTGGACGAGCCGCTCGCACCGCCGGTCGACCTCGGCCCGCCCCTGCTCGACGACAGTGCCGCGGGCCACAGCCGCGAGGCGCTCGAGCAATTGTCGACCATCGCCGCGACCGTTCCACCGGTCCCCCAGGTCAACCCGCTGGAGGAGATGGTGCGGGAGATGCTGAAGCCGATGCTCAAGCAATGGCTCGACGAGCACCTGCCGCAAATGGTCGACGAGCACGTCAAGCGCGAGATCAGCCGGATCACCGGGCGCCCGCTCTAGCCTTTGCGCCAACCCGCGGCTTTGCTACGCCTGCGGCATGATCAAGCCCTCGCTCCTGCTCGCCGCCGCAGCCGCGGCGCTCGCCGCCGCCCCTGCCCTCGCTCGCCCGATGACCGCGACCGACATGCACATGATGCATCGCGTCGGCGCGCCCGAAGTTTCGCCCGACGGCAAGTGGGCCGTATTCACGCTCTCCACCACCGACCTCGCCAACAACAAGCGCAACAATGTCCTGCATCGGCTCGACCTGACCCGGCCCGGCGCCGCGCCGCAGCCGATCGCGGGCGCGGAGAAAGGCCATGACGCCGCGTTCACCAGCGATGGCGCGCTGTGGTTCCTGATGCCCGCTGGCGAGCGCGACCAGCTGTTCCGCATGGCCCCGGGCGGCGCGCCGGTGAAGGTCAGCGACTTCCCGGTCGACGTCGGCGGGTTCCGCGTCTCGGCCAACGGCGCGACGGTCGTGGTCTGGGTCGACCGCCCCGATTGCCCCGACATCGCCTGCGCGGCCGGCGTGCTGCCGGCCAAGCCCGACGGTTCCGGACGCACCTACGACCAACTGTTCGTGCGTCACTGGGACACGTGGTCCGAGCCCGGCGTGCGTTCCCGTCTCTACGCCTTTCCGGTCCAGGGCGGCCGGCTGACCGGCGGCGGCGTGCGGCTGACCAGCCGGCTCGAGGGCGACACGCCGTCCAAGCCGTTCGGCGGCGCCGAGGAGATCGCGATTTCCGCTGACGGTCGGACCGTCTTTTTCACGCTCCGCGAGGCCGGGCGGATCGAGCCGCTTTCGACCAACCTCGACATTTTCGCGGTGCCGAGCGACGGCTCTGCCCCTCCAGTCAACCTGACCGACGCCAATGACGCGACCGACACCCTGCCGACCGTCTCGCCCGATGGGCGAACGCTCGCTTATGTCGCGATGAAGCGGCCAGGCTACGAATCCGACCGGCAGGTGGTAATGCTGCGCGACCTCGCGACCGGGCAGACCCGCGCGCTGACCGAAGGCTTCGACCGCTCGGTCGGCTCGATCGAATGGGCCAAGGACGGCGGCAGCCTGCTGGTCACGGCCGAGGACACGCTCGAGCTTCCGGTGTTCCGCGTCGACGTCGCCAGCGGCAAGGTCACGCGCCTGACCCGCGACGGCCATTTCGGCAACGTCCGCGCGCTTCCCGGCGGCCGGGCGGTCGCGACCATGAACAGCATCATGGCGCCCGACGACCTCTATCGGCTCGACTCGGCCGGACGCGTGACGCAGCTCACCAACGTCAACGGCGCGCTGCTCGGCCAACTCGACCCCGTCACCTTCCGGAAATTCAATTTCAAGGGCGCGAACAACGACACCGTCTGGGGCTGGACCCTGAAGCCCGCCGACGCCGGCGCAAAGCTGCCGATCGTCTTTCTCGTCCACGGCGGACCCCAGGGCAGCTTCTCCAACAGCTGGTCGTACCGGTGGAACCCGCGCGTCTTCGCCGGGCCGGGCTATGGCGTGGTCAGCGTCGACTTCCACGGCTCGACCGGATACGGCCAGGCCTTCACCGACAGCATCAACCGCAATTGGGGCGGCTGGCCGCTGGAGGACCTGCAGAAGGGCCTCGCCTTCGCGACCGCGAACGATCCGCAGCTCGACGCCGACAATGCCTGCGCCGCGGGCGCGTCATACGGCGGCTACATGATGAACTGGATCGAGGGCCGCTGGCCCGAGCGGTTCAAGTGCATCGTCCAGCACGACGGTGTGTTCGACGCCCGCGCCATGGCCTACGAGACCGAGGAGCTGTGGTTCGACGAATGGGAACACGGCGGCCGGCCTTATTACGAGGCGCCGCAGGAATATGAGCGGTGGAACCCGGTCAATTACGTCCAGAACTGGCGGACCCCGCAGCTCGTGATCACCGGCGAGAAGGACTTCCGCATTCCTTATACCCAGGGCATTGCCGCGTTCACCGCGCTGCAGCGGCGCAACATCCCGTCGCGGCTGCTGGTTTTCCCCGATGAGAACCACTGGGTGCTGAAGCCCAAGAATTCGATCCAATGGTATGACGAGGTGCTCGGCTGGATGCGCCGCTGGATGGGCGGCGAGGCTGGGGCGCAGCCGCAGCCGTCCGCGACCGAACGCGGGAAATAGCAGAAACGAAGAGGGCGCCGGAACCGGTCCGGCGCCCTCGCCCCCTCCCCGGAAGGGTCGACTAGTTCCGCAGCTCGGGCAGATAGCCTTCGTCGGCGGCGTCGCTGAACTTGGTAATGCGCCCGTCGAAGCGGACCCGGACGATGCCGGTCGAGCCGTGGCGCTGCTTGGCGACGATGATCTCGGCCTTGCCCTTCACCGCCTGATATTTGGCGTCCCAATCCTCGTATTTCTGCCGCCGCTCGGGATTGCTCGCGGCCTCGTCCGGAGTCGGCATTTCGACCTCGACGCCTTTCACGTAATAGTCCTCGCGATAGATGAAGAGGACGATGTCGGCGTCCTGCTCGATCGAGCCGGATTCGCGGAGGTCCGACAGCTGTGGGCGTTTGTCCTCGCGCTGCTCGACCTGGCGCGAGAGCTGGGACAGGCCGACGACCGGCACGTCAAGCTCCTTCGCCAGCTGCTTCAGGCCGCGGCTGATTTCTGAGATTTCCTGCACTCGGTTGTCGTTGCCCTTGCCCGTTCCCTGCAACAGCTGAAGATAGTCGACGATGACCATGCCGATGCCCTTCTGCCGCTTCAAACGCCGGGCGCGGGTGCGGAGCGCGGCGATGGTCAGCCCCGGCGTGTCGTCGATGTAGAGGGGAAGGCTCTGCAGCTCCGCGGCCGCGCGCGCGAGGTCACGGAACTCGTGCTGGGTGATGCGCCCGGTCCGCAGATTCTCCGATGTGATTCCCGATTGCTCGGCGAGGATGCGGGTGGCGAGCTGGTCGGCCGACATTTCGAGGCTGAACAGCGCGACCGGGGCGCCGGCCGACTTCTCCGGCGCGATGCCGTCCTCCGCGTCGCGCAGGAAGCGCTGCGCCGCAGCGACTGCGAAGTTGGTGCCGAGCGCGCTTTTGCCCATGCCCGGGCGGCCGGCGACGATCACCAGGTCGGATTTGTGCAACCCGCCGATCTTGGTGTTGAGGCTGTCGAGGCCGGTGGTGAAGCCCGACAGATGCCCGCCGCTATTGAGCGCGCGCTCGGCCATTTCGAGCGCGAGCTTCGACGCGTCGCCGAAGCTCTTGGCCTTCCCTTCGGCGCCGCCTTCCTCCGCGACCTTGTACAGCTCGGTCTCGGCCTTCTCGATCTGGTCCAGCGGCGCGATCTCCTCGCTGGTGTCGAGCGCGCCCTCGACCAGGTCCCTCCCAACCCCCACGAGGGCGCGCAGCAAGGCGAGATCGTAGATTTGTGCGGCAAAGTCGCGGGCGCCGATGATCGCCGCGCCCGAGCCGGTCAGCTGGGCGAGATAGGCCGGCCCGCCGACCTCCTTCATCGCCTCGTCGGTTTCGAACATCGGCTTCAGCGTGACCGGATTCGCGACGCGGTTGGCATCGGTCATCCGCAGGATCGCTTCGTAGATCCGACCGTGCAGCGGCTCGAAGAAATGGTCGGGGCGGAGCTTCAGCTGGACGTCCTCGACCAGCCTGTTGTCGATCATCAGCGCGCCCAGCAGCGCAGCTTCGGCCTCGACGTTCTGCGGGAGCGATTGGGGTCCCGGTTCGGACGCGGACTCGGCGATTCGAAGAACTTCGGCCATGGCATGCTCCTACGCCGCCAGGCCCCACCGGCAACGAGAACGGAAGTAGCACAAAATCGCGCGCCTGTGGATTGATTGTGCACGAATCGGCGAGCCGTTCGAAGGAAGTCCGAAAACTGCCGCCGCGCCATCATCCACAGAAATAATCCGGCCCAAATTGAAGGCTTCGGACCGTCCCGTTAGGCACTCCAAATGGCGATTTTGTCGGACCGCTGGATTCGCGAGCAGGCGCTGGAGAACGGCATGATCGAACCGTTCGTCGAGGCGCAGCGGCGCGAGGGCTGCATCAGCTACGGCCTCTCGTCCTACGGCTATGACGCGCGGGTCGCCGACGAATTCAAGATCTTCACGAACGTCGATTCGGCGACCGTCGACCCCAAGGATTTCGCCAACAACAGCTTCGTCGACCGCCGGACCGACGTCTGCGTCATCCCGCCGAACAGCTTCGCGCTGGCGCGGACAATCGAATATTTCCGGGTGCCGCGCGACGTGCTCGTCATCTGCCTCGGCAAGTCGACCTATGCACGGTGCGGGATCATCGTGAACGTCACGCCGCTCGAGCCCGGCTGGGAAGGCCATGTGACGCTCGAGTTCAGCAACACCACGCCGCTGCCGGCGAAGGTCTATGCCAACGAGGGCGCGTGTCAGTTCCTGTTCCTTCAGGGCAACGAGCCGTGCGAGGTCAGCTACGCCGACCGCGCCGGCAAATATATGGGGCAGAAGGGCGTCACTCTGCCCAAGCTCTAATTCGTCATTCCCGCGAAAGCGGGAATCTCGCTTTCTTTCAAACGACCGCGCACTAAGGCAGCGGGACCCCCGCTTTCGGGAGGGTGACGGAGTGCGAATGACCCTCGAAAACGCCCGTCAGCTCGACGCCGAAGATCCGCTGGCCTTCGCGCGCGACCGCTTCACGCTCCCCAAGGGCGTCATCTATCTCGACGGCAATTCGCTCGGGGCGCTTCCCGCCGCGGCGCCCCAAGCGCTGCGCGAAGTGGTCGAGCGGCAGTGGGGCGACGATCTCATTTCGAGCTGGAACACGCACGGGTGGATCGACTGGCCGAAGCGCATCGCGGCCAAGCTCACGCCGATCGTCGGCGCCTGCCCGAGCGAGTTGCTGATCGCCGATTCGACCAGCGTCTGCCTGTTCAAATTGCTCGCCGCCGCCGTCCGCGCCCGGCCCGGCCGGAAGACCATCGTCACCCAGCAGCGCAACTTCCCGACCGACCTCTACGCAGCCCAGGGCCTCGCCGAGATGCTCGGCCTGGAGCTCAAGACCGTGCCCGCCCAAGAGGTCGTCGGCGCAATCGACGCGAGCACCGCCGTCGTACCCCTGACTCATGTCGATTATCGCAGCGCGTCGATCCACGACATGGCCGCGACCAACGCCGCCGCTCACGCCGCTGGCGCGCTGACCTTGTGGGATTTGTCGCACAGCGCTGGCGCGATCGTGCTCGACCTCAACGGAACCGGCTGCGACCTCGCCGTCGGCTGCGGCTACAAATATCTCAACGGCGGGCCGGGAGCGCCGGCGTTCCTCTACGTCGCCGAGCAGCTGCAGGACCAGCTCGATTCACCGCTGCAGGGCTGGATGGGCCATGCCGAGCCATTCGCATTCAGCGACGACTATCGGCCCGCGAACGGAATCCTCAAATTCCTTACCGGCACTCCGTCGATCCTGGCGCTGGCCGCGCTCGAAGCCGGCCTCGACACATTCGACGGCATTGCCATGAGCGACGTCGAAGCCAAGGCGAAGGCCTTGTCGCAGCTGTTCATCGCCGAGGTCGAAGCGCGCTGCGGCCAGGACCTACGGCTCGTCTCGCCACGCGAACCCGAACGCCGCGCAAGCCACGTCAGTTTCGCGCATCCTCATGGCTACGCGATCATTCAGGCCCTGATCGAGCGCGGCGTCATCGGCGACTTCCGCGCTCCGGACCTCATGCGCTTCGGCTTCGCGCCGCTCTACAATCGCTTCGAGGAGGCGTGGCGGGCCGCCGAAATCCTCAGCGACATCCTCGCATCGCGCGCGTGGGACGAGCCGCGCTTCACGGAGCACAGGAAGGTGACCTGAAGCACCATCTCAGGTCGATTCTGTCACTTTCTCCGCTCTCTGCTCGGCATGAGCCGCGTCTTCGGCGAGGAGCTGGCGCGAACGCTGGATCATGTCGACCCAGTCGTGGAAGGCGTGCGCGAGCTTGCTCACGATTTTCTTCAGCGGCCCGTCGCGGAGACATCCGTCTTCATCGAAGCTGTCGTCGCTGACACCGCCCAGATAGGCTTCCGGCTGAAGCATCATCGGCATGTTGAGGAATACGCAGGACTGGCGGAGGTGGTGGTTGGCGCCGAAGCCGCCAATGGCGCCCGGCGAAGCGGTCACGATCGCCGCCGGCTTCTTGTCGAACACGCTCTGGCCGTAGGGCCGCGAACCGATATCGAGCGCATTTTTGAGGACGCCCGGGACGCTCCGGTTATATTCGGGCGTGCAGAACAGAACACCGTCGGCGGCACGGATCTGGTCGCGGAAGCGGACATATTCCGGCGGCTGCTCCGGCGCGGAATCATAGTCCTGGTTGTACAGCGGCAAATCGCCGATTTCGACCATCGAGCAGTCGAGATTGTCATCGCGAAGCGCGCAGATCGAGCGCGCGATCTTGCGGTTGATGCTGTCCTTCCTGAGGCTGCCGACGAGGATCGCGATCTTGTAAGCCATGGCGAGTTCCTTTCCCCCCAGCCAATGAGCGCGCGGAAAAAAGGTTGCGAGACCCGCTACCGGCGCTTGCGGCTCTGGTGGCGAACGTTGGCCGGGCGGCCGCGCTTGCCGCCGGGACGCTGGCGGTCGCGCCGCGGCGTCGCCGCGCCGAAACTTCCCTCGGGAAGCTCGAAGCGCAGCGAGCCGCTCACCGGATTGGCCTCGGCGAGCCGCAGCGTCAGACGCTGGCCGATGCGATAGGTCTCGCCGGTCTCTTCGCCGACGAGCTGCTTCGCGCCTTCATCGTAGCGGAAATATTCGGTGCCGAGGTCCTTGGCGAGGAGCAGCCCGTCGCCCCCCAGGTCCTCGACCGTCGCGAAAAAGCCGAACGGCTGGACTCCGCTGATGCGGCACTGGACCAATTGCCCGACCTGGTCGGCGAGGAACGCCGCGACATAGCGGTCGATGGTCTCGCGCTCGGCCTCCATCGCGCGCCGCTCGAGCATCGAGATTTTTTCGCCGATCTCCTCGAACTTCTCTTCCTCGCCGCGCGGCAGCCCGCCCTCGCCGAACCTGTAGGCGTCCACCAGCGAGCGGTGGACGAGGAGATCCGCGTAACGGCGGATCGGCGAGGTGAAGTGCGCGTAGGTCGCGAGCGCGAGCCCGAAATGGCCGAGCCGCTCGGGCGCGTAGCGCGCCTGCATCTGGGTGCGCAGCAGCTGCTCCATGATCTCCTCGCGCACGTCACCCCCGCCGACCCGCTCGAGCACGCGGTTGAAGGTGCCGGGCTTGATCACCTGGCCGAGCGTGAACTCGATCCCGAACGTCTTCAGATAGTCCTTGAGCGCGACCAGCTTCTCGCGGCTCGGCGGCTCGTGGACGCGGTACATCACAGGCGCCTTCTTCGCTTCGAGCGCGCGCGCCGCGGCGACGTTCGCCGCGATCATATAATCCTCGACCAGCCGGTGCGCGTCGAGCCGGTCGCGCGGCGCGATCGACATGATCCGCCCCTTCTCGTCGAGCATGACGCGCCGTTCGGGGAGGTCGAGCTCGAGCGGGTCGCGCTTCTGCCGCGCCGCGAACAGGGCGCGCCAGCAGCCCCACAGCGGCTTCAGCGCCTTGTCGACCAGCTCCTGCGGCACCCGCCCGTCGACCGGGGGCATGAAGCACACCGGCGAAGCAACCTCGACCGTCTCCTCCGCCGCGGCGTCGATCGCCGCCTGCGCGTCTTCGTAGGCGATGTTCGCCGCGATCCGGACCCTGGCGCGGCTGAACCGCCACTCCTTCAGCGCGCCGTCCCTGCCGATCTTCATGTGGCAGGCCATCGCCGCGCGGTCCTCGCCGGCTTTGAGCGAGCAGATGTCGGCCGACAGCTCCTCAGGGAGCATCGGCACCACCCGGTCGGGGAAATAGACGCTGTTGCCCCGCGCGCGCGCCTCGCGGTCGAGCTCGCTGCCGGGCCGCACGTAGAAGCTGACGTCGGCAATGGCGACGATCGCGTTCCAGCCGCCCGCCCCGTCGGGCTCGGCCCAGATCGCGTCGTCATGGTCGCGCGCGTCCTCGGGATCGATCGCGACGATCGGCAAATGGGTCAGGTCCTCGCGCTCGCCGAGCGGCTGCTTCGCCACGCGGTGCGCCTCGTCGATCGCCTCCTGCGCGAACTCGGCGCGCAGCCCGTGCTTGTGGATTGCGATCAGCGAGAAGCTGCGCGGCGCGAACGGGTCGCCGAGCACGGCGTCGACGCGGGCGGAGACTCGTGGCGGACGCCCGCTCACCTCGCACAGCACGAGGTCGCCGGCTTGCGCGTCCTTCAAGTCGTGAATGGAGAACTCGCGCCGCTCGCGCTTGTCGACCGGGGAGAGCCAGAAGCGGTCGCCGTCGCGGCGCACCACGCCGAGCACCAGCTCGGCGGAGCGGGCCAGCTTTTTCAACGGATGCGCGAGCCATCGTTCGCCTTTCTGCTCGGTCCGACACAGCACCCGATCGCCGATGCCGAGCGCGCTGTGCTTGCCGCGCTCCATCACCCGCAGCCGTGGCGGTTGAGTTTCGGCGTGCCATTGCTCGGGCACCGCGAAGACATTGCCGCTGTCGTCGACCTGGCTGACGCGGAGCACGGTCACCTTGGGGACGCCGCCCGCCTGGTGGA
>DATEEM010000014.1:0-4464 GCA_035281125.1 Sphingomicrobium sp. | reverse complement strand
CGAGCGGGTGGAAGGCGGATCCCGGACCAGGTCCGGGATGACGATGGGGCGGGAAGGGAAGGAGCGGCGCGCTAAGCGCGGCTCGGGTACTTCCGTCACGCCTGCTCGCGCTCGCAGTTCGGGCGAATTGCTGTCCGCTCGCTCCGTGAGGTGACCTGCGGTCGTCTGCGACTTCGGACGGGCTCGGCTCGCTCGCCGCCCCGCCGGCCGAACTGGCTCCGCATCTCTCGATCAGCTTGCGTGGCGCTGCGCGCCTGCCGCCTTAGACTTGGCGGCTCGCCTTCCGCCACCCGTCGAAAAACCCGGCCGCTCGCCCGGGCGCACTTGAGAGTCTTCTCACAGCCGCTAATGTCGGCTTGGGCAAAACGAATTAATCCGGAGATTTCAAGCTGATGCGCTTTCAAAGCCGCCTTGTCCTGCTCGCCGCCGCGACCTTCCTGACCTCGCCGGCGCTGGTTGCCGCCGCCCCCGGCCCCGCCACCACTTCGGCCCCCTCACCCAAACCTCTCCCTCAAGGGGAGAAAGCGATCGGCAAGTCGGTGCCGGTGCAGAGCCTGGTCAGGCAGGTCGCGATCCCGCATTCGATGTTCCGCCTCAACAACGGGCTGACGGTCATCGTCCACGAGGACCACAAGGCCCCCGTTGTCGCGGTCAGCGTGTGGTACAATGTCGGGTCGAAGGACGAGCCCGCGGGCAAGACCGGCTTCGCGCACCTGTTCGAGCATCTGATGTACAACGGCACCGAGAACCTGCCGGGCGACTTCTTCACCTACCTGCAGCAGATCGGCGCGACCGACTATAACGGCACGACGTCCTACGACCGGACCAACTATTTCCAGACCGTCCCGGCGGGCGCGCTCGAGCGGGCACTGTTCATGGAAAGCGACCGCATGGGCCATTTGCTCGGCGCGGTCACCCAGGCGGTGCTCGATAACCAGCGCGGGGTCGTCCAGAACGAGAAACGGCAGGGCGACAGCCGGCCGGGCGGGCTGGTCCCCTATGAGCTGTTCGGCAATCTGTTCCCGGCCGGCCACCCCTATCACCACACGACGATCGGATCGATGGCCGACCTCGACGCGGCGAGCCTCGCGGACGTCAAGCAATGGTTCCGCGACAAATACGGGCCGAACAATGCGGTGCTGGTCATCGCCGGCGACACGACCGCGGCCAAGGCGCGGCCGCTGGTCGAGAAATATTTCGGCGACATCCCCAGGGGGCCGGTCAACAATCCGGCGCAGGCGGGCGTCCCGACGCTGGCCCAGGCCAAGACGGTCGCGATGAAGGACAATGTCGCGACGACGCTGATCCAGCGCAACTGGGCGGTGCCCGGCCTGCTCGACCGAAGGCTCGCGGCGCTGGACATCGGCGCGTCGGTGCTCGGCGGGCTCAACAGCTCGCGGCTCGACAAGATCATGGTCCGCGACGAGAAGATCGCAGTCAGCGTCAGCGCCTTCCTGACCCCGCTGCAGCGCGCCGGCATCTTCACCGTCTTCGCCGCCGTCCGGCCGGGGGTCGACCCGGCGGTGGTCTCGAAGCGGCTCGACGAGATCCTCGCCGATTATATCGCCAACGGGCCGACGCAGGACGAGATCCAGCGCGCGGTGATGAGCGAAGTGTCGGGCCGGATCCGCGGGCTCGAGCAGGTCGGCGGCTTCGGCGGCAAGGCCGTCGCGCTGGCCGAAGGGCAGACCTATGCCAAGGACAGCAATTTCTACCGGAAGACGCTGGCGTCCTATGCGGCGATCACGCCGGCGGTGGTGCGCTCGACCATGCAGCAATGGCTGAAGCGGCCGCCGCTGACGATCACCGTGTCGCCGGGCGAGCGCCCGCCCTATGCCGAGGCCAAGGCTGCGGCGCCGGCGCCAAAGGCCGAGGCGGCGAACGCGGCGCCGGCGCCGGCCGCCAAGCGCGCGATCCCGCCGGTCGGCCAGCTCGCCGCGCTCGACTTCCCGCCGATCGTCCACGACAAATTGGCGAACGGGATCCCGGTCGACTACGTCCAGCGCGGCGCCGTCCCGACCACGTCGGTCGCGCTGACCTTCGACGCCGGCGAGGCGTCGGACGCGCCCAATTCGCGCGGGCTCGCGAGCCTCGCGATGAACCTGTTGGACGAGGGCACGGCGAGCATGAGCTCGCAGGAGCTGGCCGAGGCCGAGGAGCGGCTCGGCGCCAACGTCGCCACCGGCAGTTCGCAGGACCGATCGATGGCGACGCTGTCGGCGCTGTCGCCCAACCTCGCGCCGGCGCTCGACATCCTCGCCGACGTGGTCCGCAACCCGGCCTTCCAGCAGCCCGAAATCGACCGGCTGAAGGCGCAGATGCTGACCGGCATCGAGCAGACCAAGAAGGACCCGACGCGGGTCGCCAACCGCGTGCTCCCGGCGGCGCTGTTCGGCGCCGCCCACCCCTACGGCGGCCCGGCCGGCGGCGATCCCGCGGCGATCAAGCGCATCACCCGCGACGACCTCAAGGCGTTCGAGCAAAGCTGGATCCGGCCCGACAACGCCAAGATGTTCGTCGTCTCGAGCCTGCCGTGGAGCGAGGTCAAGCCGCTGCTCGAGGTGCGCTTCGGCAATTGGCAGCCGCCCGCCGTCGCCAAGGGCGCCAAGGCGTTCACGCCGCCGCCGCCGCGCCCGGCTGCGCAGAGGATCCTGCTGGTCGACCGCAAGGGCGCGCCGCAATCGAGCATCCTCGGCGGCCAGCTGATCCCGGTCGACCCGCGCGGCAACGTCATCCCGCTGTCGGCGGCCAATGACGCGCTCGGCGGCAACTTCCTGTCGCGGCTCAACATGGACCTGCGCGAGAGCAAGGGCTGGTCCTATGGCGTCAACGGGCGTCCGCAGTTCCTCGAGAACAATGTCGCCTATATCGTCTCCGCCCCGGTCCAGGCCGACAAGACCGGCGAATCCCTGGCCGAGCTCAACAAGCAGATCGGCGATTTCCTCGGCAGCAGGGGCGTGACCGAGGAAGAGGTGACCCGCACCGTGGCGCGCAGCATCAACGAGCTGCCGGGGCGGTTCGAGACATCGGACGCGGTGCTCAACGGACTGATGGCGATGGACCTGTTCGACCGGCCCGACGATTATTACGAGACGCTGGCGCCGGAATACCGATCGCTGACGGCGGCCAAGCTCGACCAGGCGGCGCGCGCGGCGATCGACCCGAAAGGCTTCGTCTGGGTGGTCGTCGGCGACGCCGCCAAGGTCCGGCCGCAGCTCGAGCCGCTGGGCATCCCGATCGAGGTGGTCGAGGCGCCCTAGCGAACCACGCGCGTGACATGGCCCATCTTGCGGCCGGGGCGGGCCTCTCCCTTGCCGTAAATGTGGACGTGGGCGCCGCGCTCGGCGACGAGCTCGGGCCAGCGCTCGACCTCCGCGCCAATGAGATTTTCCATGACCGCGCCGCCGCGCATCAGCCCGGTGCGGCCCGGCGGCAGGTCGCAAATGGCGCGAATGTGCTGCTCGAACTGCGAGGTGACCGCGCCCTCGATCGTCCAGTGGCCGCTGTTGTGGACGCGTGGCGCGATCTCGTTGACCAGCGGCCCGTCGGCGGTCGCGAAGAACTCGACCGTCAGCACCCCGACATGGCCGAGCGCCTCGACGATGCGCAGCGTCGCGGCGCGCGCTTCCTCGACCTGCGGTGCGACGGCATCGCCGGCGGGCACGGTCGAGGCGCGAAGGATGCCGTCGCGATGCTCGTTGCGCGGGCTGTCCCAATAGGCATGGCGACCGTCGGCCCAGCGCGCGACGATCACCGAAAATTCGGCGCCGAAGTCCACCGCCGCCTCGGCGATGGCGGGTTCGCGGCCGATCGAATCCCATGCCGCGACAGCATCGTCCGACGAGTGGACCCAGGCCTGGCCCTTGCCGTCATAGCCGTAGCGCCGGGTCTTGAGCAGGATGGGCGCACCGAGCGCCGCGACGGCGGCGCGGACATCCTCGACCGAGCCGATGTCGCGCCACGACGCGACGCGCGCGCCGGAGCTTTCGATGAAGCGCTTCTCCTCGGCGCGGTCCTGGGCGATTTCCAGCGAGCGCGCAGAGGGCCGCAGCTTGTCGCCGAGCCGCTTCAGCGGCGCGACGGGCAGGTTCTCGAATTCGTATGTGGCGACATCGACCGCTTGCGCGAAGGCGGCGAGCGCGCCTTCGTCGTCATAGGCGGCGCGCGTGAAGCTATACGCGACGTCGGCCGCGCAGGGCGCCTCATGCGGATCGAACACGCGGCACTTGTAGCCGAGTTGCGCCGCGGCGACGGCGAGCATCCGGCCGAGCTGGCCGCCGCCGACGATGCCGATGGTCGAGCCGGGTGCGATCATTCAGGAGCTTCGGCGACGGAGCCGGTCTGCTCGTCGCGAAAGCGTTCAAGCCGCGCGGCCAGCTCGCTGTCCGAGGCCGCCAGGATAGCCGCGGCAAGCAAGGCCGCGTTGATCGCCCCTGCCTTGCCGATGGCCAAGGTGCCGACGGG
>DATEEM010000013.1:0-12881 GCA_035281125.1 Sphingomicrobium sp. | reverse complement strand
TTGCTGTCGCCCAGCACGCGAGCGATGACCTTGCGCTGCTCGGTGATCCTCAGCCCTTTGTCGGCGCAGAGGGTCTCGATGTCGATCGTCCGGGTCATGGGGCCAAGGTAAGCATCGCGACGGTGCGGGTCAAAGGGCAACGCCCTTCGCTTGACCGCGGCGAAGCGGACCGGATCGGCACCCGGATCGCTTCGCCGCGCTGTCCCTTCGCAACGCTACTTGCCCCGCGTCCGCCGCCGCTTCGTGCCGAGCCCGATCGACTTGGCGAGCTTGCGCCGCTGTTCCGCATAATTGGGCGCAACCATCGGATAATCGGCATTGAGCCCCCACTTCTGCCGATACTGGTCGGGCGTCATGTTGTAGTGCGTCATCAGGTGCCGCTTGAGCATCTTCAGCCGCTTCCCGTCCTCAAGGCAGACGATGTAATCGGGCTTGACCGACGACCGGATCGGCACTTTCGGCTCCGGCTTCGGCTCCGGCGCTGCCGACTTGCCGGAAATGCCGTTCAGCGCGGCATGAACGTTCTGGATGAGGTTCGGCAAGTCGTTGACCGCGACGCTGTTGTTGCTGACGTGCGCGGCGACGATGTCGGCGGTCAGGGTCAACAGAATATCTTCTGTGGAATCATTGTCGTTCATGGCGATGTTCCTGAGTCCGAGCAAATGCGTGCAGTCGATCTTGCCGCACGTCCGTGCCGCATTAGGGCTGTTCCCCGGGCGCGGCAATAGCGCCACCAATTCCGCCGAATGAATTGAAGATCAAAGCTTGAGTGCGAAGGTGAGCGCGTCGAATTGCTGACCGTCCGGAGCGCGGTAATAGTTGCGTCGCCGTCCCACGGACGAGAATCCTGCTTCGCGATACATGGCGGTCGCCGGGTTCCCATCGCGCACTTCGAGATGGACGCGGCCGACCCCGTCCGACCGCGCCTGCTCAAGGAAATGGTCCAGCAGTCCCCGCCCGATTCCCTGGCGCCGATGATTCGGATCTACTGCGATGAGAAGAAGTTCCGACTCGTCGGCGACCGTTCGGACGAGCGAGAAACCGACGACCCGGCACGATTGCGCGTCGCGCGCGAGATTCAGCGAAACTCCGGTCATCGGGAGGATTCCCGCGCATTGGGAGCGCGTCCAGGCCTCACCGAAGCGCGTTCCGAACGCCGCCTCCATGACGTCCATCACCGCATCGAGATCGGCCGACGTTCCCGCCTCGACGCGCACCGGATGATCGATGGTCGCCATCACGCCGCTTTCGCCTTCGCGTCGGGAGCGCGCGCGTAGACGGGCTTGGCGGCGAGCGTTCGCAACTTTTCCGGCAAGGCCAGGGTGTCGGCGGCTGACGGGAAGGCGTCGCGCGCCTCGCCCCAGCCGCGCGCTTCGACCAGCTGCCGCGCGCCGGAACCTACGACGAGGTCTGCCGAGGTCGCGTGCCCAGCCTCGCGCGGCGGAAGGTTGAAAAGCTCGCTCGTCGGTCGTCCCGAAGCTCCGTCGAACTGCTGGACGAACAACTCGCCGTGGCCGCCGACGACCGCTGCCGCCACTTCGTCAGTCGATCGGGCTCCGACACCGAGCAGCGCGAGCGACGACATTCCGTGAAGCTGTGCGGCCCAACCGATCGAAAGGCCATGGGCGGCGGAGATCCCCACCCGGATTCCGGTGAAGCTGCCCGGGCCGACTCCGACCAGGATCCGCTCCGCGGTGCGGCCGCCGAGCATGTCCTCGAGCATCGGGACGAGCCGCTCGCTGTGGCCCCGGCCGATCATTTCGTCGCGGCGTTCGATGCACGCGCCCGACGCGTCGAACAGGGCCGCGGTGCATGCGGCGCTGGAAGTGTCGAAGGCGAGCATCATGACAGGAGATAGTGGGCACATGCGGCGCAAAGCCGCAACCCCCGCGAGTTAAACGGCCTCGACGGTCTCGACCTCTGGGACGTAGTGCCGGATCAGGCTTTCGATCCCGCGCTTCAGCGTGATGGTCGATGACGGACAGCCCGAGCACGCGCCGTGCAGCGATAGGAAGAGATGCCCGTCGCGATAGCCCTTGTAGACGATGTCGCCGCCGTCTTGCGCGACTGCCGGGCGGACGCGCGTCTCGATCAGCTCCTTGATCTGGTCGATAATGTCGGCGTCGGCTGGGTCCTCCTCGAAATCGGCCTCGGCGGCGACGTGGATCCCAGCCGCGCTTCCCGGTGCGAACAGCGAGGCGCCGCTGACGAAATGATCGAGCAGGGTCTCGACCACCAGCGGCTCGAGGTCGCTCCAGGCGACACCGGGCGCGGCCGTGACCGAGATGAAATCGCTGCCGTAGAAAACGCCTTCGACCAAGCCGCTCGCGAACAGCGCTGCGGCGAGCGGTGACGCTTCGGCCGACTGCGCGTCGGCGAAATCGCGGGTTCCGGCCTCTATCACTGCCTGGCCCGGCAGGAACTTGCGGGTCGCGGGGTTCGGCGTTTGCTCGGTGCGGATCAGCATGAGTGCGATGTGGTCGTCGCGGCTTCGGCTATCAAGCCCAGAAGGGCGGCGCGCCGGCGATGACCCAGCGGGTCACGCCGATGGCGATGCCGATGCAGATCAGCGCAACCCACCATTTGCCTGGCCGCAACGGCTGGGTTCCCGGCTCGGGATCGGCCTTTCCGGTGATCATCGGCGTGACCAGCGAGCGGCCACGTATCCGGTAGTAGACGATCGCGGCGACGTGGAGCGCGATCAGCCCCAGAACCACGTAAAACCAGTCTTCGTGAAGATCGTGCGCCGCCTCGGATACGTCGAGACTGACCAGATGCGCCAGCGGCCCCGCGTAAAGGCCGTCGTCGTCTTCGTTGATGAGGCCGAGCCCGACCTGGACGGCGACGGCGAGAAGCATGCCGAGGACGCTCAGCGCGCCCAAGGGCGTATGGCCGATTCCGCGCCACCGTCCCCGCAGATAGTCGACCACGGTCCGTGGCCCGCGGACGAAGCTCGAAAAGCGCGCGGTCGAGCTTCCGACCAGGCCCCACAGCAGGCGGAAGATCAACAGCGTCAGGATCGCGCAGCCCGACCAGATGTGCCAGTCGACATGGTCATTTTCCGCCGACCACCAGCTGAACCCGATGAGCGCGACGAGCAGCCAGTGGAAGAGCCGGATGGGGACGTCCCAGACCGGCTGACCGGGACCGATGCGGCTCAGTGCTTCATCTCCGCGCGGTAAGTGTCGTGGCATGCCTTGCAGCTCGCGCCAAGGCTCGAATAGCGCGACTTGATCGCCGCCATGTCACCCGATTTTGCGGCGGCGTCGAATGCCCGCGCCGCGGCCTGGAAGTTGCGCAGCTTTTGCGCGAAATCCTTGGGATTGCGCCAGATTTCCGGCTTCGCGCCAGTCTTGCCGACCTCCGGTCCGGTGCCGGCCGGGAACC
This sequence comes from Sphingomicrobium sp., assembly GCA_035281125.1. GTDB lineage: Bacteria > Pseudomonadota > Alphaproteobacteria > Sphingomonadales > Sphingomonadaceae > Sphingomicrobium. Next base: position 9,494 of record DATEEM010000013.1, on the reverse strand, counting down.
ACCCGTTGGCCTTCGCCGAAAGGCTGGCCATGGTCGCTGCGCCGGATCGAATCGCGGGCATGAACGGTGAGCCGGACGTGATCTCGCGGCGGAGCAATTTGTTGGTGTCGCCGATCTTCTCCATGCCTTCGTGCCGCTCGTGCATGATGGCAAGCGCACGTCCCTTGGGTAGAGCCGCGAAAGCTATACCCGCGGCGAGAGCCGCCACTGCGGCTGCAGCCCAGAGATGGATGCGCATTCTCATTGCTCCTCCGTTGCTTTCCAGCTGCCGTCGATCATCTTGATAATGCCGGAAAAGTCCTTGCTCCCGCCGCCGGCCTGGACGAATTTCTCATATTCTTCCTCGGCCTCCTCGCCCATTTCCAGTTCGAGCCCGACCTGTTTCGCGGCGTCCATCGCCAGCTTCAGGTCCTTGAGCATCAAAGCGGCGGCGAAGCCGCCTTCATAATCATGGTCGGCGGGCGTTTCGGGTCCGACCCCCGGGACCGGGCAATAGCTGGTCATCGACCAGCTCTGGCCCGACGCCTTGGACGAAATGTCGAAGAAGGTCTGGAGGTCGAGGCCCAGCTTCTTCGCCATGGCGAAGCCTTCGCACGTCGCGACCATGGTCGCCCCGAGGATCATGTTGTTGCAGATCTTGGCGGCCTGTCCCGCGCCAGGCCCGCCGGCGTGGATCACGGCCTTGGCCATCGGTTCGAGGAGCGGCTGCGCCCGGGCGTAGGCCTCATCCGATCCGCCGACCATGAAGGTCAGAGTGCCGCCGGCGGCCGCCGCGATTCCGCCGGAGACGGGTGCGTCGACCATCCCATAACCTTGCGCGGCGGCTTCCTTCTCGATCGTCCGCGCGCTGGCGACATCAATGGTGGAGCAGTCGACGAGCAGCGCGGAAGCCGGCGCCTTGCCGAGAACATGGTTGCGGTAGACGTCGAGCACATGCTGCGCCGCCGGCAGCATGGTGATCACCGCTTCGGCATCTGTCACCGCGTCGACCGCCGAGTCGGAACGCACGCATCCTTGCTCGCAGGCCTTCGCCAGCGCCTCCTCGCTGAGGTCGAAGGCGCGGACCTCGTGCCCCGCCTTCGCCAGGTTCGGCGCCATTCCGCCGCCCATGTGGCCAAGGCCGATGAATGCGATGCGTGCCATGCGTCTAACGCCCCTTCCAATTGCCCGGCCGCTTCTCGACGAAGGCGGTCATGCCTTCCTTCTGGTCCTCGGTCCCGAACAGGCCGTGGAACAGCCGCCGTTCGAACCGGATACCTTGTGTCAGCGGGATTTCGAACGCCGCATTAATCATCTCCTTCGCAGCGATCGCCGCGAGCGGTGGCATGGCCGCGATCGCCTCGGCCGTTTTCAGCGCTTCGTCGACAAGCTCCGCGGCCGGCACGACCTTCGCGACCAGGCCCGAACGCTCGGCCTCCTGCGCATCCATCATCCGCCCAGTCAGGCACATCTCCATCGCCTTGGCCTTGCCCACAGCCCAGGTCAGGCGCTGCGAGCCGCCCATGCCGGGCGTCACGCCGAGCTTGATTTCCGGCTGGCCGAACTTCGCGCTGTCCGCGGCGATGATGAAGTCGGCCATCATCGCCACCTCGCACCCGCCGCCGAGCGCATAGCCGGCAACCGCCGCGATCCACGGCTTGCGGGTCGCGGTGACCTGTTCCCAGCCGGCGAAGAAATCGGCGGCGTACATGTCGGCGAAAAGCTGCTGCTCCATCTCCTTGATATCGGCGCCGGCGGCGAACGCCTTGTCCGAGCCGGTAAGGACCAGGCAGCGCTGCGACGGGTCGGAGTCGTACGCCGCGAAGGCATCGATCAGCTCCTTGAGCACATCGCTGTTGAGTGCGTTCAGCGCCTGAGGTCGGTTCAGGGTGACCAGCGTCACCGCGCCGCGCTGCTCGACCAGGATCGTTGAGTATTCGGTCATTGCCCAATCTCCGGAAAAGGCGTCCACGCCTCATGCCCGTGCAGCGGCGCGAAGAGCACGTCGAGCATTTCGTCGTTGACGTCCTCGGCCGTGGGCGGGTCCCATTGCGGTTGATTGTCCTTGTCAACCAGAAGCGCGCGGACGCCTTCGCGAAAATCGTGGGTGCGGACGACGCGGCTCGCCAGCGCATATTCGGCGCGCATCTCGTCCTCGAAACTGGCCCGCCGAGCGCCCTCTTCCATCAGCCGGAGCGAAACCTTGCACGACAGCGGGCTTTTGGTCCCGAGGGTCATCAGCTCCGTCGTCGCCCATTCGCTCCCGTCGGCCTTGAGCGCGGCGATGACCTCTTCGAACCGATAGCTGGCGAAGCAGCGCGTGATCGCCGGCAGGTTCTCCGCGATCCTGGCCTCGGGCGGCGTGGTCGACAGTGCGCCGATGCCGCCGGCGATGCGGTCGGGCCCCTTGATCGTTCGATCGATCAGGTCCGGCAGCGACGACTGCGGCACATAATGTGTCGCCAGCCCCAGGTAGTGGCAGTCGGCGCCATCGAGCCGCGCCCCGGTCAATGCCATGAAGTCGCCGACGCGGCCCGGCAGCCGGGGCAGGTACCAGCCGCCGCCGACGTCGGGGAACAGCCCGATGCTCGTTTCGGGCATGGCGAAGCGCGTGTTCTCGGTCGCGATGCGGAACTTGCAGGGAAGCGAGATGCCGACGCCGCCCCCCATGGTGATGCCGTCCATGATCGCGACGGTCGGCTTGGGGTACGTGAAAAGCAGGTGGTTGAGCCGATATTCGGCGAGGAAGAAGCGCTTCGCGTCCTCCCCATCCTCATTCCCGCTGCGCCACAACATCACCACGTCCCCGCCGGCGCAGAAGCCGCGGCCCTCGGCATGGTCGATGACGACGACGATTACCTTTGGGTCGGAGCGCCACTCGAGCAGCGCCGCGCTCATCGCTTCGCACATCCGCGTCGTCAGCGCGTGGATCGCCTTCGGCCGGTTGAGCCGGATTCGCCCGACCCCGCCCTCGACATTGATCAGGACATCGTCGCTCACTGCCGCAGCAGGTCCCGGCTGACGATGACCCGCATGATCTGATTGGTGCCCTCGAGGATCGAGTGGACCCTGAGGTCGCGCCAGAAGCGCTCGATCGGATAGTCCATCAGATAGCCGTAGCCGCCGTGGAGCTGGAGCGCGCGGTCGACCACCGACGAGCCGGTGTCGGTCGCCAGCCGCTTCGCCATGGCCGCGAACCGCGTCTTGTCGGGGGCGTTGGCGGTGACCTTGGCCGCGGCGACGTAAAGCAAGTAGCGCGCGGCCTGAAGCTCGGTCTCCATGTCGGCCAGGGTGAATTGCGTCGCCTGGAAATCGGCGATCGCCTGGCCGAACTGCTTGCGCTCCCTAGTATAATTGATCGCTTCGTCGAGGCAGCGCTGGGCGCCGCCGAGCGAGCAGGCGCCGATGTTGATGCGGCCGCCGTCGAGGCCCATCATCGCGATTCGGAAGCCCTCGCCTTCGGCCCCGAGCCGGTTGGCGACGGGAACCCGGACCTCGTCGAAATTGACCTGGGCGGTCGGCTGCGAATGCCAGCCGAGCTTCTTCTCCTGCGCGCCGAAGCTGACGCCCTTCATGTCCTTTTCGATGACCAGCGCGGTGATGCCCTTCGGTCCCTCCTCGCCGGTGCGGACCATCGCCACCATCACGTCGTTCGCGCCGGCGCCGGAAATGAACGCCTTCGAGCCCGACACCACAACATGGTCGCCGTCGAGCACCGCTTTCGTCTTCAACGCGGCCGCGTCGGAACCCGACGACGGTTCGGTCAGGCAATAGCTCGCCATCTTCTCCATCGGGATCAGCGAAGGCAGGTAGCGCTGCTTCAGTTCGGCCGAACCGAAGCGGTCGATCATCCACGCGACCATGTTGTGGATCGAGATGAACGCGCTGGTCGACGGGCAGCCGTAGGCCATCGCCTCGAACACCAGCGCCGCCTCGAGCCGGCCGAGGCCGATGCCGCCGCTTTCTTCGGAGACGTAGATCGCGCCGAAGCCGAGCTCGGCGGCTTCGCGGATCGTGTCGCGCGGAAAGATGTGTTTCTCGTCCCACTCGGCCGCGAACGGGCTGATCGCGTCCGCGGTGAACTTGCGCGCCATCTCCTGGATCTGGAGCTGGTCGTCGGTAAGATCGAACTGGGTCATTTGGCGGGCGCTCTAGCCCGCCACTTCCTCTTTGAGCAATCCTTCGAACCGAAGCACGTCGCGGACGGCGGGCCGCTCGAGCATTCGCCGGCGGAACGCGGTGACCTTCGGCCAATTGTCGAGGCCGATCATGGCGTCGCCCCAGCCGCTGATCACGAACAGATAGGCGTCGGCGATCGTCGGCTCGTCGCCCAACAGGAAGGCGTCGCCGAGCCGGCCTTCGACATAGTCGAACTTCTTGGCGATCTGTTCACGGAAGAACCGCTTCGTCTCCTCACCGGCGGCGGGGTTGAACAAAGGCGAGAAGCTCTTGTGCAGCTCGGTGGTGATGAAGTTCACCCATTCGAGCACGCGGTAGCGTTCCTGGTTGCCGGCGGGCGGAAGGGCCCCGGAGAGATCGCCGAGATATTGCAGGATAACGGCATTTTCCGTCAGTACCTCGCCGTCGTCGAGGCGGAGCGCGGGCACCGCGCCCTTCGGGTTGACCAGCAGATAGGAACTGCCGTCCTCGAGCGTCTTGGTCCTGAGATTCACCTTCACGGCATCATGCTCCACGCCCACTTCGTGCATGAAGATGTGCGGCGCCTGGCTGCAGGCGCCGGGCGAATAATAAAGTGTCAGCATCTCAATTTCCGTCGTTGTCGGTCGCGTTCTGGTCAGCGCCGTTGGCGTCGCCGTCGTTGGTCAGCTCGTCCTCCGGAGCCCCGCTGCTCTCGTCGGGCGGCACCGCCTCGATGTCCTTGGGGTCCGCGTTGTTGATGTCGGTGATGATGACGTTGTCGGCGTCGTTGGCCGGCTTGCTACAGCCGCCAAGCGCCGCTGCTGCGATCGCCGCCAGGACCCATTTATTTGCATCGCGCATAGGTGAAGCTCGCCATCGGGTTGCTCTCGGTACGCACCAGCTTATCGCCGTCCAGCGTAAGCGATTCAAACCTCGTCCAGGTTTGGCCTTCCCCGGTAAAGTGGAAATCGCCGCTGATCGAGTCCTCGCTGGTTTGCGCGTTGCCGGCGGGGACGGCGCGCGATTCGTAAAAGCGCAGCTCGCCCGGCCTGACGACCAGCAAGCCCTTGGCGTCGCCGCGAGTCGATGTGCAATCGAGCGGCGTCAGTCCCCAGCGGCCCTGAAGCGCGACGGGTATGGTCGCAGCCGGCCGGGGCGGCTCGATCGTGGGCTCCGCCTTCTCGGGCGGGCTGCCGGTCGCATCGGGCACGGCGTCGTTGATCGCCGGCAGGCCCGCCGTGTTCTCCGCGCCGTTCGCGACCGGGTCGCGCCCGCCGCACGCGACGACCGTCAGCAGGGCTGCGAAGGCGATTACGGGTGCGATGGCGCGGAGCATGAAGCCCCAACGCCATTGTGGGCCGGGATATCCCTCGACGTCAGCCGAAGGTCGGGATGTGGAACGCGGCCTTGTCGCCGGCGCCGTCGACGAACCCGTCGGGCCAGCGCTGGGTGACGACCTTGTTCTTGGTCCAGAAGCGCAGGCCTTCCTGCCCGTACTGGCCGATGTCGCCGAAGCCCGAACGCTTCCAGCCGCCGAAGCTGTGGTAGCTGACCGGGACGGGGATCGGGACATTGATCCCGACCATCCCGACATTGACCCGCGCGGTGAACTCGCGCGCCGCATGGCCGTTGCGGGTGAAGATGGCGACGCCGTTGCCATATTCGTGCTCCGAGGGAAGGCGCAGCGCCTCCTCGAAATCCTTGGCGCGGACCATCTGCAGGACGGGGCCGAAAATCTCGTCCTGGTAGCTCTTCATCGTCGGCTTGACGTGGTCGAAGAAGGTCGGGCCGATGAAAAAGCCCTGCTCATGACCCTGGAGGGTGAAGCCGCGGCCGTCGACGACGAGCTCGGCGCCCTCGTCGATCCCCATCTGGATATAACTTTCGATCCGCTCTTTGTGCGCTTTGGTCACGACCGGGCCGTAATGCGCGTCCGGGTCGGTCGACACGCCGACGCGCAAGCCCGCGATCGCCGGGACGAGCTTGTCGCGCAGCGCGTTCGCCGTGTCCTCGCCCACCGGAACCACCACTGGAAGCGCCATGCAGCGCTCGCCGGCCGAGCCGAAGGCGGCCCCGGCGAGGTCGTTGACGACCTGGTCGAGGTCGGCGTCGGGCATGACGATGCCATGGTTCTTGGCGCCGCCGAAGGCCTGGACCCGCTTGCCGTTCGCCGTGCCGCGCGAATAGATATATTGCGCGATGTCGCTCGACCCGACGAAGCTGATCGCAGCGATGTCCGGATGGTCGAGGATCGCATCGACCATTTCCTTGTCGCCGTGGACGACGTTGAGGATGCCGTCGGGCAGGCCCGCTTCCTTCATCAGCTCGGCAAGGCGCACGGGAACGGTCGGGTCGCGTTCGGACGGCTTGACGATGAAGGCGTTGCCGCAGGCGATCGCCATGCCGAACATCCACATCGGGATCATCGCCGGGAAGTTGAACGGCGTGATTCCGGCGCCGATGCCGAGCGGCTGGCGCATCGAGTAAACGTCGATCCCGGGGCCGGCGCCGACCGTATATTCGCCCTTCAGCGCCTGCGGGATACCGCACGCATATTCGATCACCTCGAGCCCGCGCTGAACGTCGCCGCGCGCGTCGGCGATCACCTTGCCATGCTCGCTCGACAGGACGTGAGCGAGCTCGTCCATGTTCTTTTCGACCAGCTCCTTGAACTTGAACATGACGCGGGCGCGGCGCTGGGGGTTGGTCGCGGCCCAGGCCGGCTGCGCGGCTAATGCGGCGTCGACTGCTTTCTGGAGGTCGGCCGCGGTGCCGAACCGGACACTGGCCTGCACCTCGCCCTGGTTCGGATCGAACACCTCGCCCTGCCGCTCGCCGCTAGCGAAAGTGGAGCCGCCGATGAAATGGTCGATGCTGCGAAGCATGGATACGCGTCCTGCACTGTGGTTGTTGGGGTCGGGGTTCCCCTAGACCCGCGATGCCGCAAATGCCAGAGAACCCTCCCCCTTGATGGGGGAGGGCAGGGTGGGGGTGCCGCCTCCACCTGCTGGCCTTTCGACGAACATCACCCACCCCGACCCCTCCCCATCGAGGGGAAGGGCAGAAGGAGGCTGTCCATGCGTTACGCCGGCCTTTTCGTCCTCCTCCCGCTCCTGATCGGCGCCGCGCCGCCGCCATCCCCCGACGCCAGGCTCCGCGCGATCATCGCGCCGGTCAGCCAGTCCGAGCTCAGGAGCACCATCGAGCATCTCGTTGGCTTCGGCACGCGGCACACTCTATCGTCGCAGACCGATCCGAAGCGCGGCATCGGCGCGGCGCTCAACTGGACCAAAAGCCGGTTCGAAAGCTTCGGCCTGCCGACGGTAAAGCCCTGTGAAACTTTCACAGGCGCACGCATCCCCAATCCCACGCTCGTGTGCGACATGGTCGCCATCCAGCGCGGCACCGAGCGGCCCAACGACGTGGTCATCATCCAGGGCCATATCGACAGCCGGGTGACCGACGTGATGAACTTCACTTCGGACGCTCCGGGGGCGAACGACGACGGATCGGGCACCGCCGCTGTGATCGAGGCCGCACGGGTGCTGTCGAAGCACAAGTTCCCCGGAACGATCGTCTATGCGGCTTTGTCGGGCGAGGAGCAGGGGCTCTACGGCGGCAAGGTGCTGGCGAACTACGCCAAGGCCCAGGGCTGGAACGTCGTCACCGTCCTCAACAACGACATCATCGGCAACTCATGTTCTTCGGACGGCGTCTGCGACGACAGCCATGCGCGCGTGCTGTCCGAAGGGCCGCGGTCGCAGGGGCAGGTCGAGCTCGCCGCGGACACCCATCGCCTCGGCGGCGAGAACGACAGCCCGTCGCGCAACATCTCGCGCTTCCTCGACAGCCTCGCCGACCGGCTCAACATCGGGCTCGACGTTCGGCAGATCTGGCGCACCGACCGCTTCGGCCGCGGCGGCGACCATATCCCGTTTCTCGAGCTCGGCTATCCCGCCGCTCGGATCAGCGTCGCGGTCGAGAATTACGACTGGCAGCACCAGGACCTCAGGACCGAGAACGGCAAGCGCTACGGCGACACCATCGACCATGTCGACTTCGCCTATCTTGCCAAGATGACCAAGCTGAACGTCGCCGCGCTCGCCGCGATCGCCAGCGCCCCGCCGCCGCCCGAGCCCAAGGTCGAGGGCGCGGTGAGCACGGACACGACGGTGACTTGGTCACCGATAGCGGCGGCGAGTTCGCACAAGGTCTGGTGGCGCCGGACTGATGCGAATCAGTGGCAGACAGCACGCGCCCTCGCCGCGAGAAGCTGCACGGACGTCTGCAAGCTCGTCCTCCCCCACATTCGCGTCGACGATTGGGTGTTCGGCGTTTCGTCCGTGAGCAAGGACGGGTTCGAGAGCCCGGTCGCCTCGGCGGTTCCGGGAGGGGCGTTCAAGCCATACGTCCCGCCGCCTCCGGCGGAGAAGAAACCCTGAAGAACCCTACCCCTTGATGGGGGAGGGCCGGGTGGGGGTGGTTTCGGAGGCCTCCTCCGCGTCGTCGGTCACCCCACCCCAACCCCTCCCCATCGAGGGGAGGGGCTCCTATATTTCCGCGCGAGGAGAGCATCATGGCCGGCGGATGGACTCGCGACGGCGCGGTTCAGGACCAGATCGACGATACGGTGAAGGACGCGGTGCTTCGCGCCCGCGCGCTGACGCCGTCCGGCGAGAGCGCCGAGGAATGCGACGATTGCGGCGAGCCGATCCCCAAGAAGCGCCGAGAGGCGCTGCCGGGCGTCCGCACCTGCATCGCCTGCCAGTCGGAGCGCGACAAGGCCGTCGTGCACTCGACCATCAACCGCCGCGGCAGCAAGGACAGCCAGCTTCGTTAAAGCCTCTCCCCTTGATGGGGAGGGGTTGGGGTGGGGTGATCGTCGGCGTAGAGCGCTTCGCATGAAGCATCACCCGCCACCCGGCGCCGTCCAACGCGTGATGATTGAGGCTGCGTTGCCCGGCCCTCACCCCACCCCCAACCCATCAAGGGGAGGGGAGAAACTGGAGCGATCTCCCCATCAAAGGGAGGGGGAATAGTGGCCAAACGCAAATCCGCAGGCCTGCCCAGCCGCAAGCAGATCCTCGACTTCATCGCGACGTCCGACCAGCCGGCGGGCAAGCGCGAAATCGCGCGGGCATTCGGGCTCTCAAGCCAGGACAAGATCGAGCTGAAGCGCCTCTTGAACGACATGGCCGACGAGGGGCTGATTGACCATAGCCGCGGTCGGGCTTTCCACCAGGCGGGCGGCGTCCCCAAGGTGACCGTGCTCCGCGTCAGCCAGGTCGACGACAGCGGCAATGTCTTCGCGGTGCCCGAGCAATGGCACGCCGAAACTCAACCGCCACGGCTGCGGGTGATGGAGCGCGGCAAGC